>CAXUIF010000194.1:0-5995 GCA_964250995.1 uncultured Acidobacteriaceae bacterium
GTGGTGGCTGGGGCGACGGCATGGGTGGGATGAACACCACGCCGGAGCGGACCATCCCTGTCGGCACCCTGGTGGTGGATTTATACGACAGAAACACGCATAACCTGGTCTGGCGCGGAACGTCGCACGAGACGGACTCCGACAACATGAACAAGAACACCGGCAAGCTGCAAAAGGCAGTCGACAAGATGTTCTACAAGTTCCCGCCCAAAGCAGCCAAGTAGGTTCGGTACCGCGTCCTGAACGGGAACGGCAAGGACCTTTATCCCTGCCGGAGCAGCAACTCGCTGCGGCAGAGATAGAGGTCCTTTGTTTTTCTCAGGGACGGCGCGAGGGGAGCGGAGATCACCTACTCGCCGCGGCCGCCGAAGCTCCACTGGCGGACCGGCCCTACGTCCACGTGGACGAACTCACTGATGGGGTAGTAGCCCACGCCGCCGCCGTGGAGGCTCAGGGCCACATCGCGCAGGTGGCTCGTGGTGATCCCGGGAACGCGGATGTCGATGGCTTTCGCTTGCATGTGTTGCGAGTTTTTGGCGACGCCGGTCACCGCGTTGCGCGTGCGCAGAAAGTTATTCGACCAGGGTGTGCGGTAGCCGCAGACAATGTCGATCACGCTGTTGGGCTTGCCGAGCGAGGCCAGCAGGGTGTGCAACAAATCGAACTCGCGCGGATCGTAGTGGCTGACGTCCTGTGTACGGTGGTCGCGCAGAAAGTAGTTCAGCTTCGCAATGGCAGCCGGAAGGTACTGATTGCCTATGCGGTACACCACGTCGATGCTTTCGCCGGTATGGAGGTGGTGCAGCCGCAGTTCATAACGTGCAGCCGAGTCAGCCTCGGTCGCACCCGCTCCGATCGCGGCCATGGAGGTCGCCGCTCCCAGGGAGGCCTGCAAGCTCTGGGCCTGTGTGGCTTGGGGTTGGGCCAAAGTACCGGAGACGCCTCCGGCGCTCAACGTGGGGTGGTTCGCGCGACGGTGGCGTGGGCAGTGGTGGATGCGCGAAGCGTCCGCGACGCCCAATGTCAGCGTGCCGCACAGCCCGGCCGTAACGCCCCGAAGGACCGTCGAGAGTTTCAGGCTGGGTGCGATGGAGGCGAACGGCAGGGAAGAAAGGGCCCGGGTGCAGCAGGAACGAAGAGTCAAAAGGAGGATCTCCAGGGGGAAGGGGAGGATCTGGATTTCGTTTCGTTTGCGTTCGGCAAATGAGCTTCGCCAATCGCCATTCGTCTCAGCTGATTCTACCGCAGATGCTGCCGTGTGTCCTGCTCTGGATAGCTACCACTTTCTGGGTAGCCGCCCCGGGCGTTGCGGTTCAGGGCTGCACCGGCTTGTCGGGCTGGGTGCCGTATACCTCTTCTACCCGCTCCAGGGTGTCGATCTCCCCCACGGGCTTGTCGTCGCGGAGCCGCAGAATGCGCGGAAAGCGGAGCGCAAAGCCGGAGCTGTGGCGATCCGACCGCATGATGTTGTTGAAGGCGACCTCGATGACACGAAGCGGCTCAACGGTGCGGAAGTGGCCGAAGTCTTCCAGCGTGTGGGCCTTGAGCCACTCAGTGAGTTCGGTGATCTCGGCATCGGTGACGCCCTGGTAGGCTTTGCCGAGGTTCAGCAGTTCGCCCCCGGCGCCACGGACGGCAAAGGTGTAGTCGGAAAGGAACTGCGCGCGCTTGCCGCTGCCGAACTCCGCGCCGGTGATCACCACATCGAGCGTGGCGAGTTCGCGCTTGAGCTTCAACCAAGCGAGGCCGCGACGCCCGGGAAGGTAAGCCGAGCCGGCCGCCTTCAGCATGACGCCCTCGTTGGCGCGGGCGCGCGCGTCCCGATAGCCCTGGTCGACGCCGTCTGCGCTTTCCACCATCTCGGCGCGGGAAAGCCGAAGTCGCTGCACGGCTTCCACGGCTGGCTCGGCGACGCCGAAGAGCGTGTGCTGCGGCGTCTGCAAAGGAGTCGTGAAGCCGGCATGCGTTGCAGGCTGCAGCACCGTCACCACCTGTTCCAGACGGCTGCGGCGCTCGCGCAAGGGAAGCGGCAACAGGAGTTCGCCTTCGGCAAACAGGAGATCAAACGCCATAAACACAACAGGAACCTGCCGTCGCATCGCGTCGTCGACGCGTTTACGGCCGATACGCTGGCCGAGCACGGCGAAGGGCAGCGCCTTGTTGGCAGTAACATCCCAGCCGAGGACCTCGCCGTCCACAATCAAGCCGCTGGCCAAGGCGGGCAGGGACGCAAACGCCTCGGCGAGTTCGGGGAAGCTTTCCGTGACGTCCTCCCGCGAGCGGGAATAGATGGCGACCCGGCCCGGTTGTGCGGGGTCGCCGCAGTGCAGCTGGGCGCGGATCCCGTCGAACTTATCCTCCAGCAAAGCGTGGATGGTGCCCGCAGCGTTTTCAGACGTCTGGAGGGCCTCCAACTCGATGTCTTCGGCGTAGCCTGCCTCCCCGGCGTCGCGGGGGAGCACGTCGGCGACCTCCTCTGCCCGACTCTCGTGGTCGTCGTCTGCGGCGGTACTTTTGCCGCCCTTGCGTTTTGCCGGGGTGGGTTTGGGGGCCTTTTTGGGCTGGGCCGTAAAGCGCTCCACGGCTTCTTCAGGGGTCTCCACGGGCGAGGCGAGCATAAAGCCGAGCGGATGGAAGAGCGTCATGCGCGCCTCCGCAAGCGTGCCTTCGAAGGCCCGCGCCACCGCCCGCTGCAGGTCGGCCTCGAGCATGACGGCGTGACGAACGGCCTCGACCGTCGCTCCGGCTGCGACCGCAATGCCCTCCTCGACAAGGGACTGCTTTACGCCGATGCGCATGTCGCCCAGCATGAGCTTCAACAGGTATTTGGCCTCGAGCGCGGAAGCGCGCCGCAGCAGGGCTTCCAGCGTGGCGTTACGGGCGGCGGTCGTTCTGGCCGCGGCCAGGCTGTCGAAGGCTGCGGCCATCTCGCCGAGGCTTATCGTGGAGGTCGCCGGCGCCTTGCCGTAGGGTGCCAAGAGCAGATCGTAGGCGGCCGCGCCCAGGTCCCCGTGCTTCCGGTACGCCGCGGTCATGGCAGCATCCGTGGCCCCGGAGACGGCCTTCAGCGCCCGCGAAAGAAGGGCGCCCCCGGCGTTCAGCTTGCGGGTATCGGCCTCCGGAAAGGGCTGCCCGGCCAGATACAGGCAGAGCCGGCCGGCTTCGAGCGCGCTTTCTGCCGCCGTTTCTGCGACCGCGGCGGCGATGGCCGCACGTTTTTTGAGGCGGCTGCCTTCCTTCGACAACATCTCCGCAAGGCGCGCGACTTCCATGAACTGTGCCATCTGGTACCTGTCCTACGAACGCAACCAAAGGCATGGGCGGCCATGGCCTGGTCTCTGGGTAGACGAAGAGATCGTGGATGAGCCTCAAGGCCAGGGCCGCGACCGCAAACGAGTCGTCCGCTGCGCCAAGTACAATCGGACACTCAACGTGGAGCAAGGCTACAGGAGGACGGGGACAGCCGCGACGATGGCATCGAGAAAGTTAACGGAGAGCGTTCGTGAGCCCTGGAAGGCCTTTCAGGTGCGGCTTCGAAGCCCCGAGCTGAAGCGGGACGCCGTTTTGCAGACGGCGGCACACATGTTCCTGGAGCGTGGGTACCAGAAGACGTCCATGGTGCTGCTGGCGACTCGTCTCAAGGTGACCAAACCTGCGCTCTATTACTACTTCCACAACAAGGAAGAGATTCTGGTGGAGTGTTACCGGGCCGGGATCGCCGAGATTGAGTCGCATCTGGAGGAGTCGAGCCCGGAAGAAGGAACGGGGCTGGAAAAGCTGCGGCGCTACGTCAGGGCGTATGCGACGGCGGTGTTGACGCACTACTTCGGCCGCTGTGTCGCGATGGTGGATGATACCGAGCTGTCGCCCAACGGCCAGCACGAGGTGCGCGGCCTGAAGCGGCGCATGGACATCGCTCTGCGCAGCCTGGTAAAGATGGGCATCGAGGACGGCTCCATCGCGCCCTGCAATCCCAAGCTCGCGTCGTTTGCAATTGCCGGCGCGATCAACTGGATTGGGACATGGTATAAGCCCGGTGGCGACTTGATGCCTGACGAAATTGCGCTGGAGTTCAGCCAGATCCTGACCGGAGGCCTGGTTCCCGCGAGTGGCCGTCGCAGGCGCGCTCGGAAGCCGTGACAAACGGCTGACTGCCCCCCGTTTGCGGGCGTGAACCTTGCAGCTTCCTTGTTGACTTGTTTACCTCTCGGTAAGTAATCTTCTGTGGTTGCGCCTCGCCTGTACGTCAGTCGATCGACGGCGATCCCAACGACTTTTGTTCACGGAGTACACCGCATGGCCTCGGCATCGGCTGCTGTTTTCGAAAGCTCGCCCGGGTCTGACCGAATGGGGATGCCGGGGCACAGGTTCACCATCGATCGCGTGGCGGTTCTGGGCGCCGGCACCATGGGCGCACGCATTGCGGCACACCTCGCCAACGCCGGGCTCCCCGTTCTTTTGCTGGACATGGTGCCCGCGTCCGGGGACCGCAACGCGCTCAGCCATGGCGCGTTGGTCAAGCTGAAGTCCGCCAAGCCTGCAGCCTTTGCCTCCGCCAAGAGCGCCAGCCATATAACGGTCGGCAACTTCGACGATGACCTGCCCAAGCTCGCCAGCTGCGACTGGATCATTGAGGCCGTAGCGGAGAATCTCGACATCAAGCGCACCTTGCTCAGCAAAGTCGCGCCCCACCTGCACGACGAGGCCCTCCTCACCAGCAACACCAGCGGCCTGCCCCTCGCGAAGATCGCCGAGTCGTTACCGGCCGACCTTCGGCAACGCTGGTTCGGAACGCATTTCTTCAATCCGCCGCGCCACATGCGCCTGCTGGAGCTGATCGCAACGCCGGAGACAGACCCCCATGCGCTGGCGGCGATCGCCAGCTTCGCCGACCGGCAGTTGGGCAAATCCGTGGTGGCAGCGAAGGATGTGCCGAACTTTATCGCGAACCGTCTTGGCACCTTTTCCATGCTGAACATCATGAAGGTCATGCAGGAGCAGAGCTTGACCGTCGAAGAGATCGATTTGCTCACCGGGGCGGCGCTCGGCTGGCCGAAGACGGGGACGTTTCGCCTGGCCGATATGGTGGGCCTGGATGTGCTGGGCAGCATCGTCCACAACTTTGCGGCAGGCGCTGCGGATGAGCGCGCGGATGTCGGGTTGCCTGAGGTGGTCAAACAGCTCATCGAGCGTCAATGGCTCGGAGACAAGACGGGGCAGGGTTTCTACAAGAAGGGACATGACGCAAGCGGCAAAGAGATGCGTTCCGTGCTGGATGCCGGCACGCTGGAGTACAAGCCCGCTGCGGAGGTAAGCCTTCCCGCGCTGGATCGAGTGAAGGGCAACAGCCACCTGTCCGCACGCCTGACGGCGTTGCTTGCCGGCGACCCCGCCACCGACAAAGCAGCCCGCTTCTACTGGAAGGTGCTGCCCGAACTGTGGACCTACGCCGCGAACCGTATCGGAGAGGTGGCCGAAACACCCGCCGATATCGACCGGGCGATGCGCATGGGCTTCAACTGGGAGCTCGGCCCGTTTGCCATGTGGGATGCGGCCGGCGTTCCGAGCACCGTGGAACGCATGCGCGCCCTGGGTACCCCCGTGCCTGCGGTAGCCGATGCGCTGCTGGCCAGCGGCGGCACCAGGTGGTTCCGCAATCACGGCACGGAGTACTTCGACGTCGTTTCCCGCACGTACCAACCGCTGACGCGTTTCCCGGAACTCGCACCGATTCAGAGCTACCGCCGATCCAACGGCGTCGTTGCGGAAAATGCCGGCGTGTCTCTGATCGATCTGGGCGACGGCGTTGCCTGCTTCGAGCTTCACTCCAAGATGAACGCGTTGGGCGAAGAGACCCTCTCTTTCCTGACGGAGCATCTGGCCTCCGGCAGCAACGCCGTGCGCCGCTTCGAGGGCTTCGTGATTGCAACGGACGCTCAAAACTTCTCCTCTGGCGCCAATCTTGTGCCGTTGCTCCAGGCGATGCAGTCAGGCG
>CAXUIF010000195.1:0-5992 GCA_964250995.1 uncultured Acidobacteriaceae bacterium
GAAGGGTGCGCCGACAACGGCGAGCAAGGAGCCAGAAGCCGCCGGGGTGAAGCCGGGCAGCACCACGGTAGAAGGTGCTTCCGCTGCGTTGCGCCACGCGGACGCGAGTGAAGTGTTGCTGGCGCGGATCGCCCGTCTGCCGCCGCTGACAGGAACCAATATCGACGTGGCGCAGCGCAGTGCTGACGTGCGGGCGCACCTTAATGGCGTGCTGCGGTTTTACCGCTCTGCGACAGTGCCGGTGCAGAAGGTTGGCGAGCCGAGCGACGTACTCTATGCCGAGCAGAGCCAAACCGGAGCGACGCAAATTGCGTCCTTGGCATTTGAGGCGGCAAAGAATGAGGCGGCGCTGCTGAACCGGGTGGCAGGCGCAAGCGGGCTGGCAGGCGGTGCCGGTCCGGCAACACCGGCTGCGCCCGCCGAGGGATCGCAAGCCGAACGCATCAACACCGTTCGGGCGCAAGCGAAGGAACGGCTGCACGCGTTGCAGGTCCAGGAAGTCGCGCTTACGCAACAGATGGCCAAGGCGCGGGGCGCGGCGCGCGCCGGGTTGATGCAGCAGGAGCAGCAGGTGGAGGGCGGCATCGAGTTGCAACAGGCCATGGTGGAAGCCCTGGGGCGCCTGAGCTTATTTACCAGGGCGCAGGCCCAGACGGGGCTGGCGGGCGACATTGCCCGGCTGCAGCGCTCTGCCCCGGAGCTGCTGAGCAACCCGGTGAAGACGCCACCCCCGCCCGTGCTGCAAAGCCTCGCCACTGCTCGGAGCGCCGGCGTTTCCACGCAAGCGGGCGTGATCTTCCAACTGCTGGGCACCCTGCACACCATCGATCAGCAGATCACGGAGATCGACCAGCTGAGTAAGCAGGTGGACGACCTGCGCCAGCCATTCATCAAGGTTCTGCGCGCCACGGTAGCCCAAGGCCAGGCCTTGACGGAGCAGAGCGTCAACCTGCAGGCGTCCGCGACGACCAGTGCACAGGACCTGCTGAATACACGCAAGCAGTTCGACACACTGACCTCCACGTTCCAGGTGCTGGCCAGCGCGACGCTGCCGCTGAGTCAGGAGGCGGTGCTGCTGGAAAATGAACGCGGGACCCTGACCACCTGGCGAGCGACAGTGGACGCCGAGTATGACGATGTCTTTCGCAGCCTGCTGCTGCGCGTTGTGTGGATTGCGATTGCGCTTGGTGTCTTGGCCATCGCGAACCGTTTGCTGAGCCAGGGCGCCGTGAAGTATGTCAACGATCTGCGGCGACGGCGACAGCTCCTGCTGATCCGGCGCGTGGTGATTGGCTTCCTGAGCGGGCTGGTTTTGATCTTCGGCTTTGTGACGCAGTTCAGCTCCCTGGCAACGTTTGCGGGGTTTATCACGGCGGGTATCGCGGTGGGGCTGCAAAGCATTTTGCTCAGCGTGGCCGCGTACTTCTTTATCGTGGGGCGCTACGGCGTGCGCGTAGGCGACCGGATCACCGTCGCCAACGTGACCGGTGAGGTCATCGAAGTCGGCCTGGTCCGGTTTTACATGATGGAACTGGTGGGCACAGGGACGGAACTGCACTCGACCGGGCGCGTTGCGGTCTTTGCGAATTCCATCCTTTTTCAGACCGGCACGCCGATCTACAAGCAGATTCCGGGCACGGAGTATGCGTGGCATGAGTTGACGGCCAAGCTGAACCCCGGAGCCGATGTGCAGGCTGCTTCTGGGGCGGTGTTGCAGGCGGTGAACCAGGTGTACGCGGGCTATAGCGGCAGGATTCAGGCGCAACATCGGCAGGTGGAGACCTGGATGGGAACGGCCTTGCCCGCGCCCAAGGTGGAGTCCCGGCTGCAGCTGGTGGACGGTGGACTGCAGTTTGCGGTGCTGTTTCCAGTGGAGATCACATGCGCGGCCGAGGTGGATCAGCAGATCGCGGAGGCGCTGGTAGCCGGCATGCGTCCGGAAGGACCCTTGAAGGCGGGTGTGGCGGATCTGCCCATCATCAAGGCAGCCGTGAAGAGCTAAGCAAGAAGAGGAGGGGAGAGGCGCGTTCCGCGGCCCTCAGGAGACATCAACCTTACGCGCTCTCACCCTCTGCGCACATGGACGTGGCGAGTAGCTGGAAAGTCTACGGCCGGTGCAATAATTCCACATGGGTTCAAAACAAGGCTCTTCTTGTGTTGTGGACGCAACACGCCGCCGGTTTCTTGCTGTGTCCACGGCTGCCGGGCTCGGATCGACACTGTTTCCGGGAGCGCTGCTGGGGCTGGTCGCAAGTGGAGCGGTTGCGCAAGACGCGGAGCGAGCGGGCGAAAACAAGGCCGCGTTGCCCACGATCACAGAGGCCATGATCGACGCGGCGGCGGCCATCGCGGGCGTAAGCTTCACCGGCGAGCAGCGCCAGATGATGCTGGAAGGCCTGAAAAGCCAGCGCGAGGACATCGTTACCGTCCGCCAGCTGGGCTTGCCCAACAGCGTGGCGCCCTCCCTGGTTCAGGACCCGGTGCTGCCTGGCACGACGCTGGACACCGTGCGGCGCCCGGCAAAGCTTGGCGCTGGCCCTTCGGTTGCCGGCATCTCGGCGAGCCAGGAAGAGCAGGTGGCCTTTGCGTCTGTGAGGCAGTTGGGAGCGCTTCTCAGGGCGAAGAAGGTGACTTCGGTCGAGCTGACGAAGCTGTATCTGGAGCGGCTCAAGCGTTACGACCCAAAGCTGCACTTTGTGATCGCGCTGACCGAGCAACGGGCGTTGGCCCAGGCTGCCGCGGCGGACCGCGAGCTGAGCGCCGGCAGTTCGCGCGGCCCGTTGCACGGCGTTCCGTGGGGCGCCAAGGACCTGCTCGCGGTCAAAGGCTATCCGACCACCTGGGGCGCCGGGCCGTACATGACGCAGAGCTTTGACTACGACGCCGAGGTAGTGAAGCGGCTGGACGCGGCCGGTGCGGTACTGCTGGCCAAGCTCACACTCGGCGCGTTGGCGCAGGGCGATCTATGGGGGCCGAAGCCGGGCGTGCGCACGCGTAATCCGTGGAACGTGAACCAGGGGTCGAGCGGCTCGTCGGCGGGTGTGGCGAGTGCGGTGGCAGCGGGCTGTGTGGGCTTCGGCATCGGGACGGAGACACTGGGGTCCATCTCGTCCCCGAGCACACGTTGCGGTGCGACCGGGCTGCGGCCGAGCTTTGGGTTGGTACCGCGGACCGGTGCCATGGCGCTCAGCTGGTCCATGGACAAGATCGGCCCTATCGCGCGGGGCGTAGAAGATGCGGCGCTGGTGCTGGAGGCGATCTACGGCCCTGATGGGCAGGATCCTAGTGTGCAGCCGGCAGCGTTCAACGTAGACCTGACCACCGATGTGCGCACGTTGCGTGTCGGATACCTGAAGAGCGCGTTCGACCAGCCCACCATGGAGCCGATGAAGGCCCCCAGCGAGACCCTCGCAGGCAAGGAACTGGAGGCGTTCAACCGGCGCGTGGCAGGGCGCAAAGCCGCGTTCGCGCAACAGGTGTACGATCTGCCCTTCGCGCAAAAGGCGCTGGAGGTGCTGCGCGGCATGGGCGTGACGCTGCAACCGGTGGAGTTTCCAAAGTTCAACTACGGTGCGCTTGTCCCGATGCTGGAAGCCGAAGCGGCTGCTGCCTTTGACGAGCTGACGCGCACCGGACGGGACGCGTTGCTGGCCGGGCAGGAGGTATACGACTGGCCGAACAGCTTTCGCACGGCCAGGCTGTACCCGGCGGTGGACTACATCAACGCCTCGCGGGCGCGGCGGCTAGCCATGGAGACAGTAGCCGCGTTCTTCCGGCCTTTCGACGTGATTGTGACGCCAAGCGGCGGAGCGCAACTGGTCGCGACCAACCTGTGCGGCCAGCCGGCTGTGATTGTGCCCAACGGCTTGCGCGGTGCGGACGCGCCACCCCCGCCGACCACGGACCTGAACAGCTTTCAGAACAATGGGGGGCCAGGTACGCCGGTGTCGCTGACCTTCCTGGCGCCGCTGTATGGCGACGCAAAGGCGTGCGCGCTGGCGCATGCGTACCAGGGGAAGACCGGGTTTCACCTCGAGCATCCGAAGCTGGGGTGAGTGTGAAGTACTTTGTCTACAGGGGTGTGCATGCAGGGCACCCGGCAATCCAGCTTGCACGGCAGGGCATCGTGCAGGCAGCTTCACCTGCATCGGAGACCACAGCCGCCGAGCACAATGCAGAAGGCCTAAGTGAGCTAAGCCCATTCACGTCCTGGACGTACGATAAGGAGGTCGCCTTGCGTTACGCGCGGCGGCACGGGCCTGGAGGTCTGCTGTTGCAGGTCCCGATTGGCGGTCCGGACCCGACGGAGCGATGGAACTGGGATTACTCACCTGATATCTGGGGAGAACGTGAGGTCCTGATGCGTGGCGTTAGACTTGGGATTGAGGTGATTTCTCTATGAAGACACCGCAACAGATCGTTCAGGAGTGGACGTCGACGCCCGAAGCTGCGGCAGCGCTCTTCAGAATGCGTCAACTCGCGTTTGCTGTCGAAACTCGTCCGCTTGGGACAGGGCCGAAGCAGATCTCAGTAAACCAAGCACTTAGTATCTGGTCTACACGGGAGCACAGCTTCTCCCCAGAGGATGCCTCCAGTACGGGATTGCGAGAACTTCTAAGTGAGCTCCAGCATCTGCCGCCCGACCGAATGATTCAGCAGATTGCCTTGAAACGCGGCGATGAAACAGGAGTTGTGTTCTTTGACCCAGTAAGTGACCGCGCCGTGGGCACAGTCATCGGCAAGCAGACGAAGGATCAGAAGCGGCGTGTGGCTTCGGATTTCCGGTTGGCTACTGCAAGGACCCCCGAGAGGGAGCAAACCAAAGCGATACGGGCACAGAAGAGTGTGCGGCAAACCGCCTGAAAAGCTAGGGTCGATTCTTTGTCTGCTTGCCCTTGCTCGTAATCCGGTTGAAGACGAACTCCTGGAACAGGTTATTCATGGCGTCGCCACCAAGGGCCAGGATGCCGTTCTCAAAGAAGAGGGTCGCACCGGCGCGGTCGGAGGCGGGGTAATACAGGTTGGAGATCGCGGCGGCGGACAGGTCACCGAGGACGCCGGCGAAGTTGGGCTGGGCACGGCCGTTGTCGCCGCGTGTTACGGCTACGCGCGAAACAGCGTACAGGAACCGCGAGCGTCTGGAACCTGTGCCTCTGTAAAAGTAGCGAGGGTCCTGGTGAAAGACGGACGGCAGCACGGCGCCGCCGAGATAGGTGCCGAGGACCAGGTTGGCGAGATCGGCGCCGTAGCGTTTGCCGTAACCTGCCGCACCCTGGTGGTAGCCGGGAAAGGCGTTCGCGGCCTGCTGAATGCCAGCCACTGTGCCGACCAGCGCAAGATTGCCCGGGTCGCTGGCGTTCCTGGTGGCGAGCGTGAACTTCTGCCGCGTGGAGAGGGGCGGGGCAGCCCAGCTGTAGCTTACAAAGAAGTTCGGCAGCACCCCGGCAAGCCGCTGGTGTTCCTCGGTGTGCAGTTGCTCGAGCGCAAGCTGCTCGGGGGTGACGGCGTCCACAGTGATGGTGACGGTCGCCAGCGACAGCACAACCGTGGGCGCCGTAAGGAGATGACCGGGAGCGAGCGTTCCCGTCTGCGTCACGGTGTCAAAGCCGGGGAGCGCCACAGACAGTGAGAACGACCCGGGCGGCACCTCGCGAAACAGGAACTGGCCCTCCATATCGGAGATGCCTTCCCGTGGGCTTGCGAGTGCCGGCGATGCGAGCGTGACCCGGGCCCCGGTGATCACGGCCCCACTCGCGGCGAGGATCGTTCCCGTGATGGAGCCGGGTGTGGCCGCCAGGGCATTCTCCTGGACGGAGGTCACTGGGGAGGTCGCCTGGGGAGTCTGCTGCAAAGCGGTGCCGGCAGACTCTGCGCGGGCGCCGATCGCGAAGGTAAGCACCAGCGCGCCCGCGCCTACCGGAAGCCGGCGACCAGGAGACACAAAGGCCGGCAATCCGGGCGAAGCCTTCCGCATGGTTACAGGATAGCGGTC
>CAXUIF010000196.1:0-4729 GCA_964250995.1 uncultured Acidobacteriaceae bacterium
GTCCAGGACGGCATCGGTGACCTCGGCGTTGCGGTGGGCTGGGAGGCAATGCATGAAGACGGCGGAGGGTTGGGCGCGGCTCATGAGGGCTGCGTTGATTTGGAAGGGCTTGAAGAGGGGGGCGCGGCGGGCGGCTTCGTGCTCCTGGCCCATGCTGGTGCAGACGTCGGTGTAGAGTGCGTCGGCTTCTTCGGCGGCCTTTTGCGGGTCTTGCGTGAGGGTGAGGGAGCCGCCGGTGGATTCGGCGATTTCGATCGCTTTGTGGATGATCTCCAGCTTGGGTTGAAAGCCTTTGGGGGTGGCCACCGTGGTGTGCGTGCCTAATAGCGCGCCGGTGAGCATCAGCGAGTGGCAGACATTGTTGCCGTCGCCGATGTAGGCAAAGCGGAGACCTTCCAGCGAGCCGAAGCGCTCTTCCAGGGTCATGAAGTCGGTGATGGCCTGGCAGGGATGTTCTAGGTCGGACAGGGCATTGATGACGGGAACGTTGGCATGCTGCGCCATCTCGGTGATGGTGTCGTGGGCGTAGGTGCGGAGGACGATGACCTGCATCCAGCGCTCGATGTTGTGCGCTACGTCGGAGATGGCTTCGCGTTCGCCGAGGGGCTCTTTGGTCTGGTCGACGAAGATCGCGTTGCCGCCGAGGGTGTTCATCGCGGCCTCGAAGGTGAGGCGGGTGCGGAGCGAGGCCTTTTCAAAAAACATGACCATCTGCCTGGCGTCGAGGGCGTGACGGAAATCTTCGGGCTGGGCTTTGACGGCGTGCGCGAGCTCGAGGATCGCGGCTAGCTCGTTGACGGAAAGGTCGCTGATGGAGATAAGGTCGCGGCCGGCAGGGCGGCGGGCGACTTCTGTCAACGCCGTGTCGGACTGGATGCCGAGCGAGGCAGCCTTGGGGCCGGTGTGGCCGTTAGGGCGGGGATTCATGACGAGGGCTTTGTTGTCCATAGAGTGTTCTTCCCAGATCTTAGGGGGTGCAGGCGATGCGTTGGCGCTCCGGGCGAAAAGCAGGTCTCTCCACTACACTGCGCTTCGCGCTTGGGTCGGGATGACAGTGCAGGTGGGTTGAAGGATCGTCAGTCGTGAACGACTTCTTCGGGTGTGGTGGCGTGGTCGGGTTGCGGCAGGTTGTGCCGGCCGGCCTCGGTGAGCAGATCGTCGAAGGCCTGGATGGCCTGGTCCACGTGCGCGCTGGTAATGAGGAAGGGGGGAAGGAAGCGGAGCACGGTTTCGTGGGTGCGGTTGATGAGGATGCGACGCTTCAGCATACCGGACAGGACGGCCTTGGCGAGGTCGGCGGAGGTGAGCTCAAGCCCGATCATGAGGCCTAACCCGCGGACGTCCTGGATGAGTTGGGGGTGTTTCGTTTGGAGGGAGCGGAGTTGCTCCTGGAAGTAGGTGCCGAGCGCGGCGGTGTGTTGGAGGAGGTTGTCGCGGCGGAGCGTGTCGATGACGGCGATGGCGACGGCGCAGGCGAGCGGGTTGCCGCCGAAGGTGGTGCCGTGCATGCCGGGCTTGATGGCGCGAGCGGCGGCGTCGGTGCAGAGCATGGCGCCGATAGGGATGCCGTTGGCGAGGGGCTTGGCGAGCGTGGTGACGTCGGGGAGGATGCCGAAGTGCTGGTAGGCGGTCCAGCGGCCGGTGCGGCCCATGCCGGATTGGATCTCGTCGAGGAGGAGGAGCGCGCCGGTTTGGTCGCAGAGGTGGCGAGCTTCGGCGAGGAACTCGGGGGAGATCAGGTTGATGCCGCCTTCGCCCTGAAGGACCTCGAAGGCGATCGCGCAGAATTCTTGCGGCTTTGCGCTAAAGGTTTCGCGTAAGCTGCCGATGTTATTAAAAGGGATGAACTCTACGCCGGGGATGAGGGGGTTAAAGGGCTCGCGGTAGGCGGCTTTGTGGGTGGTGGAGACGGAGCCCATGGTGCGGCCATGGAAGCTGTGTTCGAGGCAGAGAATCTTGGTGCCTATGCGTTTCCCCTCGGAACGGAGAAGGGCAGCGTGCGCCCGGACGAGTTTGAGCGCGGCCTCCCAGGCTTCGGTACCGGAGTTGCACAAAAAGGCGCGGTCCAGCCCGGTGATCTCGGTGAGACGGAGGGCGAGATCGGCGGTGTGTTGGTGGAAGAAGAGGTTGGAGGTGTGAAGAAGCGCTTGGGCCTGGTGCGTGATCGCGGCGGTGACGGCCGGGTGGTTGTAGCCGAGCGCGCAGACGCCTATGCCGCTGAGGAGGTCGAGGTATTCGGTGTTGTGTTCGTCGTAGAGGTGGACGCCCTCGCCCCGCGTGAAGAGCAGAGGATTGCGCTCGTAGGTGGGGAGGAGAAGAGTGGCTTCGGCGGCCTGGAGTTGGGGGAGGTTTGTGGTGGCTTCAGTGGGCATTGGGGGCGCTCCGGGCGGAAAGCAGGTTCCCTGCGGAAATGACAACCAGAAAAGAAAGCAAAGCGCAGATTCCCTGCGGGAATGACAACGAGTGAGGCAGAGGCGGAAGCGGAGTTGCAGTTCAGGGTGAAGGGTCCCGGCACATGTGACGAACGCAGGTCTCTCCACTGCGCAAGCGACTTCGTCGCTTGCTTCGGGCGAGATGACAAGGAGAGTTTCTTGAGATTTGGGTCATGCGACCATGACCTCCGTGCCTTCGTCGACGCGGCTGCTGCAGAGGTCGGGAAGGAGGTTGGCGGCGGTTGCCGGGAGAATGCGCACGCGCTTCACGCCGTTCTGGAGCGCTTCGCGGCAGGCATTGAGTTTGGGGAGCATGCCGCCGGTGATCACGGCCTCGCGCTGCAGTTGGGCGATGGTGGGGAGGGTGAGCCAGCGAAGGACCTCGCCGTCGGCGCCCTTGACGCCGGGGACGTCGGTCAAGAAGACGAGCGTGTCGGCGTGGGTGGCGATCGCGGCCGCGGCGGCCATCTCGTCGGCGTTGATGTTGTAGTACTCGCCGTCCATCCCGAGCGCGATGGAGCTGATGACGGGCACCGCGCCCATGGTCCAGATGGCGTCGAGCCATTTGGGGTCGGTCGCGGCGATTTCGCCGACAAACCCAAGGTCGGGATCTGTGCGTTTCTTGCGGGCTTTGAAGACGTGGCCGTCGCCGCCGGTGAGGCCGACGGCGGATTGATGGAGATGCTGAAGGGCGGCAACGAGGGATTTGTTCACGCGGCCGCCCAGGACCATGAGGGCTGTGTCGCGGGTTTCGGCGTCGGTCACGCGCAGACCGGCGATGAACTCGCTTTGCTTGCCCATCTGGGCGAGGACGCGGGTTAGTTGAACGCCGCCGCCATGGACCACGGCGACCTGATGACCGTCGCGGGCAAGGTCGGCAATGGCGCGGGCCGATTCGGCCAGAAGCGCGGAGTCTTCCAGGGTGGCGCCGCCTAGTTTTACGACGAACTTCATGAGCGGGGCTCCCATAAGGGGACTGTTGTAAGGGGAGGGAAAGCTTCACGCAAAGGTCGCGAAACGGTGAGGGCCCGGGTGGTGCCGGCGTGGTTGGCGCGAAGGGGGCGAAGGAGGACGGCGGTCAAAGAAGGCCCTCGGCCTGCGGCCAGCCGGCCATGAGGTTCATGTTTTCTACCGCTTGGGAGGCAGCGCCCTTGAGGAGGTTGTCGAGGCAGCTGATAACGACGAGGCGCCGGCCGTCCGGTCCGAGCTGGAAGCCGACATCGCAAAAGGGGGTACGCACGACGTGTTGGATCTCCGGCAGCATCGGGGTCTGGCGGATGCGGACTGTGGGGCTGTGCTGGTAGAAGGCGTCGTAGAGAGCCTGAATCTGGTCGGGCGTGGAGGGCTCGTTGAGGCGGACATAAACCGTGGAAAGGATGCCGCGAGGAATGGGTAGCAGGTGAGGGGTGAACTGAATCTGGTCGGCGGTGAGGTGGAGTTGTTCAAGAAGTTCGCCGGTGTGGCGGTGGCCGAAGAGGGCGTATGCGGAGAGATTGTCGGCCGCGTGCATGAAATGGGTGTTGGCGGTGGGGGCCTTGCCGGCGCCGGACACGCCGGATTTGCTATCGGCGATGATGCCGCAGGTGAGGTCAACGCGGTGGACGCGGACGAGGGGTGCGAGCGCGAGAAGGATCGAGGTGGCGTAACAGCCGGGGTTGGCGACAAGACGGGCGTGGGCGATGGCGGGACCGTTGAGCTCGGGGGAGCCATAGACGGCTTCGGTTTGGGTGCGCGTCGCGAGGTCCGGGTCGGGCGTGTGGAAGTTATAGACGGCGCGATTGGCGTCGTGATGAAGTCTCCAGGCGCCGGAGAGGTCAATGACGCGGAGGTTGCGGGCCAGGGCTTCCGGGACCCAGAGGCGGGATTGCTCGTGGGGTGTGGCGAGAAAAAGAAGATCGATCCCCTCGCGCTCAAGGTCGCGCCAGGCAAAAGGCTCGAGATGGGCGTCGTCGGCGTGGCGGAGGCCTGAGAGTTGGGGGTGGAGGTCGGTGAGGCGAAGGGCTTTTTGAGCAGGCGCGTCAGGCCGCCCGAGGAAGAGGGGTGGAGTGGTCTGCAGGCGAGGGTGGCACAGGAGCAGGCGGGCAAGTTCACCGCCGGCGTAGCCCGTTACCCCGGCGATGGCGGTACGTAGGACGGACGTCTCGTTGCGTTCTGTGTTGTGAGTGGGGGCGCTTTGCGTCGGTGTCGTGCGGGATGGGACCGGTCTGCGCGGGGCAGGAGCCTTCTGGGAGGATGGTGTCGAGCTGTGAGCTGTGAGGAGTTGAGGTGTGAGGCGTAGGGGCTCGGCGTGATCTCTG
>CAXUIF010000196.1:4739-5929 GCA_964250995.1 uncultured Acidobacteriaceae bacterium
GTCCCACGCCGCGGGTGGCTGGCTTAGCGCCGCAGGCGCTCCGTCTGCTCGGGCGGGGGTGCCCCGCCTGCTGCCGATTCTGTAAGAGTGCCGGGCTGTCTGCGGTGAGGAGTTAAGCAAGGAAGGCCTCGAGGCGATGGCGGAGGGTGTTCGCGGCGGACAGATCGGGGCAGATGATGAGGACGGTGTTGTCGCCGGCGATGGTGCCGAGAACCTCGGGCCACTCCTCGTCATCGATGCCGGCGGCGACCGGCTGGGCTGCGCCGCGGCCGGTGAGCAGCACCAGGAGATTGCCGGTCTGCCGCACCTCAAGGCCGAAGCTGGAGAGCATCTCGGCGATCGCCGGGAGGTCGTCGGGACTGGGTTCGGCTGCGGCTTCGGGAAGCGCATAGCCGTTCGGGCCTTTGGAGAGGCGGAGTTCGCGGATGTCGCGGGACAGGGTGGCCTGCGTGGCCAGGAAGCCGCGGGCGGCGAGACGGCGGCGCAACTCGTCCTGGCTCGGGATGGAGGTGGTGACCAGCAGTTCGCGGATGACGGATTGGCGTTGCGTCTTCACGGCATCAGCACCCTATGCGGAAGAGACATAGACGATTCAAAGTTATGCATAAAAATCCAATCTACTATGTATAAATATTCACCAGGCGCATGTCAAGGGAGGGCCTCCTCTTCCGCTCGCCCTTCTCAAACGAACGTCGTATAGTGACCTATGGACCCGTATTTCTCCACAACGATAGAGGCTGTTGCCTCCTTGGCCGGGGCTTCTTCTTCCCCCGTTCCAAAGCAGCCGTTCCGTGGCGAGTCGTTGTTGGATCCACGGTTTGACTTCGATTCCTGTGGCGTGGGGTTTGTTGCGTCGACAAAAGCGCAGGCGAGTCATTCCATCGTTGAATATGCACTGACCGCGCTGGCGCGACTGGCGCACCGCGGGGCCGTGGCGGCAGACGGGGCTTCAAGTGACGGCGTCGGCCTGATGACGGGGGTGCCGCGCGCGCTCCTGCTGGCCGCGGCTGGAGTCATGTTGCCGGAGGCCGAACGGCTGGGAGTGGGCATGGTGTTTGTGCCCAGGGCCGAAGTGCGGGTGGAGTCGGTGCTGGAGGCCTGCCTGCGCGCGCAGGGATGCGATGTGCTGGGCTGGCGGGACGTACCGGTAAACGTCGAGGTGCTGGGGGAGATCGCGCGGTCGACGATGC
>CAXUIF010000197.1:0-4031 GCA_964250995.1 uncultured Acidobacteriaceae bacterium
CCGTGATGTCGGTCTTGTTGGCGCTCTCCGTCGTGTGGTCCATGCTCAGCCGCGACACGCCGATCGTCGCCACATTCAGCAGCGACGCCGAGATCACCCGCGTGTACGATCCCATGCCTTGCTGCGAAAGGTTGTCGTGCAGGTACCCGAAGCCCGGCAGGTTTTCCGGCATGAAACCGTGTTCCCCGCCCGCGCTGTAGCGTGCAAAAAACGTGTCGTTCACATCGAACTGGTGGTCGATACGGATCGTGCCTTGATCGGTGTAGTGCTGCTCGTTCCGCACATCCAGGAAGTTGTTGGAGTCGTTGCCCGACCCCACCACGGTAGGCTGACCCAACATCGTTGAGCCACCGCCCATGCCGCTCCCCAGATTGGGTCGCGGTGTGTACCTGGTGAGCATCGTGACCGCCACCGGGCTCAGCCGGTTCGCCGGAATGCGGTTGTTGGGAAACGCCTGTCGCGTGAACTGCGGATTCTGCTTCGTCACGGGCAGCGCCGGGTTGTAGCGCGGATTCGGCACCGTCGTGTTCGGGTCGTAGACGGTCACGCCGCTGCCGCTGAAATCGCCCGCGATCTCGTTCGCCGTCGGCACCGTGTCGGTCATGCTGTCAGCCTGCACATGGCGCAGACCCTCGTAGTTCGTGAAGAAGAACGTCTTCCCTTTCCACAGCGGGCCGCCGACCGACCCGCCGTAGTTGTTCTGCACCAGGTGATTCGTTCCCCCCATCTGGTTGAACGAATGGGCGTCCATGGCTCCGTTGCGCAGGTACTCATACGCGGTGCCATGGAACCTCGTCCCGCCGGACCGCGTGATGGTGTCCACCTGCCCGCCGCCCGCGCCGCCCATCTCGGCGGAGTAGCTGCCCACCTGCACACGAAACTCCTGCACCGCATCGGGCGACAGGCTCAAGTTCTGTGTGTTGAAGGTGGGATCGGTGTTGGTTGCGCCGTCCAGCAAGAAGTAGTTCGCGTTCGGACGGTTTCCTCCGACGCTGATCGCCGATCGCTGCCCCGGCCTCCAGTACAACGGGTTCATGTCCCCGCTCTGGGCCCCATGGCTCATGTGGGCGCCCGGCACCGTCAGCATCAGGTCCACCAGCATCCGTCCGTTCAGCGGCAGCTGCGCTACGGCACGCTGATCTACCACCTCACCCACACTGGCATCCGCTGTCTTCAACAAATCGGCGGTCCCGACTGTGGTTATCGTCTGGGTATCCGGTCCCACTGTCAAAGAAAGGTCCAGCGTCGCCTGCTGGCCCACCTCCAGTTGCAGCAGCCGCTGCGTCACGGCGAACCCACGGCTCTCCGCCCTCACCAGATAGGCCCCTGGCAGCAACCCGGCTGCCCCAAAACGGCCTTGACCATCGCAAAGGGCAATCCGCTGCTCGCCGGTCCTTTGGGCCGTGAGCGTGACCTTCGCCCGTGGGATCGCCAGGTGGTGCGGGTCCAGCACGACCCCACTCAGTCCGGCGTAGTTGGTCTGGGCACGCAGGGGCGCTGCAGCGAGGAACGGGCAGAAAACGGCAAGAATCGATATGCGACGCACAGTGTCCCCCGAATCGACCAACGTACCGGCACCGGGTCCAACCCCTGTGCTCGGGCCCTTCGAGACACGACAGCATAGGCCCGCACATCGGGCCCCTGAACTGAGTTTCTCGAAAGTGGATTCATTCTAGGTCGCCGACTTATCTCTGTCGTCCCCGCAAAGGACCAGCTTTTTCTCCACCTTTGGATGGATTGCGCAGGGATAGACCCTGCGCAATCCGACGACCTTTCACAAAGGTCCGGGCCGCCGTATAACGTTCCGCATGGAAACGCTGCCCACCCTCGCCGCCTGGAGCACCTTCTACCAGATCCTGGGGTCGGCCGCAGGCGCTCTTACCGGGCTACAGTTCGTGACCATGGCCCTCATCGCCGACATGCCCATTTCACCCGACGAGACGGAAGCGGGCGATACCTTCGCCACGCCGACCGTGGTCCACTTCGGGACCGTACTCTTCCTCGCAGCCCTTCTTTCCGTACCGTGGCACGGGATCGCCGCCCCTGCTGCGCTTTGGGGCATGGCAGGCCTGCTCGGGGTGCTCTACCTTCTTAACGTCATCCGACGCATGCGGTCGCAGAAGGCGTACAAGCCTGTCCTGGAAGACTGGTGCTTTCACATTCTGTTGCCGGTGGTCGCCTACGCCACGCTGGCCGCTTCGGCTTGCACAGCCCGGCTCTATCCGCGTCTATCTCTCTTCGCGGTCGCCGCGGCCGCCATGCTGATGTTGCTCATTGGCATCCATAACTCCTGGGACAACGTGACCTATCTCGTCCTCAGGAAACGAAAGCACAAGTCTCGCTGAAACACGGGATCACCCTGGCAGTTGTTCGACGACCACCCTCCAGATTCTGTCATCGACCTTCACCTGCTGCGTAAAACGGCCCTCGCCCGAGTGCGCTACGTCTTCGACCAGCGTCCGCACGATGCTCAAACGGCTTTCCACAGAACCAACTGCCGCTGAGTCGTCGAACTCCACCGAACCCTGACCGCCACCTTTTACCGCCTCATTCGCCATGCTCCACTAGGAGCCCCGAACCGCACACGGGCGTTGCCCGCCCCGCGCTAGGTCACCTCAAGGGAAAGCCCCGGCCGAAGCCGAGGCCCTCTCCCCTGCTTGCGTGGGCTTATGCCCGCCTCCGCCGCCACGCCGTCGCGACCGCGCCCAGCAGACCTGTGCTCAGCAGGGCAACGCTCGAGGGTTCCGGCGTGACCGCACTTGCTTCGCCGAAGGTGAAGCCGAAGGCCTCGCCCACACCAGGCTGGCGTTGCGTGGTGCTCAGCGAGAACGTCAACGGAAGCTCCTGTTGAACGCCATCATTGTCCAGAATCCACCCCTCAAAGCCCGTCGGGGAAGAGGGGAGAGCGAACAGATCCACCGTGTACTGGGTGTTGCCCATCACGTCGACGAAGGCAAAGCCCTGCCCGTCAAGGGGCACCTTCCCCTGCGGGTAAAGCTGATTTTGGTTTCCGTGGAAGGAGTTCGGCTGCAGCAACTGCGCGCCTCCTGTTCCGGTCATCGTCGTGATGGTGAACGTGCTCCCGTCTGTGTTCGGGGAGCCGTAGAGCAATCCCACACCACTGACGTCCCCGCCGCTTCCGGCTACGGGAGACAAGGTGTCGGCTTGCGCAGTGAGGGTTGACGCGAGAAGAAAGGCAGAAGAAAGAATGAGGCCAAAACGCATGGACAGCTCCTTGGTTGATGCGTTCTTCGATTGTAAACTAAAGTAATAACACTTTGGTGCGGTATCGCCAGAGCGGCTGCGCCGCAGACATCGTCGGCGAGGACGCCGCGCGTGACTGATCCCCGCACAAAGAGGCAGGGCAGATCGCAGCTCTTCGCCTGGTACGGGACCCATCGCACTCGCTACAGAAACAGGCGTAAGCTAAGGCCTATGCGGTGCTGGACTGCCCTCGCGCTTCTCTTCCTGAGTCTTGCGGCTTCAGCGCAGCGCGGCGCTCCCGCACACAGCATGAGCGGCGGCCGACCCGGCTTCAGCTCGGCCCGCCCCGCGGCGGCGCGCGGCGGCTTTTTCGGCGCTTCCCGATCCGCTTCTGGTTTCAGCGCCCAGGCGGCTCGCCCGGCAGGTCAAGTCCCTCGCTTCGCAACGACTCAAACGCGCTTCGCAACGACTCAAACTCCTGGTTTCTCGCAAACTCCCCGCTTCGCGCAGGCCCCCCGCTTCCCACAAGCATCGCGCTTCAATCAGCGTCCTCAGCCATTCAACGGGCAGAATGCACGCTTTGCCGGGCAGGGAGCCCGTCCACCGGCCACGCCGGCGCGCTACGCAAACAACGGCCTGCGCGGCGGTTCACCCGGGTATCCCGCAGGCGCGGCGGCCATGCGACCCACCTTCTACCACCGTGAGGGCGGCAACCCAGGTGCACCCGCGGCCAGCTTCTACGCAAGCCATCGCCACGAAGACCGCCCCTACGGGGATCAGCGCCATGACCATGACCATGACTATGATCACGATGGCTACCGAAATCA
>CAXUIF010000197.1:4131-5897 GCA_964250995.1 uncultured Acidobacteriaceae bacterium
CCCGAGCCGTCGCAACGCAGATGCTATGATCCGGGTGCACCCGAAACAGACCGCTTGGAAGAACGATGCCTGATGCGTTGACCCCGGCTCCCTTTGCGCACTGGATGCTGCGGGAGATCTATGAGCAACCCGCAACCCTTGCCGCAACGCTTGCACGGTATGTCGAAGGCGGGAGCTTTCGCCCGGAAACCTGCGACCGGCTGCGCACGTGGATACGTGCCGCCGGCAGTGGGCTGGTCATTGCCGCCAGCGGCTCCAGCCGCCACGCCGGACAGGTCGCCGAGCTGTTCATCGAGGATCACAGCGGCATCGCGGTGGATGTGGAGTACGCCAGCGAATACAGCTATCGCTCCGAGCGCGCGCTGAAAGACGCCTCCGTGCTGGTTGTGTCCCAGTCCGGCGAGACAGCGGATACGCTCGGCGCCCTGCGCAAAGCCAAGCTCGGCGGCCATCAGACGCTGGCCATCACCAACGTTCCGGAATCGACCATGGCGCAGGAAGCGACGGTGTCGTTCCCGACACTGGCCGGACGCGAACGCGCCATTCCCGCCACGAAAAGCTTCACGGCGCAGCTGCTGAACCTGTACCTGCTGGCCCTGCTGGCGGCGGAGGTGCGGGGCACGATCGAACCGGAGGAGCTCACGCGGCGGCTCGACGATCTGGCCGCCCTGCCCCGATTGATCGAGGCGCAACTCGCAGGCTGGGAAGATGCCGTCCGCACCATCGCCCGAGAGTGGCGTGACGTGAAGAGCTTTCTGTTCCTCGGCCGTGGCGTGCACTACCCTATTGCACGCGAGGGTGCGCTAAAGCTCAAGGAGTCTTCCTACCTCAACGCCGAAGGCTACCCCAGCGGCGAGCTCAAGCATGGCCCGAACGCGCTGGTAAGCGAAGCCACGCCGCTGGTCATGTTGGCCACCGTGGATCCAGGCGATCCCGAGTCGCAGGCGCGCTACGCCAAGGTGCTTCAGCTGATGCAGGACATGCGGCAGCAGGGGGCCAAGATCCTTGCTATCGCCAACCGCGACGACGCCGCAGTGGAAGCCCTGGCCGACCATGTCGTTTCCATCGCCCCGTGCAACGAAGCGCAGCTCACCATCAGCGAGGTGATCCCGCTGCAGATGTTCGCGTATTTTATGGCGGTCGGCAATGGCATCGACGTCGATCATCCCCGCAATCTCAGCAAAGCTGTGCTGGCTGAATAGCCCATCTTCGGAGCCGCTCTTTGTTTTCAAGGTTTTCACGCCGCCTCTTCTTGCAATCTGCGAGTGCGCTTTGCGCCTCGGCCGTTCTGCCCCTTGAAACGTTTGGCTCAGCCAACAACGACGCCGGGGCTGACCTGCTTCGCTGGGTCGATCCACGCATCGGCACCGGTGGGCATGGGCACTGCTTTCCAGGCGCCAGCGTTCCCTTCTCCGCCGTGCAACTCAGCCCTGACACCTTTAACGACGGCTGGGATTGGTGCTCCGGCTACCACATCTCTGATACGTCCATCATGGGCTTCAGCCACACGCATTTGAGCGGCACAGGCGCAGGGGATCTGCTGGATTTCCTGGTTATGGCCGGCACGGGGCCTGTGAAGCTTACTCCGGGCTCGCGAGAGCATCCGGAAGAGGGCTACCGCTCGCGGTTCTCACACAGTGACGAGGTTGTGGAGCCGGGCTACTACGCCGTTCTGCTGCAGGATCCCAAGGTGAACGTGGAGCTGACCGCGACGGAGCGCACCGGGCTGCACAAGTACACCTTTCCGCAGGCAGACGATGCCTGGC
>CAXUIF010000198.1:0-5880 GCA_964250995.1 uncultured Acidobacteriaceae bacterium
TTGGTGGGGAGGAGGGCGAGGACGACGCTCATGTTGAAGAAGGCCTGCACGAGGATGGCGGTGGTGAGGCCGAAGGCGAGGAAGCGGGCGAAGGGGTCGGTCGAGAGGAAGGCGGTGCGGAGGCCGCGGTAGCCGAGCAGGCAAAAGGCGACCAGGACGCAAAGGGCGCCGACGAGGCCCAGTTCTTCGCAGATGTTGGCGAAGATGAAGTCGGTGTGTGGCTCGGGGAGGAAGAAGAGTTTTTGGACGCCTTCCATGAGACCCTTGCCGTGGAGGCCGCCCGTGCCGACCGCGATCAGCGACTGGAGGATGTGGAAGCCGGCGCCTTTGGGGTCGGCTTCGGGGTTGAGGAAGACCTTCATGCGGGCCGCACGGAACTTCACGTGGAAGAGCATGTAGTACATGACCGGAGAGGCGGCGGCGAGGGCGATCGCGATCCACTTCATCTGCATGCCGGCGAGGTACAGCATCATGAGCAGCACGGCGGCGCAGACCATGGCGGTCCCTAAGTCTGGCTCCTTGAGGATGAGCGCGATGTAGACGAGCGGAGGCAGCGCAGCCGGCAGGATGGTCTGCTTGATCTCGTCGATCTGGTGGACGCGGGTCTGGAGGAACCAGGCCAGAAAGACGACAATCACGGGCTTGGCTAGCTCAGAGGCCTGGAGAGTGATGCCGAGGACGCGCACCCAGCGATGGGCGCCGTTCATGCCGGGCATCGCGAAGACCACGATCAGCAGGACGGCGGTGATCGCCATCACCGGGAAGATCAGCTTGGGGTTGTTGTATTTGGTATAAGGCACGCGCATGAGGATGAACAGCGCGATCATGCCCAGTACCACAAACACCAGCTGGCTGCGGACGTAGGCATACGGCGAGCCGACGGTGGCCTTAGCCATGACGGCCGAGGCGGAGAAGATCATCACGAGGCCAAAGAGCACAAGCAGAAGCACTGTGCCGAAGAGCCATTTGTCGACGCCGACGCGTTTTGCCATGAAAGTTGTACGTTCTAAGTTGTACGTTGTACGAGTTGAGGGTGAGGCGCTTTACGCAAGATTGGCTGGGTGCGCCCGCCACGGGGCACAAAGAACCTACAACGTAGAACGTACAACGTGTTCAATCGCCGCGGGAGTCTCTAGCTGGGCGACCAGCTGCTTGAAGACTCTTCCCCGGTGTTCGTAGTTTTCGAACTGGTCGAAGCTGGCGCAGGCGGGGGCAAGGAGGACGATGTCTCCGGGCTCCGCTGCCTGGTGAGCGAGAGTTACGGCCTGTTCGAGGGTGCCTGCTGACAGTATCGGGGCGGCGCCGGTGAGGTGCGCGCGGATTTTTTCGGCGGCGGAACCTATGGTGAGTACCGCCTTGACCCGGTTGTGGAGTAGCGGGGCGAGGGTGGTGTAGTCGGAGTCCTTGTCTTTACCGCCGAGGATGAGGTGGATGCCGCGCGGGAAGGCAGCGATGGCCTTGCTGGTGGCGTCAACGTTCGTGGCCTTGGAGTCATTGAAGAAGCGCACGCCGGCGAGCTCGCGGACGAACTCGAGGCGGTGCTCGACGGCATGAAAGGCGGCTACGGCACCGCGCGTCGTCGCGGCGGGAACATGCGCAAGACACGCCGCGCAGACTGCCGCGAGGACGTTTTCTACGTTGTGGGCGCCCGCAAGGGGAATCTCCGCGATCGGGAGGATGGGCACGGGCTGGGCGCCTTCGGCAGAGCGGAAGAACAGTGTTTCGCCATGGATGAAGGTGCCCTGCTTGATCTGCCGCGAGGGGCTGAACCAGAAGATCTGCGCTTTGGATTGAGCGGCGACCATCTGAGTGGCTTTGTCCTCTGCGTTCAGGATGAGGAAGTCGTCCGAGGTTTGATTTTCAGTGATGCGAGCCTTGGCCGCCGCATAGTTATCGAAGCTGCCATGCCGGTCGAGGTGGTCTGGGGTGATGTTCAGGACAAGGGCGATGTGCGGGTGGAAGCGCTCAATGGTTTCGAGCTGGAAACTTGAGACCTCGAGCACGTTGGCGGTCTCGGGGGTGCTGGCGGGCACCATATCCACCACAGGCAGTCCAATGTTGCCGCCGACGAGCGTGGGGCGGCCGGCAGCCTGGAGGATCTCGCCGAGGAGGGAGGTCGTGGTGGTCTTGCCGTTGGAGCCGGTGATGGCGAGGATTTCGCCTAGCAGGAACTGCGTCCCGAGTTCAAGTTCGCCGATGACGCGCATGCCGAGGGCGCGAACCTGTTTGAGCTCGGGCACGGCCAGGGGAACACCCGGCGAGACGACGATGAGGTCCTGGCGACGAAAGGTGAGCAGGCCGTGCGAGCCGGTTTCGACCATGATGCCGGCGTCGAGCAGCGCGTTCAGCTCGGTGATGGTTGCGGCCGGGCGGGCGTCGGAGACGGTGACTCGGGCGCCCCGAGCTTTCAGAAAATGCGCGGCGGCGATGCCGCTCTTGCCTAGACCGACGACGAGGACGCGCTTGTTCTGGAGGCTGAGCGGGCTTTCTGTGGAGATGACTTGCACGTGACCATCGTAGCTTTGGGAAGCATTCCGCGGAAGGAGGCTGGGAAGAGGAGCGTATGGGAGTAGTTACGCCCGCCATCGCATCGCGAGGGCAAACACAGGGCCGCCCGCTCGGGAATGACGACCAGAAAGGCGGGTAGATCTGCTTCGCGAAGGAATGGGCTGTGAAGGGTTGGGTATACTTGGCGCGCTGAAAGGCCAGGGAGGTTTGTGTTGCGCGTTTCTCGCAGAGGGTTTCTGAAGGGCAGTGGCGCGGCTGCGGTTGCCGTCATGGCGGGGCGGTCCGAGGCGGCACAGAATACCTTGGCTCCGTTGGGGGTGCAGGCCCCGGTAGGCGAGCCGGTACGGTTCGCGAGCATCGGCGTCGGCATTGAAGGCGCGGTGCTGCTGCGCGCGTGCATGGGACTCGCGAAGGCAAAGTGTGTGGCGGCCTGCGATGTGTATGACGGCCGGCACACGCTGGCTCGGGAGATTGCGGGGCCGGAGATTGCGGTGACGCGGGACTACAAGCAGATTCTGGCTGACCCGAAGATTGAGGCGGTAGTGGTGGCGACGCCGGACCACCAGCATGCCCCGATCGTGATTGCGGCGTTGAAGGCAGGCAAGGATGTGTACTGCGAGAAGCCGATGTCGCACACGATTGCCGAGGGTGAGGCGATGGTGCGGGCCGCACAGGGCTCGGGCCGCGTGGTGCAGGTGGGCTCGCAAAGGGTGAGCTCGGCGGTGTTTGCCAAGGCACGTGAGCTGTGCCAGGCGGGGGCCATCGGGCCGGTGCGGCAGGTGGAGCTGATGCTGGGGCGCAACTCGCCGCAGGGCGCGTGGGAGTACCCGCCGCCGCTGGACCTATCGCCGGCAAACCTGGACTGGACGGCGTGGCTGGGCGATGCGCCGAAGAAGGCGTTCGATCCTCTGACGTTTGCGCGGTGGCGCTGCTGGAAGGAGTACGGCAGCGGCATGGCCGGCGACCTGATGGTGCACCTGCTGAGTGGCATGCAGTTTGTGACGGGGATCAACCAGATGCCGGAGATGGCGCTCTCCGTCGGCGGGATCCATCGCTGGAAGGACGGGCGCAACATGCCCGATCTGCAGGTGACCACCTTTCTGTATGGCCAGGTTCCCGTGACGGTGCGGCTGACCCAGGGCACGGAGACGCCGGAGGTGACGCGGTTTCTGGGGCCCGGCGGGGTTCTCGAGGTGTCGAACAACACCGTGACCTACACGCCCGAGACAGGGCTGGATGGCTCGCCGGCCTACGGGTTGAACGGCTTCCCTGCCGCGATGAAGGCTGAGTATCTGAAGCAATGGCACGCCGAGCATGACCCGGAGCTGGCACTACACCCACTCAGCGCCGTGCAGACGTGGCATGGGACAAGTTGGGACGACCATGCACCGCACTTAAGCGCGTTCTTTACGGCAGTGCGAACACGGGCGTCGCTGCCCGAGGATGCCGTCTTCGGGCACCACGCAGCAGGGGCTTGCCACATGGCGAATGCCTCGTACTTTGAGGGGCGCGCGGTGCGTTGGGATGGAAAGCGAATGGTTACTGGAACAGCATGATGGATCTTGCGAGTACATCGCCGAAGAGTTCGGGCGGAAGTGACTCGACGTGCTTTGCGTGTCTGGCCTGCAAGTCAGGATGCGTGGCTGATCGCAGCGCACGACACCGGTGGTCCCGGTGTTGGCAAGGGGCACCGCGAAGCCCGGGCGTCGAGCGAAGTCTCCCCCGTTGGTGATGGGCAGGACTACGGGCAGATTGGTGGCCTTGTTGAAGGCTGTTCGCGAGATGATGAGAACGGGGCGGTGGCCGCGTTGTTCATGGCCCTGGGTGGGGTCGAGCGAGACCATGTAGATGTCCCCGCGGTTCACAGGTGTTCGCGGCCCACTGCTGGCGAATCGCCCCATTCGCGTTCGGTGGGTGGCTGCGGTGCGGAATAGTCCGATTGCTCGAGCAACTCGGCGAGTGTGAAACGGGGCCCTTGCTGTGAAGGTCGAGCGACGCTGCTGTGGTGTTGGGGTGCACGTACCATGGTAGCTTCGCGCGCGAGCCGGGGAAAGGACGTTCCTCAAAGCAGAAGGGCGTTTTGCACCCGCAATCGCACGTCACTTAACAACGTTGATGGGAAGCCGCAGCCGGTCGTCCAAGTTGAACGGAACTAGCGGATAAGTCTTCCCGTCATCCAGTTCAATAGAAGATTTGGTGAGGTCATTGAAGGTATTCAGCTGACTTGCAGACATCATCCAGCCAAGAATGTGCCCGTGATACCGCATAGCGGCTGTCGTAATCAGCGCGTGAGGCTGATCGGGTGACGTGTTCTGGAGTCCGAAAGCTGAGAACGAGACATGGAGCTTCTGCTTGCCGAAGTCGAACCAGAGCGGCCGACTCAGAGGGGTCGCTCCCGGAAGCTGGATCGCGGTCTGCGCAACACCTCCCGCCACCGCTTCGTCATCTCTGTATTTAAAACCTGCTTTGCAATCTTTGCTGGCAACGAACTCGAACATGAAGAGCGTCGCGGCGTCTGCACCGGCAGGCTGGTTCCCCCAGCTGGGACCGGTCGGGGAGTTCGGCCAACAGGATTGGTTTCATGCAGCGCCTTGCAAGCTCATGCTCCTTGGCCGCATTCTCCAGCGAACCAAACATAGCGACGTGGCCCTCGTCGATACTCTTCTGGGGATCGCGCACCACAAGTTCAACGGGAAAACGCATCGTCAACCCAGTGGCGGTCTCATGGAAAACACCGGTCTGCTCCGTTTGTGCGCCCGCGCATTCACTGTATGTCGCCAACAGGCAAAGTACCGTCACGAATCGCATCGCTCGAAGATTAGCATGATGCTGCTGCAGCCCTCACGTAAATGGAGCAACTTGATCGCGGATTCTTGAGAAAGTGTGCTTACAACGAAAGCGTGGAATGACGACAACCGTCAGTCTTAACGTCCTCTGGTAGCTCTATGGAGCGCATGGTCCGTGGAAGCGCTTGCAGAGATGTTCGCTTGCTCACCTTAGCTTCAGCGTCGTCAACGCGAACAGCGCGAAGACGAGGGCCAGGATCCAGAAGCGGGTGATGACTTTGCTTTCGGACCAGCCGCCTAGTTCGAAGTGGTGGTGGAGCGGGGCCATGCGGAAGATGCGTTTGCCGTTGCGAAGCTTGTAGCTGCCGACCTGAAGCATGACCGAAAGGGCTTCGAGCAGGAAGACGCCGCCGATGAACGGAAGCAGGAGCTCCTGCTTGATGCAGACAGCGACGGTGGCGATAGCGCCGCCGAGGGCGAGTGAGCCGACGTCGCCCATGAAGATCTCTGCAGGGTGGGCGTTGTACCAGAGGAAGCCGATGCTGGCGCCGACCATGGCGCCGCAGAAGATGGTGAGCTCGGAGAC
>CAXUIF010000199.1:0-5425 GCA_964250995.1 uncultured Acidobacteriaceae bacterium
CCGGTCGAGAGGACAGATCAGGGAAGGTGCGCTCCTCCGGTGGAGAGGACACGTCTGAAAAGGTTTCGGTGAGCGCGGAGTCGGTATCGAGTCCGAGTTGCTGAGCGCGCTCGTGCATGTAGGCGACGGAGGTTTCGTAGCGGTGATGGCCGTCAGCGATGATGAGCTGTTTTTCGCTCATGGTTTCGAGAACTTTGCCGATAAGGGTAGGGTCGGTCAGTTTCCACACGCGATGGACGACGTTGTACTCGTCGGTGATCTCAAGATCGGCGGGACGAGGCTCACCTGTAGAGGTGTCGAACAGGAGGTGTTCGGCGGTAAAGGTTGGGTCGGAGTAGAGCATGTAGATCTGCTCCGGGTAGGCGCGAAGGGCCTTGAACAGCGCAAGGCGGTCGGACTTGTGCTTGGGAAAAGTCTGCTCGTGGCGGAACACGACGTGGTCGGCATAGTCGTACAGATGGCCAAGGGCGATGAACCCGCGGCGCTCGCGCGTTTCTGCTGTGCCCGGGACGGTGTAGGTCTGCGAGTAGCCGTAGAGGGCTGGTTCGGCTTCTTCGCGGAGGATGCCCTCGTTGCGCCAGGCCTGGTAGGTGCCGGCGGCGCGCGTGTAGACGTTGTTCTGGTCGGTATCGGTGGGCTCGCGCTTGCCGAGAACGAGGCGAATCAGGTTGTACGGGCTTTTGGCGTAGTAGCGCGCCTGCATCTCCGGGCTGATTTTGTCGTAGGGCTGCGTGACGACGTCAGCCATGTTGACGCGTTGGGTGTCGTAGCGAAGGGCGCGGAAAGGGTACAAGCGGGCCATTTCAGTTCATTGTACGGAGGTTTGGGCCGGTGCTTCGGGAAGGCGTTGAACGGGAGGTTGCAGGAGGTGAGCCGGATCCCGCAGCGTGCATCCCAGTCGCCGGGTGGAGGCGAGGGGCGGATGGGAGTGGCCATGAAGCGGGCGGGGGGTAATGTCTGCGTTTCGGCGCATGCGGAGGCCGCGCCTTGCCCACTAAGCGGGGAATAGACGGCGAATACGGGGTGGGGTAGTCTAATGGGCACGCAGGCCGCGAGGGACCCTCAGAACCAGGGTGAGTGGAGCGCGACGAAATGGCTGTTCGGGGCAGAAACGGGAGAGTTGGGTGGCGCGGCATCCTTTGGTTTGGGGTGCTGGCGGTGCTAGCGGTGCTGTGCGGTCAGGCATCGGCGCAGGAGAGCCCGCTCGATGCCGTGCACACGGCCGCGCCGCCTGCGGCCGCCGCCAAAGACGCGCGACCAGGGGCGGAGGGCACCGAGGCTGGGAAGACCGCGTCGAACAAAGGTAAGACGATCCAGGTGAACGCGGATCTAGTGTTGGTGCCGGTGACTGTGACGGACCCACAAAATCGGCTGGTAACGGGCCTGGAACGCAGTAACTTTCAGCTGTTCGACAGTAACCTGCCGCAGACGATCAAGAGCTTTGCGACCGAAGATTCGCCGCTCTCGATCGGCATTGTGTTCGATCTAAGTGGGAGCATGCAGTCGAAGTTCGTGCGGGCGCGCAAGGCGTTGAGCGAGTTTCTGCACACCTGTAATCCGCAGGATGAATTCTTTGTCGTTGGTTTCAATGACCGGCCAGCGGTCCTGGTCGACTACACATCAGATGTTGAGGATGTGGAAGCCCGAATGGTGATGTTGCGGCCGGAGAACCGGACCGCGCTGATCGATGCGATGTATCTCGGGGTGAACAAGCTGCGCGATGCGAAGTATGCACGTAAGGCGCTGCTTGTGGTGTCAGACGGCGGCGACAATCGGAGCCGCTACACGCAGGGAGAGCTGAACCGCGCGGTACGCGAGAGCGAAGTTCAGATCTACTCGGTGGGCATCTTTGACGCGTATGCGCCGACGGTGGAAGAGCAGAACGGACCGCAGCTGCTGCACGAGGTGTCTGAAGCCACGGGCGGCCGGTTGTTTGTTGTGCGGGATATTCAGGACCTGAGCGATATTGCGCAGCGGATTAGCGAAGAGCTGCGCAACGAGTATGTGATCGGCTACACGCCTTCGGACCGGCGACGCAATGGGGTATGGCGTAAATTGAATGTGCGACTGATGCCGCCGCCGGGCCTGCCGGAGCTGACAGTGCATAATCGTGAGGGGTATTATGCGCCGTCGCAGTAGCGGAGTTTGGGCCAGAGTCACGACGGCGGTCGTTTTCTGTTTTGCGCTGATTAAAGGAGTGAACGGGCAAGGTGTACCGACGACGGCGCCCCAGGCGCCTGTGGCGGTCCCGGGTACGAGTGCGCAGGTTCCGCCCGCGACGGACAGCGATCCGGTACCCTCGCCCGATCCTGCGACACCGTTGCCCAAGAGCACGGCCGGCGGCTCGCCGGAGCCCGCGGGCGGACAGGCCGGGCAAGCTTCGCCGGGCGTGGTGACGCAACAGGGTGGCCGCTATACGTTGCGCGCGGAAGCGTATGAAGTGCGGCTGAATGCATCGGTTTTTGATGGATCCGGGCATGAGGTGGGCGACCTTCCGAAGGATGCCTTTCGCGTGTACGAAGACGGCGTACCGCAGACCATCCTCGGATTTCGGCATGAAGATTTGCCGGTCTCGTTAGGCATTTTGATCGACAGCTCGGGGTCGATGTACGACAAGCGGCAGGCGGTGGACGCGGCGTCGCTGGACCTGGTCAGGTTGTCGAACCGGCAAGACGAGGCATTTCTGGTGGACTTCAGCTCGGAAGCCTATATCGACCAGGACTTTACGGGGGACATCGGCAAGCTGCAGCAAGGGTTGAGCTACATCAAGTCGAGTGGTGGCACGGCGTTGTACGACGCGGTGATCGCCTCGGCAGATTACTTAGCCAAAAATGCAAAGCGGCCCAAGCAGGTTCTGCTCATTGTGACGGACGGAGACGACAATGCGTCCAGCGCGACCCTGGAGCAGGCAATCCGGCGCGTGCAGGAGCTGGACGGGCCGGCGATCTACTGCATCGGGCTGCTGTTCGGGGAGGACACGAGCCGCAGCGAGTCGCGCCACTCGCGGCAGGTGTTGACGGAGCTCGCCCAGCAAACGGGTGGACAGGCCTACTTTCCCCACTCGCTTCGAGAGGTGGATGGCATTGCGCAGGAGGTCGCGCAGGACATTCGGCAGCAGTACACGATTGAGTACCGCAGTACGAGGCCGCCGTCACAGGGCGGCTACCGGCAGGTGCACGTTGAGGCGAAGGGCAAGGGCTTCGGTAAGCTGCAAGTGCGGACCAGGGCCGGGTACTATCCACGGACGGCGGCAAGTGCGGGCGGGACCTCCGGCGCAGCGCCCGGGCGGTAGGCGCCGTGAGTTTGGACGCCGTGCGCGGTGCGGACCAATTGCGGACCTGTGCGCTGGTGGATGTGCCTGCAGCTGCGATAGAAGAGGTGTGGTGGAACGGGCCTGCGTGGGTTGTGCCTAGTCGGCGTGTGGGTGCATCCAAACCGTGAGATTGCAGGGACCTGTGTATCAGGCGAGTTCTGAGAGGGAGCACGATGCTGGAGCTTTCAACGCTGAATGACGTGTTTGCGCGGGTGGCGGCGCGTGGTGACGAGACTGTCGCACAGTTCAAGGACAAGGGCGAGTGGAAGCCCATCACGGCGAAACAGATGTATGGCCGCGTGCGCGCCGTTGCCGAACAGCTGCAGAGCTGGGGAGTCGGCAAGGGCGATCGCGTGGCGCTGGTCGGCGAGAACCGCTGGGAGTGGCCTGTGATCGACTTTGCGGTCCTGGCAATCGGCGCGGCGGATGTGCCGATGTACCAGACGCTGACGCCGGAACAGATGGTGTTCATCCTGAACAACTCCGGGGCGAAGGTCATTTTTCTGTCCACCAAGGACCAATTTGACAAGCTGCTGAAGGTGGCCGACCAGGTGACGACGGTCGAGCACGTGGTCGTGTGGGATGACGGCGACTACCAAGGCGCAGAGAAATTATCGACGCTGTTGAAGCGCGCGCCCGAGTTGGAAAGTCGCGATCAGGACTTCGATGCGATGCTCCATACGGTGAAGCCGGACGATCTGGCGTCGATCATCTACACCTCGGGCACGACGGGGGACCCGAAGGGCGTGGCGTTGACGCACGACAACATGGCGTCAAACCTGCGGCACTCGACCGATGGTCTGGGGATTGTAAAGGGCGACAGCTCGATTTCCTTTCTGCCGCTGAGCCATGCTCTGGCGCGGCACCTGGACTATGCGATGTATGCGCATGAGGCCACGATCTCGTACCTGCCGAAGTTCGACGATCTGCCGAATGCGATGAAGGCGGTGCGCCCGACGATCTTTCTGGCGGTGCCCCGGGTGTTTGAGAAGGTGCGGCAGGCGGTGGAAGGGCGGGCGAAGGGCGTTCAACTCAAGGTGCTGCGGTGGGCGCTGGCGCAGGGAGCGGTGCACAAGGACGAGGTTGCGGCGGGAAAGACGCCGGGTTCTCCGGGATGGAAGATGGCGAACTACCTGGTGTACGGCAAGGTGAAAGAGGCGTTTGGCGGGCAGGTGAAATTGTATGTCTCCGGAGGAGCGCCGCTGGGCAAGGAGACGACGGACTGGTTTTTGAGCGCGGGCGTTCGCATTGTGGAGGGCTACGGCATGACGGAGACCTCGCCCGTGATTGCGCGCAGCACCTTCGACGCGTTCCGGGCCAACAGCGTGGGGAAGGTGATTCCAAACCTGGAGGCGCGGCTGGCTCCGGACGGGGAGCTGGAGGTGCGTGGCTCTTCGGTGTTCCAGGGCTACTGGCAAGACGAAGAGGCCACGAAGAAGGAGTACACGGCGGACGGTTGGTTCAAGACGGGCGACATCGGCAAGTTTGAGGACGGGTTCCTGACGATCACGGATCGCAAGAAGGAGCTGATGAAGACCTCAGGCGGCAAGTACATCGCGCCGCAGCCGGTGGAAAGCAAGCTGAAGAGCGATGGATTGGTGGAGCATGCGGCGCTGATCGGCGACAACCGAAAGTTTGTGAGCGTGCTGATCTCGCCGAACTTCAAGGCGCTCGAGGGGTGGGCGCAGAAGAACGGCGTGACCGTGAGTGGCCGGCCGGAGCTGGTGAAGGATCCCAAGGTGCAGAAGCTGTATCAGGCCATCGCAGAGAAGGTGAATGGCGGACTCGCGCACTTCGAGACCATTAAGAAGGTGACTGTGGTGCCGGATGAGTGGAGCGTGGAAGAGGGTGAGCTGACACCGAGCCTGAAGCTGAAACGGCGGGTGATTACGGAGAAATATAAGGGGCAGATTGAGGCGATGTATGGCGGGGGAGGCGGCGATTGATCCTTTGTGCTGAGGTGATCGCAGGTTTCTCATCGCAGGTGTCGCAAAATGTCCTCTCTTGCGACCTGCTTGTGATCGCTTACCATCTTCACGATCGCAGCCAGGGTTCCAGCCCTGATCGGCTTGTGATTGGGAATGGGTAGTGTCTGGCCGGCTGGCTCGTTTG
>CAXUIF010000199.1:5435-5787 GCA_964250995.1 uncultured Acidobacteriaceae bacterium
GTGCGAAGTAGTATGTGACTTCCAGCCTGACGCACCTCGGCGTACCGCCAGTGACGGACGAGGTGGTCAGCCAACTCGCGGCCGTAGAGATCGCCGGGGCAGCTTCACGCGACGGCGAGGACCTGCTCAACATGGAGAAAAAGCCGGATTCGTTCTGGCGGCTTGGAGTCGAAGAAGTAAGCTTGTGTCGCGTCCAGAACCATGTAACAGAGTTCGTCCCAAGTATCGCCTTGTGTGGCGATGCTTTCGCCGACGGCTACCGCGACATAGCCGCCGTCCGATTCCTGCGTGACATTGAAGGTTAACTCGCGCATAAAACAGTTGTACGCGTTGGGGGTGGCGCGTACAACCG
>CAXUIF010000200.1:0-4605 GCA_964250995.1 uncultured Acidobacteriaceae bacterium
AGTTAGGTCCGGACTTGGCCAATTGTTCCCGGAGGCGGGCGGCTCGCTGGTCCTGCTGCGATTGGGGTGGAGCTGGTGTAAGTGTACCGGGTGTGGATGGAATTGCCTGCAACGGCGGGGCGAACAGCAGGTGCCCCGTTCGGGGAATGCCAGAAAGAGGGGCAATCGGCTGGGAAAGATCGTGCGAGAACCACTAGCGACTCAGGTTGGGGACCATTGTTCGTCGGCGGAGGGACCGTAGAGGGCGGGGACAGGGATGTCGAGGAGGCGGAGGTAGACGCCGAGCTGAGAGGTGTGGTGGATGAGGTGGTTGAGAAACATCGCGCGGTAGGTGAGCGTGCGGGGAACATTGGAGATGACCTGGGTGCCGAAGCTGAAGGGCCAGTTGGCGGCGAGGTGTTCGTCGGAGGCGGCGGCAAGAGCGGCGCGGCACTGGGTCGCGGAGCTGTCCAGTTGATCGAGCGCTGCCTGGGTGGAGGTGAGCACGAGCGGGATGTGCGGGTGCCTGGGGGCGGCGAGATCCATGCCGTCGTCCTCAAGGATGTAGAGACCGAAGAGGGGGATGGTGGCGCAGTGCATGGCCAGCTTGCCGAGCGGCATGGATTTGAGATGTGGCGTCCAGTCGGGCTTGTCTTCGGGGAGGCGTTCGAGGGTGCGGCGGGTGTTGCGGATCTCGGTGTCGAAGTCCTGGAGGAGGAGATGGGCGGCGGTCATGTGTGACTCCGTTGGAGTAGGTAGCTTGTGTGTAGGAGGCGGTCTCCACGTTCGAGGGGGCACTTCGGATGCGGAACGCAGATTCCCTTCGGGAATGACAACCAAAGAAGCGGAAGCGCTCAGATGCCTGTGGTGTTGAAGCCGCAGTCAACAAAGGTGATCTCGCCGGTGATGCCGGAGGCGAGGGGACTGGCGAGGAAGAGGGCGGCGTTGGCGACTTCGGCCTGCTCCACGTTGCGGTGGAGGGGGGCGCGTTCGTTGACCTTGTCGAGGATGGTGCTGAAGTCGCCGATCCCGCGGGCGGCGAGCGTTTTGATGGGGCCGGCGGAGATGGCGTTGACACGGATGTTTTTGGGGCCGAGTTCGTAGGCGAGGTAGCGGACGAGGGCTTCGAGTGCGGCCTTCGCAACGCCCATGATGTTGTAATTCGGAAAGACCTTTTCCGCGCCGTAGTAGGTGAGTGTCAGGAGCGAGCCGCCTTCAGCCAGCAGCGGCGCGGCGGCGCGGGCCATCGCGATGAGCGAATAGACGCTGATGTCGTGGGCGACGGCGAAGTCCTGGCGGGTGGTCTCGAGGACGGGATTCTTGATGTTGGGCGCGAAGCCGATGGAGTGGACAACGGTGTGGATGGCGGGGAAAGCAGCCTTGATCTGGCTAAAGGCGCTGTCGATTTCGGCGTCCTGCGCGACATCGCACTGGACAAGAAGACCGCGGTTCGCCTGGCCGAGCTCAGCGAGCAGATGTTCGGAGTCTTTGCGGAGCCGTTCGGTCTGGTACCCGAGAACGAGCGTGGCGCCGGCGCGCGCGAAGGTTTCAGCGATGGAGTAGGCGATGCTGCGTTTATTGGCCACGCCGAAGATCACGGCAACCTGGCCCTGCATGTCAATCATGACGCGTGCGACTCCCTGTGTTGTGACGGTGGACAGGATAGCAGGGCGGCTGCTGGAGGTTCGAGTTGGATCAGGGACGTGCCGGCCGCGTATGCGGCGAGGGCATGCCGGTGCTGAGGGCGGGGAGGCCGATGTACTCGGCAGTGAGGGCCGTGCCGAGTTCCGCGATGGCACTGGGGTCGTGAAGGTAGAGCCCCAGATCGCGTGTTTGTGTCATTGAGGCGGAGGAGAAGCGGATGGAACCGACGTAGCCGATTGCATTGGCGGTGCCGGCGTCGGCCACCATGGCGTTGGCATGAAGGTGCGGTGAGTTTGAGGTTTGTGTACCGGTGTGAACGCTGCAGCCGGCCATTTCCAGTTCCTGGAGAACTGCGGGGTCACCGGGGCTGGTCGCGTTCATGGCGAGGGTGACCTTGACCCCGCGGTGGCAGGCGCCCGCAAGGGCATGGACGATGCTGGCCGCACTGAGCTCCTCGGCTTCCACGAGGAGCGTTGTCCGGGCGTCGTCGATGAAGCTGACCAGATCATCCTGCGCGGTGGTCGGAGCCCAGATGAGGTTGTGGCCTGGGAGGGGCGGCTCGGCGTCGTCGACGATTGCCTTGAAATCGGCGTCGAAGGTGGTCTGGAGGGCGCGGAGGTCGGCCGTGTCGGTATCCAGGAGAGCGATGCCGCGATCGGCGTAGGCCGTGGGAGTGAGGTCAAAGCTCAATACGACTGCTTTGTTGCCATCCAGGATGAAGGTTTTTTGGTGCGTCGCCTCGAACGGCAGGTTGGACCAGGCAACGGCGCAGTGGGGCCCCGCGGCGGCCAGCTGGTTGTAGGCCGGGGTGTTGGCGGCTCTTTCCAGGCGCTGATCGAGCAGAACGCGTGCCTTGACGCCGCGCTGGCAGGCCTGCACGAGGGCCGTGGTGACGGTCGGATCCGTCAGTTCGTACAGGGTCGTGTCGAGGGTGGCTTTGACGTTGCCGATCAGGGAAGAAAGCCAGGTCTGGCCGGAAGCTGCCTCGAGATACAGCGTTGGATCCCGGACGCTGTCGGGGACCGCGCGGTCCTGCAGACCTACAACTGGCCGCGTAAGTGCCAGCTCCGGCTTGTGGCGACCGAAGATCCCCGTAGCGAGGACGCCGGCTTCGACGAGGGCGAGCGCAAGAAGGACAAGGAGAAGCGTTTTGCGAGGCACGGGCTTAGGGTAACCCGGGTTAACTTGCCTGCGTTTCGACGATGAGCTCGAGGGCGTCCCAGACCTCCGCGGAGATGCGGAGGCCAGCCGCGGCGACGTTCTCCTCGAGGTGGGCTACCGAACTGGTGCCAGGGATGGGAAGGAGGTTGGGGCTGAGTTGAAGGTGCCAGGCGAGAGCGATCTGGTTGGGGGTGGCATTGTGGTCGCGGGCGAACTCGGCGAGGGGATGGTTGGTATGGGTTGTGGCGTCTTCCTGGGCCAGCTTCCCGGCGTTGACGGGGTACCAGGGAAGGAAGGCGATGCCGTGTTGCTCGCAGAAGCGGAGGGTGGGCTCGGACTTGCGTTCGACGAGGTTGAAGCGGTTTTGGACGGAGACGATGGGGACTGTCTTCTGGGCCTCGAGGATCTGGTCGGGAGCGACTTCGGAGAGGCCGACGTGGCGTATCTTGCCTTGGTCCTGGGCTTGTTTGAGGGCGCCGAGCGTGTCCGCGAGGGGAACCGTGGGGTCGATGCGGTGGAGTTGATAGAGGTCGATGCATTCAATCCTGAGGCGCCGGAGGGAGAGCTCGATCTGCTGCGTCAGATAGTCGGGGCGGCCGCACGGTTTGGATTTCGCGGGGCCCTGGCGGGTAAGGCCGCCTTTGGTGGCGATGACGAGGCCAGCAGGGTAGGGGTGAAGCGCCTCCGCGATGAGCTCTTCGGCGATGTGCGGGCCGTAGGCGTCGGCGGTGTCGAGGAGGTTGATGCCGAGTTCCAAGGCGCGGCGGAGGACGTTGCGGGCATCTTCGCGATTGGGGGGCTCACCCCAGGCGCCTTCGCCAACGAGGCGCATGGTGCCGTAGCCGAGGCGGTTGACAGCGAGATCATGGCCGAGCTGGAAGGTACCCGAGGCGGCGGCGTTGGGGTTGGCGACAGGCTGGCTCATGGCCGTCAGATGCGTGCGCCAGGGCTCGCATGATGGTTGATGTTGAGCTTTGAGCGATGAGGTTTCGAAGATGTGAGGGTCAGCCGTGGACGAGCCAGTCGAACTGGGCGTCGGTGAGGGGGACTACGGAGAGGCGGAACTGGCGGAAGAGGATCGAGTCCTGGAAGACCGCGGCCTCGCGCATGGCAGCCAGCGTCTTGGGGTCTTTCAGGGGCTTGCCGGCTCTGAGAGTGACGAGCGGAGTCTTACCATCTTCGGCGAGCGTGACTTTCACCACGGTGGCTAGGCCTACGGCGACCTTGCCCGTGTTGGAGTGGTATAGCACGCAATGCTCACCCGGCTTCATGCTGCGAAGCGTGGCGAGGGCTTGCGGGTTCTTGATGCCGTCCCAGGTGGTTTCGCCGTCGCGGACGAGGTCGTCGAAGGAGTATGTCTCGGGTTCGGATTTGAGGAGGTAGGGCATGGGGGTTGTAGGTCGTTGTACGTTCTACGTTGTAAGTTCCACCTTGCGAAGAAAGCCGGCGCTGACGTACAACGTACCACTTGCAACGTACAACGTCGTTACTGACGTACAACGTACCACTTGCAACGTAGAACGTCCTTACCCGCCGAGATCAAGGAGGTGCACTTCGGGGATGGATTCGCCGAGGAAGTGCGTGCCGAGGTGGGCGAACTTCGCTACGGAATCTGTGGCGTAGCAGGTGAAGGTAGCGGGGGCGGTCGTGAGCTCTGACGCGGCGGACGGTGAGGCTACCGGCGAAGGGGGCGCACCTGGGTTCAGAGCGGCCTGGAGGGCCTGGGCGGCGGCTTGGGCGGTGGCTTCGGCAGAGTCGACTACCGGGGCCTGGCAGCCGAGGTCGCGCAGCGTTTGGGTGATCGCGGGGGCGATGAGGGGG
>CAXUIF010000200.1:4615-5776 GCA_964250995.1 uncultured Acidobacteriaceae bacterium
GGGGTAGTGGGTGCAGCCGAGCAGGACAGCGTCGGGGGTGGTGCGTGTGAGCGCTTCGGTGAGGTAGATGCGGAGGACCTCGCGGGTGACGGGATGGTCCGTCCAGCCTTCTTCGACAAGCGGGACAAGCAGGGGACACGGCATCTCGGTGGCGTGGAGGCCGAGGGTGGCGCAGGTCTCGCGGTAGGCATGCGAGGCGACGGTGGCGGCGGTCGCAAGGACGAGGACGTTGCCGCGTGCAGGGCGGTGTGGGTGCGCGACGTGCAGCGCGGCCTGGGCGCCGGGTTCTATGACGCCGACGACGGGAACCGGTACAGCAGCCCGGATCTCCGGCAGGGCGAGCGCGGTGGCGGTGTTGCAGGCGATCACGAGGAGTCCGGCGCCTCCCTGGACCAGGAAGCGGGCGGCCTCTACGGCATAGCGAGCGACGGTGGCCTGCGATTTTGCGCCATAGGGAAGGCGCGCGGTGTCGCCCAGGTAGACGAAGTGCGTGCCAGGGAGGCGGGGAAGCAGGGCGCGCAGAACGGTAAGGCCGCCGAAGCCGGAGTCGAAGACGCCCACGGTTCGGGTTGCGCGCTGCAGGGGCGTGCTCACTGACCGGTAGCCTGAGAGGCGGTGTCGCGGGAGGGGTACGTGCGCAGGAGGTCGGCGTGGCCGGCGAGGGTTTCGCGAGGCTGGCCGTCCACGAGGAAGCGAACCTGCTCGATTTGGGGCAGGTTGGTGTGCAGGGTGCCGATGATGGAAGCAAGCGTAAGGGATTCCACCTCGACGCCGGAGGGGTGGCTGTTCACGAAGTTACTGCGGAGGTCAATGACGGCCAGCTCGCCGCCGGCGGTTCTGGGCTGGAGCGCTGTGCCAGGATCAGGCGGGGCGACGGGAACGGTCTGAACGCGGCCGTCGGGGGTAGCGGGCGCGGTGGTATCGACGGCGTGGCCGACGATGGGCAGCGGGACCAGGAAGATCTGGTTGACCATGAGGCCGGGTGGGAGCGGATGGGCGGAACCGGGAAGAGCGTACTCCGCAACAAGGTGGTCGAGCAGCGCGCGGGCCCGGGCAGTGACCTCGGTGGGCAGTGCAATCTGGCGGTCCGCGGTGGTGATCTGGCCATCGTCGTCGTTGGCAAGGTCGAGGGTCACAGACTCGGCGTCGGTGGCGGGAGCG
>CAXUIF010000201.1:0-5760 GCA_964250995.1 uncultured Acidobacteriaceae bacterium
GTTGGAGGAGGTGCAGGTAGAGGGCAAGCCGCGGCTATCCGGGGCGGCGTTTGGGCGTGGGTTTCAGCAGCGGGTGGGGGAGCGGCTTGACTGAGCCGAAACGGCCAACACGGTTAGGACGTAAGGCAGCTCCGTTGCCGCCGGCCGCCACGGCCCGGCCGGTGAGCCCGGCGCGGGTTGCCGCCTTCGAACTTCTGGAGCGGATCGGGGCGACCTCGGCCCATAGCGATGCTGCCCGTCATGGACCGCGACTGGCCGGACTGTCGCAGGCGGACCGGGACCTGACGACCGCGCTGGTTTTGGGTGTGCTGCGCTGGCAGATCGCCTTGGACGCACGGGTACGAGGCTTGCTTAGCCGACCCGACATGGTCGTTGCGGCACCAGTTGCCATCGCGCTGCGGCTTGGGGCGTTTCAGTTGTTGCACATGGAGCGGATACCGGCGCATGCGGCGCTGAATGAAAGTGTGGAGCTGGCGCGGGCAGCGGGACAGGCGCACGCGGCGGGCATGGTGAATGCCGTGTTGCGGAAGTTAGTCGGGGCACCCGCGACGCGGAAGCCGTTGGTGGAAGCGACCGGGGCGATGGCGGAGCGGTTGGGTCACCCTGGGTGGCTGGTGGAGCGGTGGGTGCGCCAGTATGGCCGACCCGCGGCTGAGGCCATCTGCGCTTTTGACCAGCAGGAGCCGGGCTGTGCGGAGATCTTTGAGCCTGAGGCGGAGAGCGCCGAACTTCCGGTGATGGATGCCGGATCGCGCTTGGTGGCGGAGTTAGCCGCAGATGTGGGAAGCCACGCGCGCCGGGTTTGGGACTGCTGCGCGGCGCCCGGAGGCAAGACGATGGTGCTGGCGCGGCGTTTGCCCGCGGCGGAGATTTTAGCGACCGATGCCAGTCCCGTGCGGCTTCGGCGGTTGGCGGAACGCGTGGGGCGACAGCTGCCCGGCTCGGCCATCCGCTTTGAAGAGGCCGACGCGGCGGTCTTACCCGCTCGGTTCGGTGACTTCGATCTGATCTTGTGTGACGTGCCGTGCAGTGGCACGGGAACGCTGGCGCGCAATCCGGAGATCCGGCATCGGCTGCGGGAAGGCGACTTGACTCGTCAGGCCGATCGCCAGCAACGGCTGCTGCGTGGCGCGCTGCAGCGGCTGGCTCCGGGTGGCCGGCTGATGTACTCGACGTGCTCTTTGGAGCGGGAAGAATGCGAGGCGGTGGTCGCAACGGTGCTCCGTGAACCCGGCGCGTCCTTCCGGAGAGTGCCGGTCGGGCCCGCACTGGAGCAGATGCGGGCGAACGGACGATTGCAGGCCGACCCGGCACCGTGGATGCAGGGTGAGTGTCTGCGGACCTTGCCGGGTGTGGACTTTGCGGGAGATGGGTTCTTTGCGGCCGTGCTGGAGCGCCCTTAGCGTGGTGGCCGCCGTGGCGTTACGCCCGAAGACAAAGGCTGAGGAACACGGTCAGTTGATGAGCCGTTATGGGCGTGTGAGCTGTGGGAGAGCCATTCGCCCGCGCGTCGGTCGTGGGTGGCCTTCCGAGTACCCGGAGCTTACGGGCTCTGAACTACTGAGGAGATGTGGAGGCTGGGACCGTGACTGTTGCGGTGGAGCTTGCCGTGCCGGCGTTTGTGCTTGGGCGGGTGAAGTAGAGGCGGATGGTCTCACCATGGAGTCCGCGGTGACCAGCTTCGGGTGATTGGGAGAGCACGGGACCGAGAGGGGTGACGGGAGCAAGCGGCGGTGGTGGAGAAGCAGCTGTGCCGAGCTGGCCTGGGGTTAGTGGAGCTCCGGATGTGGGCAGGGTGATGCTGGGCGGCGGCGTCGCGGGGATGCCCCCGATGGTGGCGACACGCAGGCCGAGTGCAATGGCTTCGTGGTTGGCGGTGGTGTAGCTGAGGCCGACAAAGGACGGCATGACGAACGCGGTGGAGGCGTCCTGGGCCTGGGAGCTCAGGAGAAGATTGACGCGGGGCTGGTCCACGCCCGCGTTGGGCGGCGGCGTTTGGGCGAGCACGAGATCCGGGTCGCCCGGGGCGTCGAGATGCAGCTGCGAGCCAAGGTCCAGCTGATTGCGTCGAAGGTCCATGGTGGCCTGTCGCAGGGGCTCGCCGACCACGTCGGGTATAGTGACCTGCTGCGGGCCAAGGCTCTCGGTGACGCGCACCTGCCAGCCCTTCCGGACCTCGGAACCGGGGGCAGGGGCCTGGGAGAGGATGCGGCCGGCTGGCACGGTCGTGGAGTAGAAGCGATTCTGGATGTTGAGGTCCAGGCCGGCGCGGAGCGCGGCATCGGAGGCTTCTGGGACGGTGAGCCCGGACAGATTGGGGATGGGCACCTCACCGGCGTGAAGGGCAAGGCGAAGGCTGATGCCTGCGGCGAGAACCATGACCGTGAGCATGGCGATCACGACGAAGCCGATGCGGAAGTAACGCAGCATGTTGTGGTTCAGGATACAGGCGTGAGTGGGGGATGGTGGCAGATGGGGAGCTTGTGGATTGCACGCAGAGAACTGGTTCCAGCCGGAACTGGCGAGGAAAGCAGGGCAAAAGCAGACGCAGATTCCCTTCGGGAATGACAGAGCAAAAGATGCTAAAGGTACGGGGCAAGCGCTTCTAGCGACGGTTATCAGTGACAGGTTCGGGGTGGATGAGGACGCGTGAGACGTTGGGGTGATGGAGACGGAACTCGCTTTCGAGGTCGGTGATGACCTCGTGGACCCGGGACATCGGAAGGTCGTCGGCGAGGGAACAGTGACAGTTCACCTGAACGGCGAGGGCGGCGCCGCCGTGGCTGCGGGTGACGCTGATCTCGTGGACGTCGAGGATCTCGGGGAAACTGCGGGCGGTCTCGCGGAGCTGGGCTTCGAGGTTGGTCGCCGTTCCTACCTCGGCGCTGGAGGCGATGGTTTCGCCCTCGCTCTCGATGTGGGTGAGCAGGGTGGCGATCCCCGGGACCTCGCGGCGGATGGAGCTCTCGAGGCGGGTGACGACGTCGTGAGCGTCGCGGAGAGACATGGCTTCGGGGACTTCCAGATGCTGCTCCACGGCGAGGCGGCCGTCGCGGTCCTGCACGCTGACGTCGTGTACCGACAAGTTGGACTGGGCGGCGACGGCGCGGATGCGCTCGAAGACGCTTTCGCTGAGGCTGGCGAGCGGGACGGTGCGGACCACGACATCGGCGCCCGGAAGGGCACGTTGCACGGCCTCGGTTGCTTTAGCGGTCACCTGTTCGGCGCGCTGGAAGGTGAGATTGCGGGGCAGGCCGAGGGTGAGATCGACGAAGTAGTCCGAACCGGAGCGACGGATGCGGATGCGCTCGGCTTTGAGGATGTCTGGAATTGCTTGGAGTTCGCGGACGAGGTTCCCGCGGAGCTGCGCGCGGACCTCAGCGGGTGTGGCGTCGAGCAGGGAGTCCAGGGTTTGGCGCGCGAGGCGAACGGTCACGGCGAGGATGATGACCGTAACCAGCAGCGCGGCGGCGGGGTCGGCGAGTTCGAGGGCGGCGATGCCAAAACGCTGGCCGAGGAAGGTAGCGACCAGGCCGAGCAGAACGGCGGAGGCCGACCAGATATCGGTGCTGAAGTGAGCAGCGTCGGCCGCGAGGGCCTCGCTGCGTTGCTCGCGAGCGACGCGGCGCAAGGTGCGGGAACGGGTGAGATCGACGGCGATAGAGAGCACCAACACAAGAAACGGCCAGATCGAGAAGCGCAAGGCCAGGTTGGAGCGGTGAAGGATGCGGTGCAGCGCTTCCCAGGCGACCCACAAGGCGGAGGCCGCCATAAGGAGGATCTCCACGCTGGCGGAGACGTTTTCGAGTTTGCCATGGCCGTAGTTGTGCTGCTCGTCAGCGGGGCGGTCGGAGACGCGAACGGTGAACAGAGTCAGCGTGGCGGCCAGGAGGTCGCGGCCGGAGTGAGCGGCCTCGCCGAGCATGCCGAGCGAGCCGGTGAGGATACCGGTGACGAGCTTGAGCAGCGTGATGCCAAGGGCCGCGAGCACGGAGTTGAGGGCGGCGGCACTCTTGGCGGCGCTGCGCTCCGTGGGGTCGTTTATGGCAGTGGGGCCAGGCATCGTTTCGAGCTTACATCGCGTGCAGGTGGCTTTGGCTCAAGGTTTGCGGGCACGGTAGAGGCCGGCGGCGTGGAAGAGGTAACCGTCCCAGTGGGCGTCGAGGAAGCCGGCGTTGGCGAGCATGCGGAGCATCTCCGAAGGCCGGGGGAAGCGCTGAACGGAGGCAGGCAGGTAGCGGTAGGCGGCGGGCTGGCCGGAGAGCAGACCGCCTACGAGCGGCAGAATGCGATGGAAGTAGGTGTTGTACACCAGAGCGTTCAGGCCCGTGGGCTGGTTGGCTTCGAGAATGCCGAGCTGGCCACCCGGGCGGAGAACGCGGGCGATCTCGGTGAGGCCTTCGGCGTAGTTGGACAGGTTGCGGAAGCCGAAGGCTGCGGTAACGAGATCGAGGCTCGCGTCGGCGAAGGGCAGGTGCAGGGCGTCACCTTCGAGCCACTGGATGTTGGCGTGCGTGTACTTCCGGTGAGCGCGGGCGAGCATCTCGGGGGAGAAGTCCAAGCCGACCAGCGGCTGTGCCCCGGGCGGACGCAGGGTGAGGAGCGCGGCGGTCTGATCGCCGGTGCCGCAGCAGAGATCGACGACGCGGGCCTCCGGACGGGCGAGGATGGGGCGGAAGGCACGGGCGGTCCGGCGCCACCAGAGGCGGTCGAGGCCGAAGGAGAGCAGGTGGTTGAGGCGGTCGTAGGAGGGAGCGATGGTATTGAACAGCGAGCGAACGTGGGCGGCCGCGGCGGCTTCGGTCGCTTCAGCCTCCGGGCGGGCGCCGGGGTTTGTGACGGGTTTGGGGGTCATGCTGGGTTGCACGCCTGGGCTTCGCGACAGATGCGTTCGGCGGCGTGGAGGAGTTCGGCTTCTGTAACATCCTGGACGACCGTAGCCTCGCCGATGCCAGTTGGGAGAACGAAGGAGCGGGTGCCGCTGCGGTGCTTCTTGTCCTTGGCCGTGAGCGCTACAAGGTGGTCGGGGGCGGCCACGAAGGGTTTCAGGGGGCCGTAGGCGCGGATGAGGCGGCTGATGCGTTCGGCTTCGGCGGGGGTGACGGTGCTGCGGCGTTGGGCGATGTGAAGTGCGGCCAGCATGCCCCAGGCGACGGCTTCGCCATGGAGGAGGTGCGTGTAGTTCGTGGCGGCTTCAAGGGCATGGCCGAGGGTATGGCCGAGGTTCAGGATCATGCGGAGATTGCCTTCGCGCTCGTCGGCAGTGACGACCTCGGCTTTGATGCGGACGCAGGCGGCGACTATGTGCTGGAGAGCTTCGGGATTGCCGTTGAGGACGGCAGCTTGCTCGTTCTCGAGGAAGCGGAAGAGGTCGGCGTCGCGGATGATGGCGGCCTTGATAGCTTCCTGGAGGCCGGCGCGGAGCTCCGGGGGCGGCAGGGTGGTAAGAGTGGCGATGTCGGCGTAGACGGCGAGCGGGTGGTGGAAGGCGCCGATGAGGTTCTTACCAGCGGCGAGGTTCGCGCCGGTCTTGCCGCCCACGGCGCTATCGACCTGGGCGAGGAGCGTGGTGGGGACCTGGACGTACCGCACGCCCCGCATATAGATGGCGGCGAGGAAGCCGGTAAGGTCGCCGACAACGCCGCCGCCAAGGGCGAGGAGAAGGGAGTCGCGGTCGGCACCGTGCTGGGCCAGTTCTTCGGCGAGGCGCTCAATGGTGGGGAGGCGTTTGTGTTGTTCGCCGGCGGGGATGTGGAGGAC
>CAXUIF010000202.1:0-5707 GCA_964250995.1 uncultured Acidobacteriaceae bacterium
ACAACACAGGCAGCGGAGACGTCATCGCTATCCATGCCGGAGGCCCCACCATCGACAGCTTCGTCGCGGATACGGACGTAGTTGGCGGCGGTACCACAACCACGGGGAACACTATTGCGACAGCCAACATCGCGAACGCGGGCCAGCCAGCGCTCTACGGGACCGAACGCGCCGGGAACTTCACCTACACCATCCCCAATCTCACCAAGCTGGGCGCGTATACGGTGCGGCTCCACTTTGCGGAGTTCTGGGCGACCACCAAGGGTCAACGCGTCTTTAACGTGGCCCTTAACGGCACAACCGTGCTGTCGAACTTCGATATCATCGCCGCCGCGGGCGGCCCCAATATCGCCAATGTTCAAACGCTGCCCGCCACCGCGGACGCGAACGGCAACCTTGTGATCGACTTCCTCAGCGGGCCGGCCAACCAGCCCAAGGTCGATGCGATTGAGGTGCTGACGGCCGCGGCCGGATCGGCTCCCGCCTCCTCGGACGTAATTGCCCTCGACGCGGGTGGGCCGGTTGTCAGCCAGTTCCTGGCCGATACCGACTTCGTCGGCGGCGGCAGCGCTGTGACCAACAACCTGATCACCACAGCCGGCATACCCAATGCCGCGCCACAAAAGGTCTACCAATCCGAGCGGGCCGGTGTCTTCACCTATACCATCCCCAACCTCACCACGGGCAACACCTACACCGTGCGTCTCCACTTTGCGGAGTTCTGGGCCACCGCCAAAGGCCAGCGCATCTTCAACGTCGCGATCAACAACACCACCGTCCTGCCGAACTTCGACATCCTTGCTGAGGCCGCACCGAATACGGCGCTGGTGAAGGACTTCACGGCAAACCCGGTGAATGGGCAAATTGTCATCAGCTTCACCAACGGCGCCGCGAATCAACCCAAGGTGAGCGGCATTGAAATCCTGAGCGCCGCCAGCCAGCCCGCGCCTACCGGTGCAGCGCCCTCCATCACCACTCAACCGCTCAACCAGAGCGCTACCATCGGCACCACGGCAACCTTCTCGGTGACAGCAACGGGTGGGGCTCCGCTCACGTATCAGTGGGCAAAGAACGGCGCCTCCATCGCTGGAGCCACCAACCCTAGCTACATCACGCCGGGCACCAGCGCGGCCGATGACAACAGCACCTACACCGTCACGGTGAGTGGCCCGGGGGGCGCGCCTGTCACGTCCAGCAAGGCCGTCCTCGCGGTCAACACCGCCAACCCGTCCGCGCAGACCTATGGCAGCCTGATCGGTGTAGACCTCAACAACAACACACAGGGCGCCTGGCCGGACAGCCAGATTTATGTCGAGATCCTTGGCAACAACCCGGCCAACAACGCGCTCTCCTGGGTGAGTTTTAACGGCACGCTGCACGCCGCCAGCGTCGCCGATAACACGGCTGCCAACGCGCTCACCGGGCCAGACGGCAAGACCTACCCGGCCTACGCGTTCACCCTGGCGCAGAGCAAGCTGCTGAAGCTGCCTGCCCTCGGGTCCGGACGGATCTACATCTCCATCGGCAGCCCCATGTACATGCCCATCATGCCGGCCGCCCCCGGTGGACAGCTTGGCTATGCCGGTCCGAATCCGCAGAACACCAGCGACCCCAACATCAACGTTCACTACGACTGGTACGAGTTCACCGAAGGCACCAACACAAGCGGCGTACCGAACATCTACATCAACACCACACAGGTGGACCAGTTCGGCCTGCCTCTGCTGCTGGACGTTTGGGATGCGAAGGCCGAGATCGGGCTCAACGGCGTGATGAGCGCGCACGGACAGACCGGGATCAACGAATCCATCGCCGCCATCGACCGGGAGTACGCCGCGGAGACACCCACCGCCTTCCATCTGACGCCTGTGTCCAATCTGCGGATTCTTTCGCCGACCAAGAGCACCTTCAACGCCGGGGGCGCGAATGCGGCGTACTTCGACCCGTACATCAAGGAAGTGTGGAGCTACTACGCCACGAATTCATTGAATCTGACGCTGAACAATGGCAGCCGCGCCTTCACCGGCACCACACAGGGCACCAGCTTTGTGTTCACAGAGGTCAACCAGAACAATGGAGCCTATGTCGGGGGCACGTATCCCGTGGGCGAGCCGACCACACCGCAGATCTTTGCCTGCGATGGCGTGTTCAACAACGAACCCTTCCCGGGCGTCGCCGGCAAGCAAGGAACGACGCTGGCGATCGAAGCCCAACTCTGCGGCGCGTTCAACCGCCACGTGGTGGAGAATTACGCCTCGTGGACGACCTCCTCGGCCTATTACCAGACCGCCCCGGCCAACTTCTATGCGCAGTTCTGGCATAACCACAGCGTCGCCGCCCTGGCCTACGGCTTCCCCTACGACGACACCAACAACCACAGCTCGACCATCCAGTCCTCGGCCACACAGCACATGGCCTTCGGCATCGGCTGGTAGCACTCTGACCCTTTCGCCTGCACGTACGGCCCGGCTTGGAGGCGGGCCGTACGGTGCTGCTCACTTGCAGGTCTTGGAGAAGCCGATCGGCTTACTTCTGCACGCCGAACGTAAACACCGTCTCAGAATGCAGGGTCTGCCCGGGCTTCAACTCCGTGCTCGGAAACGTGGGCTGGTTAGGCGAGTCAGGGAAGTTTTGCGTCTCCAGGCAGAAGCCCGCGTGCTTCTGATACTTCACACCGGAAGCACCGGTGATCGTGCCATCCAGAAAGTTTCCTGAGTAAAATTGCACGCCGGGCTCGGTCGTCATCTCGGTCAGCGTACGTCCGCTCACCGGATCCACCACCTTGGCCGCCAGGTGCAGACCGGCGCCGCTGCCGTTCAGCACAAAGTTGTGATCGTATCCGCCGGCGATCTTGAGTTGTTCGTCAGGCTGGTCTATGCGTGCCCCGATCGGCATCGGCTTGCGGAAGTCGAATGGCGTGCCTGCCACCGGCGCAAGCTGGCCTGTCGGGATCAGCGTGGCGTTTACGGGCGTATAGCGATCGGCGTCCAGCAGGATCACCTCATGCAGCACGTCTCCGTTGCCTTCACCGCCCAGGTTGAAGTAGCTGTGGTTGGTCAGGTTCAGCACCGTGGGCTTGGTGGTGGTGGCGCTGTAGGCTAGCTTTAGCGACTTGCCCTCCAGCGTGTAGCGCACATGCGCGGTCAGCTGCCCAGGAAAACCCTGATCGCCGTCCGGACTCACCAACGTAAGCTCGACGCCGTTGGGCAGCTTTCGCGCAGTCCAAACCCGGCGGTCGAAGCCCTCCGTGCCGCCATGCAGCGCGTTCTGACCATGGTCATTTTTGGGTATCTGGTACGCCTTGCCTTCAAGCGAAAAGGCCCCGCTGGCGATGCGGTTGCCATACCGTCCGACCACCGAGCCCATATACGTGCTTTTGTCGGCTTCGTACCCAGCCAGGTCCTTGAATCCCAGCACCACATCTGCGCGCTTGCCCTCGCGATCCGGCGCTTCGATGCTGACGATGTGCGCGCCAAAGTTGGTGATTCGCACCGTGAGGTCGCTGTCGGTCAACGTGTACAGCTCCACGGGCGTACCCTTCGCCGTACCCCAGGGCGCGACCGTAACGGCGGCGTGAGCAAGGGGCGCAAGCGCCAGGAAAGACGAAGCAAAGAGCGAGAATTTCATGCAATCTCCATAGGCAAAAAGTGTACTGCGGGGAGCCCCACGAAAGTTCCGGGGGCTCGGCGAGGAACTGAGAGCGAGCGCTACCGCGAGGGCTTGGCCATGGGCACATCCGTTGGGACCGGCCTGCCGAACTCCGGTGTGCCATCCGGGTTCCACGTGAATGGCTGCGCCCGCGGAGAGCGCGCGTCACCGCAGCCCTCATGCAGGCTCGCATTGGCGTGGTAGACGATCCAGTCCTGCTTGCCATCGGGCGATTTGAAGAAGCCGTTATGCCCCGTACCGAAGACGCCATTCACTGCATCCTGGTGCAAAAACGGGTGATCGTACTTCCTCCATGAAGCCGGATCCAGCAGGTTGGCGCCCACCTTGGCCCGCAGCACGCCCAGCGCATAGTAATCCGTCCAGCACCCCGCCGCCGAGTACACCAGAAACAGATCGTCGCCGTGCTGCAGCATCTCCGGTCCCTCGTTGACCTCCACATGCGGTACCGCCGGCCGCTCCGGTAGATCTCCCACGCGCTCCCACGGATACTGTGGCGACGAGAGTTGCACACGTTCCGAATCGATCGTCCAGGGGTTCTTCAGGTGCGCGATAAAGATGTCCTGCTCCCCATCGCGGTCGCCCTTCCACCCCGACCAGATCATGTAGCGCTGTCCCTTCACCTCAAACGCCGAAACATCGATCGCCCACTTGTCAGTCGCATCGGCCACCTTGCCCTTCCAGGTCCATGTGCCCTCCAGCGGGTCGTCTGAAGTGTTTTCCAGCGCGTAGATTCGATGGTTCTCATTGCGGCCATCGTCCGCCGCAAAGTACAGGTACCAGCGGTTGTCGAAGCGATGCAACTCGGGCGCCCATAGGTCCTTGCTGTAGGGTCCGCTGGCCGGCGGCACCCACACGACCTTGCTGCGCGCATGGCGCAGGTCGGTGATGTCCGGCGTGGCCCACAACGTCAGGTTCACGCCCGTGCTGTTGGTGTAGAAGTACGTCCCCTTGTAGGCGATCACCCACGGATCCGGCCCGCTGGGCAGCAGGGGATTGCGAAACGTCTCGCTGGACGCTGTGCCGCGCCCGGTCCCGCCCTGGGCGTGCGCGGGCGTTGCGGGCATGCCGAGCAGGAACAGCAGCAGCCACCCAAAGCATCTTGATCGCAAACGAAATCTCCTGAAGCGCTTGCCTGTGCGGCAAGGGCCACACGCAAGCCTACCCCGCCAGCCGTGCGGACGTCACGCGCAAAGATCGCCTCACCCTGCGATACTGAAATCGCTTTCTTCGGAGGTTTTGTCCCGATCATGCTGCTTGCTGCCCTACGCGCGGAGGTCCTGGAGGCCAATCTCGAGCTCGTGCAACGCGGTCTCGTTCTATACACCTTTGGCAATGCTTCTGGCGTGGACCGGGAGCAAGGGCTGGTGGTGATCAAGCCCTCCGGCGTCGACTACGCCCAGCTGCGGCCCGAGCATATGGTCGTGACCGATCTGGACGGCAAGCTCGTCGAAGGCGACCTTCGCCCTTCCTCCGATCTGGACACGCACACGCTGCTCTACCGCGAGTTCCCATCCATCGGTGCGGTCGTTCACACGCACTCGGAGTTCGCGACCAGCTTTGCGCAGGCAGGCCTGCCGATTCCCGCCTTCGGCACCACGCACGCTGATTACTTCTACGGCCCAGTTCCTGTCACCGAGCCGCTCTCGGATGAGGCCATCGGCAGCCGCTACGTGCACGAGACCGGGCTGGCCATCGTACGGCGCTTCCGTGGCAAGGACGGTCACGGCGCACTGGACCCCCTCGCCGTCCCTGCCTGCCTGGTCGCCGGCCACGCGCCCTTCGTCTGGGGCCGCACACCGCACGAGGCCGCGCACAACGCCGTCGTGCTCGAAGCCGTGGCCCGCATGGCCTACCGTACGGTCACGCTGAAGGCCGATGCCGACATCGTCTCCCAGGCTCTCCTGGATCGTCACTACTTCCGCAAGCACGGCGCGGATGCCACTTACGGGCAGCGGTGACACGGATCAGTGGGCCAGCCAGTTGGCGGGTCAGCGAGTTGGCGAGTTAGCGGGTCAGCGAGTTGGCGAGTTAGCGGGTC
>CAXUIF010000203.1:0-5659 GCA_964250995.1 uncultured Acidobacteriaceae bacterium
AGGATTGCGCTGCGGCGAAGGAAGCAGACCGCAGAGTTCCTTCGGCAATGACGGGCAACGTAGCGTTGGCGGAAGGTTCAGAGGTAGCCGCAGAGGGTGGCGACGCGCTCGGCCCAGGTGTCTTCGGTGGGGAGAACGGGTGGGGGTGAGGCGGAGAGCTGCCCGTTGCTGAGTAGCCAATCGATGAGGTTGGCAAGTTTGGGGGTGAGCTCGTCTTTGCCGCCAATGAGGACGGTGGCCCACGGGGTGTCGAGAAGAAGGTCGCTGACGCCGGAGTCGCGGTGCAGCAGGACGGGAATGCCGCGCCCGAGGGCCTCGATGGCGGGGATGCCGTAGCCCTGGACGGCGGGCATGAGGAACAGGTGGGCGTGGTCGTACAGGACTTCTAGGTCGGCATCGGAGACAAAGCCCTGGAAGTGGACGCGGTTGGCGAGGCCGAGGTCGCGGGCGCGGGCGGTCATAGCTTCAAGTTGGGAGCCTTTACCGGCGAGGTCGAAGCGCCAATCGACGCGGGAGGACAGCGGGGCGGGGGCCTGCTCGAGTGCGGCTAAAGCGTCGAGGATCCAGTCGATGCGTTTGTTGGCCTCGATGCGGGAGACGGAGAGGAGGTTGAGGCGCTGCGTGTTGGCGCTTCGCGTTGGCACTTCGTGTGGGCGCTGCGCGTTGGCGCTTTGTGTGGGCGCTTCGTGTTGGCGCTGCGCGTTGGCGAATTCGGATGAGGTGATGACGGGGCGGCGGCGAAAGGCGTGCTGGTGGGCGAGGCCGCCCATGCGGGCGATGGGGGCGTGGACGCCGAAGTCGCGTTGGCACTCCTGTTGGAGGAACTCGCTTGTAACGATCATGGTGCCGCCGAAACGGCGCATGCCGCGGCCGATCTGCCAGTTAGAGACGGCGAAGCGGAGCCGCTGTTGCAGGCTGGGATGCTCGTCGCTGAAGAGGCTGGGTGTGTCGTGCATGAGGCAGTGGAAGCGGCCGATGCGGGCAAGGGCGCAGTGCAACGCGGGCTGGTAGCCGGAGGTGATGGGGGGCGGATGGCCCTGGCGGCCAGCGAAGTGTTGGCGGAGCGCGGCGACTTTAGCCCGAGCGTTGTTGGCGGGGTTCAGCACAACGGTGGGCAGAGGGAAGTCGGCGTGGCGTTCCAGGCCGATGCGGTCGTAGTAGGTGAGAAGGTAAACGGGTTTGGCGTGGCCGGAGAGCCAGCGGCCGAGGGCGAGGATCGAGCGCTCCGCGCCGCCCATGGCCTCGATCTCGGACATGAAAAGCGGGATTGGGTGGAGGGGAGGATGGGTCGCACGTGGCATGAGGATCAGCCCTCAGCATAGGCGAAGCGCAGCTTGTGTTCGTAGGGCGCCACCTTAGCCAAGGAAGCGCCGAAACGCTGTTCAGCCGACAACCGTCGGCAACTGTTGTTGCTGCCAAGCCGTCATGCCACCATCCATGGAGCTGATCTTTTCGAAGCCTTCACGTTGCAGCACGCTCGCAGCAAGGCTGGATCGATAGCCACTTCCGCAGACCGCAATCATCGCGGAGTCCTTGGAAAGTTCGCCAAGGCGACTTTGTAAGTCACCCAAGGGGATGTGGAGAGCCTCCTGGATGTGGCCGCTTGCCCACTCCTGGTCGCTGCGGACATCAAGGACTTGGGTGTCGTGTTCGCGCGCCGCCACCTCTCTTGTGGAGAGCTGCACCGTACGCCTGAAGTCCAAGCCAGCATCGATCCATGCAGGCATACCCTTGTGCAGAAAGCCCTCAATCTGCTCCAGGCCCACCCGGGCGAGGGAGCGGCGAACCTCCTCGTCGTCCCCCTTGTCGTTGACCAGAAGGAGGCGCTGTTCGGGGGCGATCATCCACCCCGCCCAAAGGGAGAGATTCTGGCCGGCTCCGATGTTGACTGCGCCTGCGATGTGGGCTCCGCCGAAGGCTTCAGGGCGACGCACATCCAGGACTGTGACTTCGTTCCCGGACACGAGCGCGGACACACGAGCAGGCGAGAGGGCCTGATGGCCTGGCAGGTCCGCCACACTGGACGCGCCGCGGGAGTTGAGCGCTTTCAACCTCGGGTAGTACGACGGCATGGGGGGAACGCTTGCGAGGATCTCGCGGACGAAAGCGTCCTCGTCCAAGTGAAACAAGGGCTGGATTGCCCGTTCGTAGCCGAGCGTCGACTCAGCGCGATCGCTCATGCCGGAGCCGCACAGCGACCCTGCACCGTGACCGGGATAGACCTGCACTCCGTCAGGGAGGGAAGCGAGGCGCTCGTGAAGGCTGCGGAACAGTGCGCGTGCGAGTTGCTCCTTCACGCCTTCGCCGAGAAGATCGGGGCGGCCGAGGGATCCGACAAAGAGGAAGTCCCCACTGAAAAGGGCGAGCGGTTGTGACGCCGCTCGTTCGTCATCGAAGAGCACAAAGCTCAGATGCTCGGGCGTGTGCCCCGGTGTGTGAAGGGCCTTTAAACAAAGCTTGCCGACCTGCAACACGTCCCCATCGCGCAGTGAACGATGCGCCATGCTGTAGCGGTAGGGCTCCTGATCGTACGAGCTGAGCGCAAGTTCTGCGCCGGTGGACTCTGCCAAGGCAAGTGCACCGGAGGCGAAGTCCGCATGGATGTGCGTTTCGGTGACGTACCTGAGGGCAAGCTCCTCCTCGTGCGCGTACTGCGTGTAACAGTCGAAGTCACGCATGGGATCGATCACGATCGCTTCTCCCTCCGAGGAGAGGACATAGGAGTACTGGGCCAGTCCGGCCACTTCGAACTGCTTGATCTTCATCGCTTTGTTTGTCCTTGCTGTCCGGCTAATGCTTCGAACTCGCGCCGGCTCTTCTTGGCTTCGCTGCTGCAAACCAGAGCGCACAGCTTGAACACCATCGGATCGCTGATGCCGTAAAAGATGGACGTACCGTCGCGTCTGCGGCTGATGAGCCCGGCGTCGAACAGAATCTGCAAATGCTTGGAAACATTGGGCTGGTTTCCGTCCAACGCGGTGACGAGCTCGCCGACGGATTTCTCCCCTGTCTCCAGTTCCTGCAGGATGCGCAAGCGATAGGGCTCGCCGAGGGTGCGAAAGCGCCGCGCTACGAGATCGAGCATCTTCTCGCTCATTGCCTGGGACGCCATCGCTTGAATATATCATTACGCATGCATATACTCATATACATATGAACAAGACGATGGAACCTCGTTGGATCGACGTGCGTGAATACCCCGAATTTGCCGAGGGCCATATCGAGGGTGCTGAACTGGTTCCGCTTGGCACGTTGAAGAAGGCCAGCCAGGAGTGGGACCGCTCGGAACCGCTCACGCTCATCTGCCGCAGCGGACGACGGGCGGAACAGGCCCGGCAGACTCTGGCTGGGGAGGGGTTTCAGTCGCTCAGCGTGCTGGAAGGTGGCGTGGAGGCCTGGACAAGGGCAGGCAAACCGCTCCTTGTTGCCGCCAAGGGGCCGTGGTCGATGGAACGTCAGGTACGTGTCACGGCAGGCTCGCTCGTGCTGGCTTTCTTCGGTTTGGGTCTGCTGACTTCGAAGAAGTTTTTCGTGGGAGCGGGTTTGGTGGGCGCAGGTCTGGTCTACGCGGGCGTGAGTGACAACTGCATGATGGCGTCGGTCCTGGGCCGGATGCCGTGGAACGATCCCGCGAAAGCGCACGCATGAGTTCGCTGGCGACCGCTGGTGGCCTTGCCTTGGGTCTGGTGATCGGTGTGATCTCAGGCATGATCGGTATTGGGGGCGGGGCCTTTCTCATACCGGCCCTGATCTTCTTCTACGGGATGTCGCAGAAGACTGCGCAGGGGACGTCGGTGGCGACCCTGCTTCTGCCAATCGGCATCTTCGCATTCTGGACCTACTACCGGGCTGGACACGTGAATCTGAAGCTGGCGTTCCTGATCGCCGTCGGCTTTGCTGTCGGGGGCTGGGTTGGAGGCCTCTGGGCACAGCACCTCTCCGACGTGGTCCTGCGCAGGGGCTTCGCGGTGTTACTTGTTCTGTTAGCGATCAAGCTCGCCACCGGCCATTGAGGAGAATCGTCATGAGACGTCACACTATAGCTGTCCTGCTTGCCTTCGGCGTGCTTCTTGGCGTTGCGCCAATAAAGGCCCAAGCCGGTGAGAAGACGCATCGCGTCGTGTTTGCCCTGACCTCAGGCGACGAAGCCGATTGGCAGCTGACGTTGAACAACGTGCGCAACCTGATCAGCGGCCTGGCTCCCGCAACCGTCGACATCGAGATTGTGGCCTACGGGCCCGGCATTGCTTTTCTAAAGAAAGACGGACCGGACGCCGCTGAGGTTCACAAGCTGGAGTCGCCCCATGTTCACCTCCTTGCCTGTGGCAATGCCATGCGGAAGGAACATCTCGAAGCTGCCGATCTGGTTCCCGGGGTCGAGGTCGTGCCTGCCGGCATAGTGGAGGTGGTAACCAAGCAGGAGCAGGGCTGGACCTACATCAAGGCGGGTCGTTGAAGGGACAGCACTGGCGTCCAAGCCGGTTGCAGCTTGGCGCTGGGGTGGTCAGTGCTTAGTGCTTCGTCCCCCTAGCGGACCGCGAGATCGTCGAGCCAGTCGAAGAACTCGGGGAAGCTGATGCTGGCGGCTTCGGCGCCCTGGATCTCTGTGTCCCCTTCCGCGCGGAGGGCGGCGATGGCGAAGGCCATGGCGATGCGGTGGTCGTGGCCGGAGTCGAGGGTGGCGCCGTGGAGGGTTTGGTTGCCGGGGATGTCCATGCCGTCTTCGTGCTCCGTGACTTCGGCGCCCATGGCGCGGAGATTCCGGACGGTGAGAGCGATGCGGTCGGATTCTTTGACGCGGAGCTCGCGGGCGTCGCGGATGCGCAGGCCGTTGCTGGTGTAGGGGGCGATGGCGGCGAGGACGGGGAGCTCATCGATGAGCTGGGCGGCCAGCTGGCCGGAGAGATCCACCGCCTGGAGCGGGCCGGGCTTGCGGTTGATCTGGAGGGTGCCGGACAACTCTCCGTGCGCGTCGAGGACTTCGAGCATCTTGATCCCGCCGCCCATGCCGGTGAGGACGTCCAGCAGGACAGCCCGGGTGGGGTTGAGGCCGAGGTTGTCGAGCACGAGGTTGCTGTCAGGGAAGAGCAGGGCGGCGCAAAGGAAGAACGCGGCCGAAGAGATGTCGCCGGGGATGGTGAGGTCGAGCGCGCGCAGCTGCTGGCCGCCTGCGATGTAGAGCCGCGTTTGAGCTTGGGAGTCTGCCCGGCGGAGGAGCTCGGCGCCGAAGGCGCGCAGGGCGTGCTCGGTGTGGTCGCGGGTGCGGACCTGTTCGGCGAGGCTGGTTGTGCCAGAGGCCTGGAGGCCGGCGAAGAGCACGGCGGTTTTGACCTGAGCGCTGGCAATGGGGAGGTCGAAGTCGATGGCCGTCAGCGGGCCGCCGCGGATGGTCATGGGGGCGTGGCCGTCGGTGAGGTCGATCTGAGCGCCCATCTGCCGGAGCGGCTTGCGGATGCGCTCCATGGGGCGGGTGCTCAGAGAGGCGTCGCCGATGAAGCGATAGGTGCCCGGCTGCGCGACGACGAGCCCGGCGAGCATGCGCATGGTGGAGCCGGAGTTGCCGCAATCGAGGTCTTGGGTGGGCTGGGTGAAATGGCCGGCGGTGCCGGTGACGATGGCGGTGCGGGTGGTAGTGTCCTTTTCGACCATGGCCCCGAGG
>CAXUIF010000204.1:0-3119 GCA_964250995.1 uncultured Acidobacteriaceae bacterium
CGGCGACATCTTCCTTGGCAAGGAAGCACTCTACCACTGAGCTACTCCCGCCCTTGCCCCTTCACTGTAACAGAGGCGGCTCCCGTTTGGGAAGCTGCTGGAGGGACCAAGCGGCTTTCCCGCCTTGCGACGCAAGCGACACTTTACTGCGAGTTCGAGTTCCCGTTCGCCAGCAACAGACGCCGGCTGGTGACCTGGACGTTTTTGTTGCGGACGATGTGCGGCGTGAGCGTGATCAGCAGGTCGGCGCTATCTTGTTCCGTGTTTCTGTTGGTGCTCGCAAAGCCGGGGAGCTCGCTCAAAAACGGCAGGCCGGAGGTGGCGCGCAGCTCCGCGCTATTGACCTCGCTGGCGATCATGGCGGTCTGGCCTCTCGGAATGGTGACCGTGGATGTAAGCTGCCGGCTATTCAGGATCGGCAGCGTATTGATGGAGCCCGAGCCGAGTGCCTCGATCTTGAAGTCCAGCTTCAGCGTGACCTCGCCGGTGCGCAAGATCTGCGGTATGGCTTTCAGCGTCAGGCCCAGATCTTCGAACTGAATCTGCGGCACAGCCACGGAACTGGCGCCGGTGTATTGCGAAAGCAACGAGCTGACGCTGGTGCCATTAATGCTCAGGCCAGCAACCGCGGAACTCAGATTGCCAGGAAGGCTCGAACTGTAAATGCCGGTCTCGATCGGATAGCGTGTGCCGGCGCGAAACTGGCCATCCTGCTTGTCCGAAATCCGGAGCTGGACGGTATCGAGCACGCGAACGTCGGACGCATTGAGTGCGAAGTTGAGAGTAGTACTGGAGCCAAGAAAGACCCCTGCCAGCGGAAGGCCACCATAGTGGCCGATGACCCCCAACAGGCTCGTGAATTGCGTGCTGGTGACCGTCCCGGAAGCGAGCAGAAATTCAAGCTCGGTCAGCGCGTCCGTGTATGGATTTCCGGTAAGCGTAATGAGATTGTTGGCGACGGCCTGCGAGATAAGGGACTGGTTGGCGTTAATGAGGCTCTGGGCCGTTGAGGCCACGGGAAACGCGCCGATCGAAGAGGGAAGCTGCGCGCCCAGGTTGGTGATGTGTGACTTGTCCACCTCATAGAGGGTCAGGTCGACAAGCACGTCGGAGCCGCCGTCCACCAGATCCGCAAAGGTCGCGTTCACATGGGTCAGGGTATCCTCGTCCCCGCGTAAGACCAGAGAGCCGGAGTTCGACACGGCATTGACGACGCGGAGGTTGAACACATCCCGAGCCAACTTGGCGTATTCGGTGAGATCCGCGGCGGTGGTGCCGGGCATGTATAGCGTCTCTTCGACCAGGGGCGTGTACTGATTGCGATTTTCGGGGGTGTCGCGCGCGAACAGCAATTCTGTGGGCTGGAGGGGGACACTGAACGTGTGCGTCAGTGTCTGCGCAGCATGCAAGGCCTCCGCGAAGTTCGCGTCCGCGAGATCAAAGCGCAGCATCGCGCCGGAGTTGACGGAGTCCGCAACATTGGCGCGAACACCGAAAGCCGCGCACATCTGCAGGAGGATCTCGCGCGCCCCGGCACGGAGGTGAAAGCTATGCGGACCGGGAGCAGGCGTCAGCTGAACGGCACCGGCTAGTGTGAGCGCGTCGGCGGTCCGCTGGGCTGCCGATGGATCGACAGGAGCGGAAAATGCCGAGACAACGGGCGCACCGTCCGGGTGGAAGTGTTGCACAACGATGGCGTTCTTGGGATCGATTTCGCGCGCTTGCCGCAGCATGCGCTCGGCGTCTTCCAGGTGGCCCAGGCGGCGGGCCTGCGCCGCCCGCTGAACCAACTCGGTGAGGCGATGTTCGCGAGTGACGGCGAGGGCAAGGAAGTAATCGCGGTTCTGCGGATTCAGTTTGGCCGCGCTGGCGAAGTCCTCTTCGGCTTCGGCCAGATCTTTGCGGTCCAGGGCGCGGGCACCCTTAATGTAGGCGTCGTCCGCGTCGCGACGTTGTTTGGCCGAAACCGTGGAGGGTGCTTGCACGGGTTGCGCCCGCACGACAGCAGGTACATCTGCGCCAGCGGGCGTGGCCGCCGTCTGCGCGTGGCTCGCCAAGGAAAGGCACAGCACCAGCGCCCACCCCGAGATGCCCGCTGCAAGCGTGGCGCCTTTGTGCGAAGACCGGAAAGAGACCAGCGCCGTGGCTGCGCTCAGGAGGCGGAACTGTAGGGGCATTGCTGACCGTTGGACGGAGCGGGGACGCTAACGTCCGGTGCCTGTGGGAAGGATCTGCAATTCGGCACGTCCGGGGCGGACGGAGCGGGGCGGACGGCGCATACCACGGCGTATCTGGGCGGAGTCCATGCCCAGTTCCGTAAGCGTTCGGCTGAGCGTATTGCGATGCATGCCGAGCTCCTCGGCAGCTTTGCACTGGTTGCCGCGATGGCGGGCGAGCACGTCCAGAATGAAGCGCTTCTTGAACTCACGCACGGCATCGGTGTACGTCATTCCGGAAGCGTGCATGGTGAGCACCAGATGTTCCAGCTCGCGTTTCACTCGCGTTCCCCTCGCTACGGCTGAAGTGTGGTGGTCCTAGTGTGCGGCAGGAGCCCGGACTTGATCCAATGGGGAGAGCTATGCTTCAGATGACCGATCGCGTCCAGAAGACGTCCGCGCAAGTCCGTCGGCATGGTGAAGGATACAGCATGCGCTGCACGGAGCAAATAGGGTGCCAGCAGAGAACTCTGCACCCAAGGTGCGGACGGAAGGAAAGCGGTGACCGCCAGCAACAAGGCTATGGCGATCCCTGCCCCGCGCAGCACACCGAACAGCGCGCCCCCAAGCCGGTCCGCAAAGCCGAGCCCTACCGTGCGCGCGCCGCGGCGAAACAGGCGACCGAGCAGCGAAGCGGCGAGTGTGATCACCGTGAGAATCAGGGCAAAGCCAGCCAGTTGCGCCAGGGCGGGGCTCGTGATCAGACCGGCAAGGGCACGTGCGGCATCGCGGTAGTACCAGGAGGCCAGCGGAAAGCCGCAAAGGAGGCCGGCCAGCGTGAAGGCCTCGCGGAAGAGGCCGTTCACCGCGGCGCGAACCGCGGAGTAAAGAAGAAGGGAGGCCAGGAGCCAGTCGAGTGGGTTCATCGGAGGAGGTGAGGACCTTCTGTCTTCCCGGAGGGGG
>CAXUIF010000204.1:3219-5610 GCA_964250995.1 uncultured Acidobacteriaceae bacterium
TGGCTGCGCAGGTGGCCGCGGCGGAGCGATTACGGGCCGAAGGCTTCGCGGTAGGCTTGCTGTTTCTGGTCGGCGAGGAGCGGGACTCGGCCGGGGCAGCCGTGGCGAATGCGCAGGCGCGCGGATCGCGGTTCTTGATCAACGGGGAGCCGACAGACAATCGGTTAGCGGTCGCGTCCAAGGGGGCGCTGCGCGTGGAGTTGCGTGCTGCGGGGAGGATGGCGCATTCGGCCTACCCGGAGCTGGGGGAGTCGGCCATCGACAAGCTGCTGGCGGCCTTGCGCGACGTGCAGGCGTTGGCATTGCCGACGGTGGAAGGGATCGGGGATTGCACCCTGAATGTGGGATTGATCTCCGGGGGAAGAGCGCCGAATGTGATTGCAGACCAGGCTGAGGCGCATTTATTGGTGCGACTGGTCGGGCCTGCGGAGGCGGTGCGCGCGGCCATCGTGACGGCGGTGGCGGGCCGGTGTGAGGTGGAGTTTTCGCTCGAGCTGCCGTTTGTGCGGATGCGCGCGGTGGATGGGTTCGAAACGATGGTGGCGAAGTTTACGACAGATATTCCGAGCCTGACGAACTGGGGAGAGCCGTTCCTGCTGGGGCCTGGAAGTATCCACGTGGCGCACACACCCGATGAACGGGTCCGGAAGAACGATTTGCTGGATGCGGTGGGTCTGTATGTGCGGCTGGCCAAGCAGCTGATGGGGTAGTCGGCGTGACGGCAGTGATGGATCGCGTGGAGGTTGCAGCACCATCGCAGCGCAGGCGGTGGGGGCTGGGCGGTGCCGCGTTCCTGCTGCTGAGTGCCGTGGTGGTGACGGTACTGTACCTGACGGTGCCCACTGGCAATGAGGGCAGTGGGCCGGTGGATGCGTTGCTCGTGCTGGGCACACCGGCGGAACTGGATGGCTCGCTGACGTCGGTGCAGCGCTGGCGCGTGGACGAGGCGGTGCGAGAGTTCGGGGCTGGCCGAGCGCCGCGGATTGTGTTCAGTGGCGGGCCGACCGCCAACCGGTTTGTCGAGTCCGCCGTGATGGCGGCGTATGCGCGGCGGCTAGGGGTGCCGACAGGGGCCATCCTGGAGGAGGGACACTCGCGGACGACGGTGCAAAATGTGGCGAACAGCGCGGCGCTGGTGCGGGCGCACGGGTGGCGGAGCGTGGAGGTCGTAAGCACGCCGGAGCACCTGCCGCGGGCGGCGGTCCTGCTGGAACAGACAGGACTTCTGTGGCGGGTGCATGCGGCGCCCACGCCGGGGCGGGGCTGGCTGGAGACAGCTGGAGCCTACGCGGAAGAGGCCGTAGGGACGGCGGCGCTGCGGGTGTTCGGGACGCGAGCCGAGCCTGTGCTGCATGCCTTCGCAGTGGCGCAGCACGCGGTGGCCTGGGGCGTGCGCTGGATGGTGTACTGGGTGGAGGCGCGGCTCAGAAGCAGCTAGCGAGCGCATTTCGCGTGGTGAACTGTGCGGAGTCGCCATGTCCAGCGCACAGGTGGAACAAATGCATCAGCTGCATCCAGGAACATCGGATAGCGACTCGTAGACGAGCAGGCCGCGCTCCTTCGCAAGACGAACATCTTCATCGGCCCCCTTAGAAGCGCCCGGCAACCTAAGAACGGCATCGCAGCGACTTAGGAGACGGTTCGCAATCGGATAGAGGATTTCATCGTAGATCGCGTCCCCGGGCCGTATTGACCCGGCCTCACGCAGTAAAGGAAGTGCAATCCATTCCCCGATGAGGGGGATGTGCCCGGCGCGGTAGAGAGGAAGCGCGACAGCTTCTAGCGTGCGGAGGTTTGTTGCCATTCGTGCCGGGTCGTCGCCCGTACCGGACCGATATGGACCAGCGATGAGAATCATGAGGGGTTTGAATGACTTTGGCATCAGAGCGTAACTCCTTGGGTTGGGAAAAGATGGATGTAGGCATATTGCAGAAGCATGATGGTTTTGCCGTCTTGGATTTCGCCCGTAGCGATACCTTCCATCGCTTCAGCAAATGAAAGTTCCAGGACCTCGATGTCTTCCCCTTCCGCGTAGTTGCCGCCGCCCGGCGTTGTCCTTGCTCTGCTTTCGTATTGTGCGACAAAGAAATAGAGTCGTTCGGTAACGGAGCCAGGACTCATGAAGGCTTCGAAGACCTTTCGGACCTGAGACACACGGTAGCCGGTCTCCTCTTCTGCTTCGGCTCGAACGCGATCCTCCGGGCTGGCCTCGTCGAGCAGGCCAGCCGCAGCTTCGATCAACATCCCGAAGTGCCCGTTAGCATAGGCTGGAAAGCGAAATTGCCTGGTCAACACCACGGTCCGACGCTGAAGGTTGTACAGCAGGATCGTAGCTCCATTGCCTCGGTCGTAGGTCTCCCGACTTTGCTGCTGCCAGGTTCCGTCTCTACG
>CAXUIF010000205.1:0-3894 GCA_964250995.1 uncultured Acidobacteriaceae bacterium
ATGGCCACAATGGGCCGGCGAATGAAGAACTTTGACATCAGCTACCGTCCCGTCGCGTCTGTGTTCGTCGAGGCTACCGGCTGCGTGATCGCGGCGGCGGCATGCGGGCTGACCGGCACACCTTCCTTCAGCTTCTGAAGGTTGTCGGTGATCACACGCTCACCCGGCTGCAAGCCGCTCTTCACCACCCAATCATTGCCGACCTGCGATCCCAGCTGCACGTTCACCACATGCACTTTGTTATCCGGCCCGGCCGTGTAGACCTGCTCGACGCCTTGCAGCTCCTGCACGGCAAGCTGCGGCACCAGCAACGCACCGCGCAGCACTTCGGTGTTGGCGCGCACACGCGCAAACTGCCCAGGACGCAGCACGTTGCCGGGGTTGGCGAACGCCGCCGCGATCCGAATGGCGCCCGTCTGCGCGTTCAACGATCGGTCCACGAACACCACATGCCCTGTATGGGGATAGGCGGCGCCGTTCGCCAAAGAAAGCGTGAGCGGCAGATTCGCCGACCTGCTGAGCAGATCTCCACTGCCTCCTTGCGCGCGCCGCGTCAGGGCGAGGTATTCCGTATCGCTGAGGGAGAAGAATACCTTGATCGGATCCAGCTGCGACACAGACGTCAGCACCGATTGCGGGCTCACCAGGTTGCCCACCTGCGTTGTGGCCTGGCCCGCGATGCCGGAGATCAGCGAACGCACCTGCGTGAACCCGACGTTAAGCCTGGCGTTCGCCACGTTGGCCTGCGCTGCGGCGATGGCTGCCTGCGCCTGCCGCACCCCGGCCTGCGATTGCAAAGCCTGCTGCTTGTCATTATCCAGTTGGCTCTGCGCGATGGCGCGCTGCTCGGCCAGGGGTGTGTCCCGGTTGACGTTGATCTGCGTGAGCCCCAGCTGCGCCTGCGCCTGCCCCAGTTGGCCCTGCGCCTGGCCCACCTGTCCTTGCGCCTGCTCCAGCGCGGCCTGAAAGGGCCTTGGGTCAATCTCAAAGAGCACCTGCCCCTTAGAAACGGGCGAGCCTTCGCGGTACAGCTGGCGGATCAGATAGCCGCTCACCTGCGGCTGGATCTGCGCATTGACATAGCCATCCAGCGTGCCAACCCACTCACTGGTCAGCGGGACGTCGGCCTGCTGCACCGCAACCACCGAGACCGGCATGGGGCCCATGGCGGGCGCGGCTGGCCCTTTTGCGCCCTGTTCCTTGCATCCGCCCGCGGCCAGCGCCACGGCCGCACACAGGCCCATAGCCGCTGGCCGCTTCAGCCGACGTACCCTACAAACTACGTTCTCGTTCACTCGCCGACCTCGGATGGAAACTGCAACACTGGCCCGTTCGCGGGCACGATCAAGTTGCTAGTGTGATTCCCGCTGCGGGGAGCGCGATTCAGAAACACGCGCAGTCAGCAGCCTTTTGCGCCCGTGCAGACCTTGCACCAACTCTGGTTTACCCTAGGCATGTCTGTGTTGCCACCGCTCCAACTCGCCCTGCTTTCTTGCCTTCTGCTGGGCTTTCGCCATGGGTTCGACTACGACCACCTTGCTGCCATCACGGACATCACCAGCGTGCAGCGCGGTTGGCGCGAAGGCATGCGCCTCGGCCTGCTGTATGCCTTGGGTCATGCGCTTACTGTCGCCCTGCTCGGCGTTGGGGTGATCTTCCTGCACCTCTCCCTGCCGCAACACCTTGATGCCATCGGCGAACGTCTGGTCGGGGCAACGCTGATTGCGTTGGCGGTGTATGTTCTCGCTTCCGCATGGCGCCGCCGGGCGGATCTGGCGCACACTGCGGCGCAGCACCACCACGCCCCCTCCCGCAGTCGCATCGCCCTTCTTGTCTCCGGGAGCCGGTACCTTCTGTGGCGCTTGCGCACCCTCGCCAATCCCACGCTGCCCAAACCCGATCCGTTCGCCTTCCGCTATGACCGTAGCTCCGTGTTCACGGTGGGCGTCATCCACGGCCTGGGCGCAGAAACCCCATCGCAATTGCTGCTCTTCCTGCTTGCGGCCCACCTAGGCGGTACCCGGCAGGGCCTCCTCGGGCTGTTCGCTTTCATTGTTGGACTGCTGGCGATGAACACCCTGATGACGGCCAGCGCGAGCGGCATCTTTGCAGGCAGCGCCGCACGTCCGCGATTGCAGGCAGCGGTGACGTCGCTCACGGCCGTGTACAGCTTCGCGGTCGGTACGGTCTTTCTGTTCGGGCTCGGCGACCGCCTCCCCGCCCTGGTGCGTTGAAACGCCTTCCATCCGCATCCAAGCCGTTTGCGCCTAGAATCGTGACTGTGGAACTCGCTGCAAAATCCGCGCTGCTTGAGAACACGTTGCGCAAGCTCGGCTCCGTGCTCGTTGCCTACTCGGGGGGTACGGACTCCGCCTTTCTCGCCTATGCCACGCATCACGTGCTGGGCGACCGCATGCTGGCCGTGATCGCCGACTCTGCGTCGCTGCCGCGCAAAGAACTCGCCGCTGCCATCGCCTTTGCGGAACAACACGCCATCCCGCTCCACGTGCTCCAAACCGGCGAACTCAGCAATCCGGCCTATGCGCGCAACGATGCCCAGCGCTGCTTTCACTGTAAAGACGAGCTCTTCGCGCAGATGGAGCGTAAACGCGAACAACTCGGGTTCGCGCACATTGCCTACGGCATGAATCTGGACGACCGCGGCGAGTTCCGCCCCGGACAGCAGGCCGCGACGCTCCACCAGGCGCAGGCGCCGCTGGTCACCGCCGCCTTAACGAAAGCAGAGATCCGCACGCTGGCCAGGGATGCCGGCCTTGTGCTTGCGGACAAGCCTGCCAGCGCGTGCCTCTCCTCGCGGATCGAGTACGGCCGTCCTGTCACGGCCGAGAACCTCAGCCAGGTGGAGCGCGCGGAAGAGGTGCTCCACGCACTCGGCCTGCCGCAGGTGCGCGTCCGTCATCACGGGGACCTCGCCCGCATCGAGATTGCGCGGCAGGATCTTCCGCGGGCGCTCAGCCTGGATTTCCTGGACCGCATCACCCCGGCGCTGCAGGCGCTTGGCTTCAAGTACGTCACGCTGGATACGCAGGGGTATCGCTCCGGCTCCATGAACGACGTGCTGCCCGTTTCCGCGCTGACCGTAGCGCCCCAAAGTAGCCGCCCATAGCGATCTTCTGCGGCCTCCTGCTCACCCGTTTCCCGGAGTCTTCCTTTCATGCGCGTTGCCTACCTTGACTGCTTTGCCGGGATCGCCGGCGACATGTTTCTTGGCGCTCTGCTGGACGCCGGTGTTCCCCTGGAGGTCCTCACCGGGGCCACCACCGCGCTCAACATCAGCGCCACCCTGCGCGTGGATCGTGTGGACCGCAGCGGCATCTCCTGCACCAAGGTGCATGTATTGGAGCACGGACACCTGGCGGAAACAGCGCACGTTCACGACGGCAGCTCGGCCCTTGAACAGCAAACCCCTCTGCAAGAGCCTTTGAGCTCCCAGCTCAAGACGCAGCATCAGCACAAGACCGGGCATAGCCACACGCATGCGCAAGACGGAGAACACAGCCACGAAGGGGAGTTGCATCCCCACACCCACGGGCGGTCTCTCACGCAAATTCGCGAGCTGATTCAGCAAGCGCCGCTGGACGAAGCCGTGAAGCGGTTAGCAGTTCAGACGTTTGAGCTGCTCGGGCACTCCGAAGCCAAGATTCACAACGTGCCCGTGGAGCAGATCCACTTTCACGAAGTCGGCGCCGTGGACGCCATCGTCGACATTGTCGCCGCCTCCGCGGGTGTGCATTCCTTGCAGATCGGTGCCTGGTATAGCTCCGCCCTCAATGTGGGTGGGGGCATGGTGGACTGCGCGCACGGCACCTTCCCTGTTCCCGCACCGGCCACGGCGGATCTGCTGCGCGGTGTTCCGACCTACTCCGCGCATCT
>CAXUIF010000205.1:3994-5581 GCA_964250995.1 uncultured Acidobacteriaceae bacterium
GCCTCGCCGCAGGTGATTGCCTTTGCGGCCGAGCAAGCGCTCGCGCAGGGGGCCCTGGACGTCATGCTCACGCCGGTTGTGATGAAGAAGGGCCGCCCCGGCACCCTCATCACCGTGCTTTGCCACCCACACGACAGCGCCGCGCTGCAAACCCTGCTCCTGCGTGAAACCCCCACTCTCGGCCTGCGCATGCGCCAGGAGCAGCGCGTCTGCCTTGATCGCCGGCACACTTCCGTTCACACCGCCTTCGGCCTTCTTCGCATCAAGCTGGGCAGCGCCCATGACGAAGTCCGCAATGCGGCGCCTGAATATGAGGACTGCAAAGCCGCTGCGCTGAAGTACGACGTCGCGCTAAAGCAAGTACAACAAGCCGCCATGGCGGCCTACCATGCAGCAGCCAACTCATGACGCCAACGCATCTGCTTGAACTCCTCGCCGCGGTGGAACGCGGTCACCTCAGCCCGGAAGCCGCCGCGACCCGCCTCGCGTCGCTGCCGTTTGAAGACCTGGGGCACGCTCGCGTCGACCACCACCGCAGCCTGCGTACAGGTCTGCCTGAGGTGATCTATGCTGCGGGCAAGACACCCGCGCAAACGGCCGCGATCTTCACCAGCCTCGCCGGAGACGGCGTCGATGTGCTCGCCACACGCGCCGACCAGCCTACCGCGGACGCCATCCTGCGCCAGCATCCCAACGCCGTGCACAACTCGACAGGTAGGACCGTTGCGCTACGTCAGACAACCGGCCCGACCCGCGGCCACGTCGCGGTGCTGTGCGCGGGCACCAGTGATCTGCCCGTTGCAGAGGAAGCGGCCACCACAGCTGAAACCTTCGGCGCGCGCGTGACGCGGCTCTACGATGTGGGCGTCGCCGGCCTGCATCGCATCCTCGCCGTGCGCGAAGAGCTCACGGAGGCGCACGCCGTCATCGTCTGCGCCGGAATGGAAGGCGCTCTGCCTTCCGTCGTCGGGGGCCTGGTCTCGGTCCCGGTGCTCGCCGTACCCACATCGGTCGGCTATGGCGCCTCCTTCGCCGGTGCCGCCGCGCTGCTCGGGATGTTGAACTCCTGCAGCCCCAACGTCACCGTGGTGAATATCGATAACGGCTTCGGTGCGGCCTACACCGCCACACTGATTGCCCGTGCTTCGACCCGATAGCCGCGGACAGTCCAAGCGCCAGGCCATCCCCCTCCAGAAACGTCTCCCCGCCCCCAGGCATCACAAGAGAGTGAGTCGTGGTGCGAAGCATCACGCTGAGGAGACCTCGAATGGATGGTAAATATTTAGTGCGCCGGCACCTGCTTGGCGCCGCCGTTTCGCTTGCTCTGCTGTCCGCACCTGCGCTGCGGGCCGAGAGCGTCAGCACGGATTACGATCACAACGCACACTTTGAGAATTACCATACGTTCTCCTTCGCCAAGGTGCACACCCAGGACCCACTGTACGAACAGCGTCTGCGGAATGACATCACGGCCGACCTCCAGCAGCACGGGCTGCAACTGGTGCCCTCCGGTGGGGATCTGGCCATCACGGCGATCGGCAACGTGAAGGAACAGCAGGAATACAACAGCTTTTACTCTGGGCTGGG
>CAXUIF010000206.1:0-5452 GCA_964250995.1 uncultured Acidobacteriaceae bacterium
CCCGCGCGGCTCACATGAGCTGCAACGCATCCACATCCACCACCACGGCCCGGCGCGGAATCCCTTCCTCCTCCACCCGTGCCAGCAAGGCGCGGAGGCAGGCGCGCAATCCATCCCGCCGCTCCGCGCGCAATACAAAGTGGTACCGGAAGATGCGCTTCAAGCGGGCGATCGGCGCAGCCGCCGGACCGGCCACGCGGACCCCTTGCGGCCGCGCCTTCGCCAACCATCCGCCCAGCCTGCCCGACCAGTCCAGCGCGTCGGTTAAAGACTCGCTTTGCACGATCACGTTCGCCAGCGCCGTAAAGGGCGGGTAGCGCGCGCCCCGGCGAAAGTACATCTCCCGTGCGGCAAATCCGGGGAAGTCGTGCCCGCGCGCAAACTGATGCACGTAGTGGTCCGGCTGATAGGTCTGTACGAGCACCCGCCCGGGCCGCTCACCACGTCCCGCACGCCCGCTTACCTGTGTAAGCAGCTGGAACACCCGCTCCGCGGCTCGAAAATCGGGCATCCCCAGGGCAAAGTCCGCGCCGATGACCCCCACGAGGGTGACGCCGTGGATATCGTGCCCTTTGGCGATCATCTGTGTGCCGACCAGCAGATTGATCTCGCCTGAATGCAGGCGCTGGAGCAGCCGTTCCATGTCGCCCCGCGTTCGCACCGTGTCCCGGTCCATGCGCCCCAGCCGCGCTCCGGGAAACAGCTCGGCCAGACGCTCCTCGCCCTGCTGCGAACCGGCCCCGAGATAGAACAAGTGTTCGCTCTGGCACACGGGGCATCGCTCCGGCACGCCGCGCCGGTAACCACAGTAGTGGCACTCCAGCCGCGCGCCCACCCGCGCCGGTCCGGCCAGCTCGCGTTCATCGCCGGATTTGTGAAATGTCAGCGAGATCGCGCAGTTCTCACAGGCGATCTTTTCGCCACAGCTTCGGCACATCACCACCGCACTGTAGCCGCGCCGGTTCAACAGCAGGATTGCCTGCTCGCCACGGTCCAGCGTCGCCCGGGTCTCCTCGAGCAGCTGTCGCGAAAACAAGGCATCCTGCCCTGTCGCCCGGAACTCCTGCCGCATGTCAATGGTCTCGACCACGGGCAGGGGCCGGTCCGCTACCCGCGTCCGCATCTCCAGCAGCGCATACCGCCCCGACTCCGCGTTTTGCCAGCTTTCCAGCGAAGGCGTCGCCGACCCCAGCACGACGGTGCACCCGGCCAGTTTGGCCCGCATCACGGCCACATCCCGCCCGTGGTACCGCGGGGTCTCTTCCTGCTTATAGCTCCCGTCGTGCTCCTCATCGACCACAATCAGGCCCAGGTCCCCCAGCGGCGCAAACACCGCCGAGCGCGTGCCGATCACCACGCGGGTCTCACCACGGCGGATGCGGTGCCACTGGTCGGCGCGTTCGTCCGGCGTTAGCTGCGAATGCAACAGCGCGACCTCACTCCCAAAGGCAGCCACCATCTGGGCGGCCGTGGCCGGCGTCAGCCCGATCTCAGGCACCAGGAGCAGCGCGCTGCGCCCCGCGGCCAGCGCCCGCCGCATCGCCGCCACATACACGGCTGTCTTGCCTGAACCCGTCACGCCGTGCAGCAGGAGCGGCCGGAACCCCCCTTGCGCCATGGCCGAAGCCACCCCCGCCAAGGCCTCCGTCTGCGCCTCGTTCAGGGCGTGCTCGTGCGCAAAGCGCTTCCCCGCCCCGTTTACAAGCCTGGTGACCTGGAAGGCCTGTGGCGCTTCCTCCAATCGCACCAGCCCTCGCCGGACCAGCGTGGCCAGCGTGGTTGCCGGCACTTCCGCCCTTGCCAACCGGCGCTGCAATTCGCGGACCCGCTCACGGCCGCCACATCCAGCCAACTCCGCCATAGCCGCTAGCTGGTTCTCGTTCAGCTTCGGCAGCCGCCGCCCCCCACCGGACACTTCACGCGGTCCTTCTCTCCGGCTGTTGAGCTCGACATCCGTCGTCGCAGCCTCTGCGGTGTCCTCTGCTGCGGGGGTCTCGTCCCCAACGGCCTCCTCCGCCCTGTTCCCTGCCTCCTGCTCCCTCCCGCCTGCCTCCGGCGACACCAGCACCGCCATCTGCTCCAGTCGCCGGGCGTCCCGCGCCTCCGCGATCGTCTCGCGCACTAGCCAACGCTTCTTCACCATCGCGTCCAGCAGGGCCTTGTTCGCGCCCGTGGCGCTGCGCAGCGCTCCAGGCTTCGCTGCCTCACCCGGCTCCAGGTAGTTCAGAACCGCGTACTCGCGGTTCTGGTCGTCCACACTGAGCCGCGAGCGCCGCGAGGAACCCTTCGCTGCTCCGTCATACAGAGCCCGCCGCCCGACTTCGGCCAGACGGTACAGGAACTGTCGCCGTACCTCCGCGCCTAAAGGCACCATGCCGCGCAGAACCTCTCCCAGGGGCGCGCAATAGTACTCGGCCACCCAACGGCCCAACTGCATCAACTCCGGCCCAAGCAGTGCCGCCTCATCCACCACGCGGTCTACGGCTTTCACCTCCACCGTTGCCGGGGGTGCCTCCTCGTGCACGCGCAGCACAAAACCCACCAGCCGCTGCCCCGCAAACGGCACCAACACCCGCGCGCCCACCTCCACAGTCCGGTCACCCAGCCCATAGGTAAAGATCCGGTCTACCGGCACAGGCAAGGCCACATCGCAGAACGCGCTCACGTCTCTAGCCTAGCTGTGACCCAACTCCCAGCACGAAAGTAAGCACCAACGTAACCTGCTGTTTCTCCAACGACGCATCGGTTCCGGGCAAAAGCCTCGCTTTTGAGACGGAAGTGGTATGTACCGGCCTCCGCACCCCCCATGGATAATCCAGTTGTCGAGTGTGGCCGCGATGCTAGGCCACCACGCTCTGCTGTGGTCGGGAACGCTCGATCGAGAAGCGCCGGGATCGCTTGCTGGCTTCAATCCTGCGAGCGTTCGCTTTCTCGCACCGTATTGCGCTGAGTTCTTGCACGAGGAAGGAGCCTGCTTGAAGTCGTCCCTGAGTCCTTCCGTCGCGGCGTTTGTCTCCGTGTCTGCGACTGCCGGCGCCCTCGCGCTCGCATTGGCTCTGGTCCACTTTCATTCCGACGACCTGCTGAAGTTCGGCTGCTACCTTCTGATCGCGCTCCTGGCGTCCACGCTGAAGGTGCGCCTGCCCGGAATGGAAAGCACCATGTCCGTCCACTTCCTCTTCGTCCTTCTGGGCGTCTTGGAACTTTCCCTGGGGGAGACCCTCATCATCGGGTGCACCGCCACCCTGATTCAAAGTTTGTGGAAGACCAAGCACCGTCCTGAAGCCGTAAAGGTGGCGTTCAACGTGCTCGGCATGTCCTCGCCAGCGATCTTTCTCACCTACAAGGCCTACCACGCCTGGGGCGGGCATAGCCTGCGTGGCGTTCCCGTGCTTTTGCTGATTGCCGCCTGCACGTACTTCGTCGCCAACACCCTGCCCGTCAGCATCGTCATCGCGCTCAGCACCGGCACTAGCTTCCGAAAGATCTGGTCGGAAACCTTTTTCTGGTCACTTCCCTATTACCTCGTTGGGGCGGCCCTGGTTGGCATCATCAGTTGGGTCGATCACTACATCGGCTGGCAGAGCGCGCTTCTGGCCGTTCCGCTCATGTACTGGGTGTATCGCTCCTATCACCTTTACCTGCGCCGGCTCGAAGACGAAAAGAAGCGCGTCGAGATCGAGGCCAAACACGTCGAAGCAGAAAAGCGCCACGTTGAGGAAATCTGCTCGCTGCACCTACGCACCATCGAGGGGCTCGCCCTCGCCATCGAGGCTAAAGACCAGCACACCCACTCCCACCTCCACCGTGTGCGCACCTACGCCGTGGAGATCGGCAAGGACCTCGGCCTCGACAAGGACGAACTCGATGCGCTGCGTGCGGCGGCGCTCTTGCACGATATCGGCAAGCTAGCCGTTCCGGACCACATCATTAACAAACCCGGTCGCCTCACCCCCGAAGAGTTCGAAAAAATGAAGATTCACCCGGTCGTCGGGGCCGAGATCCTGGAGCGCGTCGCCTTCCCTTACCCGGTCGCCCCCATGGTCCGCTCCCATCACGAGCGCTGGGATGGGGCCGGCTACCCCGACGGGCTCGTGGGCGAAGACATCCCCGTAGGCGCTCGGATCCTTTCCGTCGTCGATTGCCTGGATGCACTTACCTCCGACCGCCAGTATCGGAAAGCCCTCCCGATCGAGCATGCGATGCAGACGATCCTTGAGGACGCAGGAAGAGCCTACGATCCGGCTGTGGTGGAGATTCTCTGCCGGCGCTGGGCCGATCTCGAAAGCGTCGCCGAACGCAAGCTGGAGGAGCGCAGCACCGACGCCCTTCGCTTCACCCAAAGCATCTCCCGTGGGGAGCGGCCCGCGGTTGGGTTCCAATCTGGTTCCCTCGCGCCGCAGGGCAGTCCAGCTGATTTCCTCGTGTCCATCGCCAGCGCCCGACAAGAAGCCCACACCCTGTTTGAGTTGAGCCAGGACCTTGGAAATTCCCTGAGCCTCGACGAAACGCTCACGCTGGTGGCCCTGCGCTTGCGCAAGCTGATCCCCTATGACTCCATTGTTGTGTTCGTGCAACGACAGAACACCCTTTTCCCAGAGTTCGTAAGTGGGGAGCACTCTCGTCTCTTCGCCTCGTTGCAGATTCCAATCGGTACCGGGCTCTGCGGCTGGGTTGCTCAGAACGTTCGGCCTATTCTGAACGGCAATCCCGCCGTGGAGCATGGTTTCGGTCCCGCTTCGGTCGGCAGTGCCCTTCCTCTACGCTCCGCCCTGGCCGTTCCTCTGGAGGGCCTCACCGGGCTCGTCGGCGTCTTGGCGCTCTACTGCGAGGAGCCGGACGCCTTCTCCAGCGAACACCTGCGCATCCTTCAGGTGGTCACCGCCCGCGTCGCTCACTTCATCGAAAACGCGCTAAAATTCCGCGAAGCCGAGACGTTTGCCACCGTCGATTACCTCACTGAGATGGCCAATGCGCGCGCCTTGTCCGTGCACCTCGAGCAAGAGATCTCTCGTTGCGAGCGTGACCTCTCCAGCCTCACTGTGATGGTCTGCGATCTAGACGGGTTCAAAGAAGTGAACGACCTGCACGGCCATCTCGCCGGCGACAGAGTCCTGAAACGCTTCGCGCAGCTCGTCAAGGAAACCTGTCGCGAGTACGACTACGTCGCCCGCATGGGAGGCGACGAGTTCGTCATCGTTGCTCCCCAGCTTCCGCCCGCAGCCGTGCATGCTAGGGCCCTCCTGCTTAGTTCCCTGGCGCAGCAGGCCGGGGAGGACGTCTGCGGCATCACGACGCTTTCCCTAAGCTTAGGCGCGGCCTACTTCCCGGAAGATGGTCTAGACGCTGAAAAGCTGCTTTCTGCAGCCGACAAACAAATGTACTCAATGAAAACCGAGCACCATGAGACTCGTGAACGCTCCGAGGTTGGCGTGCCCACCTCCGAAGACGT
>CAXUIF010000207.1:0-5396 GCA_964250995.1 uncultured Acidobacteriaceae bacterium
GATCGTGTCCAGCTGGTTGGCTGTACAGATAAATAGCACCTTGCTCAAATCGAACGGCTGATCAAGGTAGTTATCGCGGAACGTGTTGTTCTGTTCCGGGTCCAGCGTCTCCAGCAGAGCAGAGGCCGGATCGCCGCGAAAATCGCGGCCCAGCTTGTCGATCTCGTCGAGCATGAATACCGGGTCGTTCACCTCCACCCGCTTCAGGTGCTGGATGATCTGACCGGGCAGAGCGCCGATATACGTCCGACGATGGCCTCGGATTTCAGCCTCGTCGTGCATGCCGCCCAGTGAGATCCGGGAGAACTTCCGTCCCAGCGCCCTCGCAATGCTGCGCCCCAGCGACGTCTTTCCTACGCCTGGAGGCCCCACAAAGCAAAGAATCGGCCCTTTCATATCCGGCTTCAACCGCCGCACGCTCAGGTAGTCGAGAATGCGATCCTTCACCTTCTTCAAGCCATAGTGATCCGCATCCAGCACGTCCTTTGCCTTTGCAATATCCACAGCTTCGGAGGAGCTCTTAGCCCACGGCAGCACCGCCAGCCACTCTACGTAGTTGCGCGTCAGCGAGTAATCGGCAGCCGCAGGGTTCATGCGGCTCAAGCGCCCAAGCTCCTTCAGCGCGTCCTTCTTCGTCTCCTCGGGCATCCCCGCGTTCTCGATCTTTTCGCGCAGATCCGCCATGTCCTTCTGCGTCTCGTCCTGATCGCCCAGCTCCTTCTGAATCGCCTTCATCTGCTCGCGCAGGTAGTAGTCGCGCTGCGACTGCTGGACAGAGTCCTGCACCTCGCTCTGGATCTTGTTGCGCAACTGCTGCACCTCAAGTTCCTTGGCCAGCTGCGCCGTCAGGCGTTCCAGACGCACCTTGGTGTCGTCCGTTTCCAGCAGATCCTGCTTCTCCGCGGTATTCAAAAAGGGCAGATTCGCAGCGACAAAATCGGCTAACCGGGTTGGATCCTCGATGTTGAGCGCGATCGTCTGCAGGTCATCGGAGAGCGTCGAAGACGAGCTCACGACCTCTTGAAACTGGCTCAGCACATTGCGCTGCAGCGCCTCCATCTCGGGTGACGGCTCGGGCACCACCTCGGCAATCAGCTCCGCCTCCGCCGTCAGGAACGGCTGCGTCTGCGTGAACGTTCCCAGGCGCACGCGCTCCGTGCCTTCCGTGAAGACGAACAGGCTCTGGTTCGGCATCTTCACTACTTTGTGCACCGTGGCCCGGGTTCCCACACCATACAGATCGCCGCCATCGGGGGTGTCCTGCTTGGCGTCCCGCTGCGCCACAACAAGGATCGTCTTGTCTTCGCCAAGAGACTGAATCAACTGAATGGAGCTCTCGCGTCCTACAGTGAGCGGCAAGACCTGATGCGGAAACAGCACCGTTTCGCGAACCGGCAGCACAGGATACGCATGGCCCTTGCCTTCGCCCGCCGTCCGACCCACAGTCGGCTTAATTACACTGACAAACTCATTCGGCATTGTTGAGCGCCTTTCTATCAACTTCCATGCATAGGATGCACTAGGGGTCTCACCGGTCGCAGTCAGGTGCCCGGGCCGCTGCTTCTTCTTTGGACGCACGGCAGCGTTACCCCGGACCGCTCGCTGTTCACCACACGGCAAGGGTTGCGGTTCCCGTCGCTTACCGCTTCCATTGCCCAACCGTGCGCTTCGGGCTACGCTAGGGAGGCGCGGAAGTGGTGAAATGGCAGACACGCAGGTCTTAGAAGCCTGTGCCTCCGGCGTGAGGGTTCGAGTCCCTCCTTCCGCACCAACACGGACGCTCCTGCACGCCACCCTGGGCCAGCCCAGGGCAGGAACTTTGCCTTGCGGGCCCCTGTGGCACCTCAGGCCGCCACCGAAAGGATCCTCATGAGCGACACCAGCCAGCCCCGCAGCGAGCCTCAGATCACGCTCACCAAAACAGCCGACTACCGCACGGGGTACGCCAACAGCGTACAGGTTCGTCCCTCCGTGTGGGACTTCGCCCTGATCTTCGGAACCATGAGCCAGACCGCGCCGGACGCTTTGGAGGTGGAGAACTTCCAGGGCATCTACCTCAGCCCGCAGCAGGCCAAAGCTCTGCACTCGTTGCTTGGCCAAAACCTGGCTCAGTACGAGGCCGCCTTCGGCACCATCTCGCTGGATGCCCCAAAGGCCGAGCCGCAGCGGTTTCCTGCCGCGGGTCCCCGCCCCGTTCAGTAGCCGGTGCACCGCACGCCACACCAAACCGACCGCCCTTGGCCGAGCTTGCTGGACCGTTTGGGCGCATTGCCCCTGCCCGTCTGGTTTCTCTTCAGCTTTGCCGTGGTTGCGCTTAGCCACCTCACCCTGCTGCATCTTCCGTATTTCTGGGACGAAGGCGGGTACTACGTTCCCGCAGCGCTCGACTTTTATCGCACTGGCACGCTGATCCCTGTTTTTACGAATGCGCATCCGCCCTTGCCCAGCGTGGTCCTCGGCTCGCTTTGGCATCTGTTTGGCTTCCATATTCTTGTCACTCGGCTCACCGCCTGCGCCTTCGCCGCTGCGGGCCTGACCGCTGTCTTTGCTCTGGGCAGAAAGCTGCTCGGCGCGGCGTCTGGCCTCACCCTGGCAGGGCTTACGGGCGTTTACCCGATCTGGTTCGCCCAAAGCAGCCTGGCTCACGCGGACATCTTCGCCGCGGCGTTTACGCTGGCGGGTTTGGCCGCTTTTTTGTCCTCCCCAGAACTTATCGGCAACTCGCCGCAAAACGTTAGCGGCAAAAAACGCCTTGCAGGGACCGCCGCAATGTTTTCCCTGGCCGTCCTCGCCAAGGAGACCGCCCTGGTCCAGCCCGCGACCCTGGCCGCGGCTGCCTGTGTGGCGGCCTACCGTACACGAAAAAACAAGCCCGCCTCGGCGGCCTTTCTGCGTTGGACGGCAGCCCTGGGCGCCCCCGTGCCTGTGCTCGCAGCCTGGTTTGGTTATCACTTTCTTAAAACGGGTCGCTTCTTTGGCAATCCCGTCTACCTGCGCTACAACGCGACGGACAACTTCACCGCGGCGCACATGATCTACGCCTTGCGCATCCGTTTGGTGCACGTGGTTTGGCAGCGCAATCTATGGCTGCCGCTGGCCTTGGCAGCCGCTTGCGTTCTGCTGCAAGGAACGGCTCAGGTTCCCCCCCGGGACCGGCTCCTGGGGCTGCCACGCCCGGTGACGTGGTCCATCGCTCTCCTTATTGCGGCCAACTTGGCAGCCTTTTCGGTGCTCGGGGGCGCGCTGCTCACACGCTACTTGCTGCCGGTCTACCCTTTGTTGCTCTTGCTCTGCACGGCCATCTGGCAGGAGCGTCTTGCGTCCTGGCCCTGGCTGGCCGCCCTCACCGGTGCCGCGTTTCTCAGCGGCCTCTGGCTGAACCCGTCTACCTTCTTCGCGCCTGAGGACAATCTCACCTACCGCGACATGATCGTCGTGCAACAAGAAGCGATCGCCTATCTCGATCAGCACTTTCCCGATGCCACCGTGCTGACTGCCTGGCCGGTCTCTGCGGAGCTTTTCCGGCCGGAACTCGGCTACACCGATCGCTGGTTCCGCGTTGTGTCGCTTGAAAACTTCTCCGCGCCGGAGCTGGCCAAAGCCGCCCAGCAACCAGGGCGTTACGACACAGCACTCGTCTTCACCACGCACTACGTCTCTCCTGCTTTTCGCCGCTTTCTGCAAAGCAATCCGACCTCCTGGCGTGGGCGACGGTACGCTGCAGACCTCGACCTGACCCCTGCCCAGATCGCCGGAGCGCTCGGCGGACGCGTGGTTTGGCAGGACGATCGCTACGGCGAGTGGGCGGCGGTTCTGCGCTTTCCGCGAAGCTACAACGCGCGGTTCGCCGCCCCGGCAAAACCCTCGGGTTACGCGTTCCCGTCCGTCTCTTCCGGCGTGGCCGTGTCTTCGGGCGCTAACGTCTTGCCATACTCCCAGGCATGGAACCCGCGCCCGTAGAAGTCCCGCACAGGCGCTAAACACCGATACCCGAGCCCCTCATACAGCCTGCGCGCTGCCTCATTCTCCACCGACACATGAAGCCCCACGTCCCTCGCGCCCGCGCGTCGCAGCTCCGTCTCCACCGCGCGCAGCAAGGCCCTGCCGAGCCCTCGGCGCTGCCACTGTGGCATCACGTCCAGCGTGTTCACGTAAGCCCTTGGCGAGCCTGCAACGGCTTCCAGCTTCGCCGCGCAAAAGCCAACAAGCGGCATCGCGTCCGGTTGTTGTGCTACTCCCAGGACGGCCTCTTCGGCGACCCGCACCACATCGTCCCGCCCACTCACCACACTGCGCAGCATCGCTCGCGAAAACCGATACCGCGGCGCAAAGCACAGCTTGTCCAAAGCAAAGAGCGCCTCGAAATCAGCAGCACGATAGGGCCGAATGGCGATGCTGGGTGCAGGCCTCAAAGCAGGTTCATTTTCCTCGCCTCTGGTTCGCGATAGGCTCGGAAGGAGGGAACCCATTCCATGAGCATAGCTACAAAGACCGGCGACACCGGACAAACTGCCCTCACAGGGGGCACGCGCGTCTCCAAGGCCGACCTCCGCGTGGAAGCCTACGGCACCGTCGACGAGCTTAACGCCTGCCTGGGCTTTGCTCGCAGCGTGTGCAGCGACGCCGACCTTCGCGAGCGCACCGAGGCGATTCAGCGCACGCTGTTCCGCGTCGGCTCCGCGCTATCCCGGCCGCCAGGCGAGACCCGGGCGCCTTCCGCGCTGCTGATGGGTGACGTCGAGCAGCTTACCGCGCAGGTTACGGAGATCGAAGCCATTGAGGGCATTCTCTCCGATTGGTCCCTTCCAGGGGCCCACCGCGAGTCAGCAGCCTACGAAATCGCCCGTACGGTTTGTCGCCGCGCCGAGCGCTGTGCCGTGCGCCTCGGCGAAGCGGGCGAGCCGGTGCAACCTGAGGCCATTGCGTATCTGAATCGCCTTTCCGATCTGCTTTGGCTTTTCGGTCGCTGGATCGAGCATCGGGCCGGCGTGAACGCTCGCCTGCGCGACCCGTCTACGCAGGGCCCGGAGTGGTCCCGGGCATGGTAATCAGTTGACCCTGCGCCACGAACCCGCTACCATCAGGAGGTTGTCAAAGGGCTGGGCAAACCACCGCCGCGCTTCCAATGACACAGCGAACACACACCAGAGGTCACTCTGGGGACGTAGCTCAGTTGGTTAGAGCGCTGCCCTGTCACGGCAGAGGTCGCGGGTTCGAGCCCCGTCGTCCCCGCCATACATTCTAAAGCATTTAGAATGATATGGGACCTAAAGTGACACCCGATAAAGGTCCAATAAGACGGTTATGTGCCTGTTTGCGGGCAACCATTATGCTTACAAACCTTGCTCTGCGCAGCTCGCTTGTGCGAGTTCACGGCCTGGGTGTAAACATTCAGC
>CAXUIF010000208.1:0-5392 GCA_964250995.1 uncultured Acidobacteriaceae bacterium
GAAGAGGGAAGGCGACCGCTTGCGGCGCAGGGTCTCCGCACCTTGCTGGCTGAGGCCTTTGCGGTCTCAGAAAAGCAGCGCCAGCCCGCTGCGGAGCCCGTCGATGTACTCCGTGCGGCCCTGACGGGCAGCAACGGCGACCTGCGTGGCGTCTTTCGCCGCGCCGGTCTGACGCCAGACGATCTCCCGGCCATGGCCACTGCGCCGGCGCAGATTCGATCGCCTCGGGCCGGGGCCACTGCCGCCCCTGTCACTGCCGAGCACGGGGAACCGTCGTCCCGAAAGGACGAAGCCGGTCTGCAAGAAGGCCCCAAAATGCTGGAGCGCTTTGGACGCGACCTTACCGCGGCTGCCAAAGCGGGCGAGTTGATGCCGGTGATTGGGCGTGACGACGAGGTTCGCCAGTTGATCCAGACCTTGCTGCGCAAGACCAAGTCGAATCCCGTTCTGGTGGGCGATCCCGGTACGGGCAAGACGGCCATTGTCGAAGGCTTGGCCTTGCGGGTGGCCGCGGGTGATGTGCCGGAGAGCCTGAAGCGTTGCCGCGTCGTGGCGCTCGACCTGATGAGCCTTGTGGCGGGTGCCAAGTACCGCGGAGAATTTGAAGAGCGCATCAAGGCCGTGGTGGAGGAGGTGCGCGTTCGTAAGGGCGAGATCATCCTGTTCCTCGACGAGATTCACCAACTCGTTGGCGCGGGCGGTACAGAAGGAGGCATGGACGCGGCGAATATTCTCAAGCCGGCGCTGGCCCGCGGTGAGTTGCGCTGCGTGGGCGCGACCACCTTTGACGAATACCGCGAGCGCATCGAGAAGGACGGCGCCCTGGCTCGGCGTTTCGAACGGGTGCAGGTGGGCGAGCCCAGCGACGCGTCCATGCTGTACATTCTGCGCGGCATTCGGGACCGCTACGCCGCGTACCACGGCGTGGGCCTGACGGACGAGGCCCTGGTTGCGGCCATCAAGCTGTCGCGGCGCTATATGCGAGACCGGTTCCTGCCGGACAAAGCCATCGATGTAATTGACGCAGCCACCGCGCGCCTGCGGATGCAGTTGGAATCACGCCCGACCGGCCTCGATCAGGATGAGCGGTTGCTGACACGGCAGCGGGCCGAACTGGCCAGTCTGCGGGGCTTACCGAAGCTCTCCGTCGCGCAGGCCAAGCAGGTCGCGACCCTGGAAACAGAGATTGCGGAGCTGGAGCCTCGCTTGGCTGCAGACGCCGAGGCGTGGGAACGGCAGCGCAACGCACGCACCGAGCTCGGCCGCACGGCGCAGGCGATTGAGGAGAACACGCGCCTGCTCACCGCGGCCGAAAGCGCCGGAGACGTGACCCGGGCGGCCGCAATCCGCTACGGGAGCTTGCAGCACTTGGAGGCCCAGCGCACCGATCTGGAGGCGCAACTCGCCGCTCATCGAGCCAGCGCGGGCAATAACGCAACCGTCGCCGATCAGGTACTGCCCGAACACATCGCAGAGGTGGTTGCCGAGCGCTCCGGTGTGCCGGCTGCCCGTATGCTCGAAAGCGAGCGCGACCGGTTGCTGCACCTGGAGGCACGGCTTGGAGAAAGGGTATACGGCCAGCCCGATGCGATCCGCGCCGTCGCAGACGCGGCGCGGCGCATGCGCACCGATCTGCAGTTGAAACGCTCGCCGGCCTCCTTCCTGTTTGTTGGCCCAACTGGCGTTGGGAAGACGGAGCTCGCCAAAGCGCTAGCGGAAGCCCTGTTCGACGATGAAAGCGGGCTCATCCGCATCGATATGGGCGAGTACAAGGACGAGGCGTCCGCCGCCGGGCTGATCGGCTCGCGTCCGGGGCTGGTCGGTTCCGATGAGGGCGGCTTCCTCACCGAGCAGGTGCGCCGCTCCCCGTATTCCATCGTGCTCTTCGACGAAGTCGAAAAGGGGCATCCGGCCATCCTCGATCTGCTGCTCGGCGTACTGGACGAAGGCCGGTTGACCGACGCCAAGGGCCGCTTTTGTGATTTCACCAACACCGTCGTGTTGTTTACCTCGAACCTTGGGGTGCGCGAGGCTATGCGGGCCGGCGATGACAACGCGCTGCGCGAGCAGATCATCCTGGACGCCGTACGCGCGAACCTGCGACCAGAGCTGTATAACCGTATCGGCCAGATCATTCCCTTTCATCCGCTGGGCATGGACGAGCTTCGGCGCATCGTGACCACGCAACTGGGCGGGCTCCGCCGCAAACTGGAGGATGATCGCGAGATCCAACTGCAGGCAAGCGCCGCAGCGGTCGACCTGCTGGCCGAGCTCTCCTACGACCCCGAATACGGTGCCCGGCCAGCTGGCCGCGTGCTGCAGCGAGAGGTGCTTTCGCCGCTGGCCGAAATCCTTCTTGAAGGCGATGCGGTGGCCGGTTCGGTCGTCAGCATCGATGCTCTGATTGGGGAAGCCCTGGAGACCGACGCCCCGGGCCTACCTTCGCGGGAACTGACCTTCACCATATCCAACGGCGCACCGGACATCACCGCCGAGGCCACGGAATTTGAGGCGAACGTTAAAGAAAACGCCCCGTCTGCCGATATAGAGGAGGTGACCTTATGAAGTGTGCTTGGCGGCTCCGCGCTTTGATCCATGTCCTTTGTGCGGGCCTCTGCTGCGCAGCGGGGCTGGCGCAGACGCCCCTGTCGCTCTTCAATGGCACGTCGCTGCTCGGCTGGAATGCCCACGGCACCTGGTCGGCGACCAATGGTGTTTTGGGCACCAGCGGGGGCGGCAGCCGCAGCGTTCTGACCGTAGTGCCGTTTGCCGACTTCCGGCTTGATTTCGAGTACAACGCGAGTGTCTCGGTGGGTGCCAAGCTCCGTCTCTGGGCTAACCGTGAGGACAGCGGTGGGCTCGCGGTCGATCTGGACACCGTGGGATCCGCAGCGGGCGTCGGCGGCGTGGAGTCGCTCTCACACTCTTCGCTTGCGGTGGTGGCGCCGGGCTGGCATCGCGTGCAAATCGAAGCCAGCCACGGGCAGTTAAGCACGCGCATCGATGGGCAACCCTCCGGAAACGCCTCGGGCCTGGGCACGCGTGCCGGTTATGTGGGTTTTGAAGCGAGCGGGGACGGCACGCTACAGGTGCGCTCCGTCAAGCTGCTTCCGCTGAATCTGAATAACCTGTTCGACGAAACCGACCTCAGCGGCTGGAAAAGCGTGGCACGCAGCCCGGATACCAAGGGCGGAGTCGGCCATGACCTCACCAAGACCCTCACCTTCGGCATCGGCGGGGGCAGCACGAAACCGCATGAGGCCAAGTGGAGCGTCGTGAACGGCAGCATCCATGGCCAGGACGGGCCGGGAGGTCTGGAGGACAGCAGTCCTGTGGAGGACGGCATCTTCCACATTGACGCCGAAACCACAGGCGAGCCGCGCAAAGAGAACTTCACTTCCCTGACCTTGCGCAATGTGTCAGGGCAGCTTAGCGGAGGCTACGCGGTGGGGGTGGGCCCCTACGCCGGCTCGATCGATGGCCTTGTCAAGCACGCTCCCTTGGGCGGTACCAAGATGATCGAGCAGACAGTCGTTCTCGCCGGACGAACGATCGCTGTGTGGGTAAACGGCGCGTTGGCCACGGTGTACACCGATACGCGTGCCGAAAGCAGCAGTGCAGGGAAGGGCGCAAAGCTGACCGCTGGAGCCATCACGCTGGTGCTTCCGAACAGCGGCGAACAGGTCAACGTGCAGCATCTTGCTATGTTCGCCTTGCCGAAGACTTATGGCGTCGCCGCTCGTGCGCCGGCGCCGCCGCCTCCTGCCCCCGTACCCGTCGTCGCGGCGGTCACGCAGCCTGTGGTCGTAGTCCCACCGGCGCCGAGCGAGGCAGAAAAAGCCCTGTTGCAACAGCAAAAGGCGGCCGCCGAGAAGGACGCGAGTGATCGCGCCAACAAGCAGCGTGTTGCGGCGCTCATGGGCCAGGCCCTCGCGACGAACGATCCGCAGCAGCAGATGTCAGCCTATGGGCAGGTCGTGCAAATCGATCCGTCCAACACGGCTGCGGTACAGGGTTTCAAAGAGGCGCAGGCCCGCATGCAGGGTCAACAGGAGGCGCAGCAGCGGGCAGCCAGCGCGCAGGAGAACCAGGAACAGGAGAACCAAACGCGCACCTCCAAGACAGACGCCGCAGTGGGGCACGCGCAGAGTGCGTTTCTTTCCGGACGCCTCAGCGAGGCCAGTGCGGCTCTCTCTGTAGCGGAGCGACTGGCGCCCGACAACCCGGCCGCCAGAGCCTTGCGGCTCCGGATCAGCTCCGCGCAAATGGTACGTACGCGGTTGAGACTCCTGGGCGGAGGCGTCGGTCTGGTCAGCCCTCTCGCCCTTGGTGCCCTCTGGCTGCGACGCCGCCGGCAGCAACGCTTTCCGGTGCTAGAGATCACCCGTGGGCTGGACAGCGGCCGTAGCTTTCCCATCGAGAAGGAAACGATTCGCATCGGTGCCGTGGCGCAGAACGGCGCGCAAAAGAACGACATCGTCATTCAGGATGTGGAGCACGCGATCTCGCGGTTCCACTGCGAAGTTGCACGCAAAAATGGCCAGCTGTATCTGACTGATCTAAAAAGTTCCAATGGCACGCGGCTCAACGGGCAGACGCTGCAGCCAGGGCGTCCTGAGCTCTTACGGCGTGGCAGCACCATCACCTTGGCGAACAACGTCGACCTGCGGTTTGACTACGATCGACGCAGCAAGAAGACAAGCTAAGCGAGCGCACGGGCAGACATCATGGAAATCCGGATCCGGGCGGCGGCGGCGAGTGATGTGGGCAGGGTGCGCCGTGCCAACGAAGACGCTTTCGGCTTCGATCTGGAGCGTGGCCTGTTCATCGTGTGCGATGGAGTCGGGGGCTCGAGAGCGGGCGAGGTCGCCAGCCGTTCCGCGGTGGACTGCATGCTGAACCGCTTTCCGCTCACGCCGGCCGACCCGAACGCCGGTGGGTCTGAACTGCAACGCGCGATCCAGGCCGCCAACCGCTCCATCTTTCATGCGGCCCAACGCGAGCAGGCCTATGCGGGCATGTGCACCACCATTGTGGCGGCACACTTCGATGGCGCGCGGATGTGGATTGGCCACGTTGGTGATAGTCGCGCTTATCTGCTGCGCCGGCAATCATTGCACCGGCTGACTGACGATCACTCACAGCTGGCCGAGGTACTGCGCGAGGGAGGTCACCAGGTAACGGCGGAGGAAAGGCTCCGCTGGGACAGCATTCTGACTCAAGCCATCGGCGCCTCGGACTTTGTCGTACCCACCGTCACGGCTGTCCAGGTGCAGTTAGGGGACTGCTTTCTTCTGGCTACCGACGGCGTGTGCAAAACGCTCAGCAACGCCGAAATGCTGTCCTTGCTTCTGACGACCACGAACCCAGAACAGGCATGCCAACAGCTGGT
>CAXUIF010000209.1:0-5331 GCA_964250995.1 uncultured Acidobacteriaceae bacterium
TCTACACCCCCATCGCCGACATGAACGGCACCTTCGTCCCCGAGCCCGACTTCCGCGGCCTGCAGTTCGCGGGCCGCTTCGCCGACGCCACCATGATGCCGCTCGACTTCGATCCGGGCCAGGCGAATGCCACGGCTTACGCGGCGAAACTGCCCACCGGCCAACTGCAGGTTGCCATCGTGAACAAGGACGCCACCCTGCCCGTTGCGCTCAACCTGCCCGGCTTCAGCCCCGCCCTGCTGCTCACGGCACCCAGCCTAGAAAGCCGCGAGGTGAACCTGACCGAACCCCAGGCCAACACCGAAGCCAACCACGTCCCACCAATGACGGCCATGCTGCTGCTCAACGTTCACAGCTAGGCAGTTCTCCGCTTGCTGGTGTCGTTCCCGAAGGGAAATCTGCGTTTGCTTTCTGTCTTCCATCTGCAAATGAGCCTACTTCCGTCTGTGCCGCAGCTACCTCTCGGAGGCGCAATGTTGCTGCTTTGGGACGCATTCCTGATTGCCTTCACGGCGCTGCTGCCGCTGATCAATCCGCTCGGCTCCGCGCTGGTGCTGCTCGGCTTGGTCGGCGAGGCCCCGCCTGCGGTGTATCGCTCGCTCGCGCGCAAGGTGGCTCTCAACAACATTGCCTTCCTTGCCGTGATCGAGCTGCTTGGCTCCGCCATCCTCAACTTCTTCGGCATTTCGCTGCCGATTGTGCAGGTTTCCGGCGGCATCGTAATTGCGTCCATCGGCTGGCGCGTGCTCAACGAACAGGACGCCGGCGCCAACACGCGCGACAAGCAGGAGGCCGGCACGGTTGACCCCCAGCAAACGCTCCGCTCGCTCCAGCACAAGGCCTTTTATCCCTTCACCTTTCCTGTTACCTCCGGCCCTGGCACGCTGGTCGTCATGCTGACCCTGAGCGCGCGCTTTTCGGCCGGCTCAATCAAGCAGAACACCCTGGGCCACCTTGGCCTGTTCGTTGCCGTGCTGGTCCTCAGCGGGCTCGTCTACCTCTGCTATGCCTACGCACCGCGGATCCGGACCGCCGTTTCGCCTTCCACCGCGAACGGCATCCTGCGCGTGGTCGCCTTTATCCTTCTCTGCATCGGCGTTCAAATCGCCTGGAACGGCCTCACCGTTCTGCTCGGCGGCATGTTGCACCGGTGACGCGGGCGTGGCCTCTGCGCACGCCGAAGAGCGCACGCTGCCGCCGCGCCGATCACGGGAAGCGGGCTGTCCCGTGCATCTAACCCATATGATGTCCTCCTCTCCCCAGCTGCCAGCGGATACTCCCAGCACCGTCGTCGCAAACATCCGGTCTGTTACGGAGATGGAAACTTCGCTGGAGGCGCATCGCACGCTGGTGGACCGCATCGCCGACGTGATCGGCGGCTTTTCCGGGAGCATGACGTTCGTCTTTCTTCACATCGCCTGGTTCGCTGCCTGGTTTTTGATCAATACTCTGCCGCTCGGCATGAAGCACTTCGACCCCTACCCCTTCATCCTGCTCGCCATGATTGTGTCCGTCGAAGGCGTTCTGCTCAGCACGTTCGTGCTCATGAAGCAGAACCGCATGCAGCAGCGCATCGACGTGCGTGACAAGCTCGATCTGCAGATCAATCTTCTGTCTGAAAAAGAGGTCACCAAGACGCTTCAACTGCTGCGTGCTATCGCCAACAAGCTTGAGGTGGTACCCAGCCCCGAAGAAGACAAGGAGCTTGAAGAAATGGCTGCAACCACCTCGGTCGACATGATTGCCAAACAGATTCAGCCTGAGATCGACGGCAAGGCCTGATGTCCTAAGAAGCTCAGCATCTCGGCAATCCCGCGTCGCATCCAGAGTTCCCGCATCTCACCCAACGCATGCCTTTCCTCGATACCCTGCTGGGCCGCCCGCTGGCCTCGGAAGAAGACGCCGCGCAACGTGTTGGGGTCGCCGAAGGCGTTCCGGCCTTTGGCCTCGATGCTCTCGGCTCCGCCGCCTACGGTCCGGAAGCCGCGCTGACCATCCTTATCCCCGCGGCCGCAGCGGGCATCGCCTATGTGCTGCCGATCAGCCTTACCATCATCGCGCTGCTCGCGATCGTCTTTTTCAGCTATCGTCAGACGATCGCCGCCTACCCCAACGGGGGCGGCTCGTACACCGTTGCCAGTGAGAACCTGGGCCGCGGCCTCGGCCTGCTTGCCGCCGCGGCGCTCATGCTGGACTATCTGCTCGACGTTGGTGTGGGTATCTCTACCGGTGTCGGCGCGCTTGTGTCGGCGGTCCCCAAATTCGGCCCGCACACCCTCGGCATCTGCCTGCTCATCCTGATCCTGCTGACCCTGGTGAACCTGCGCGGCGTGCGGGAAAGCGGCGCGATCTTCATGCTGCCCACCTACCTGTTCTGCCTTTGCATGCTCGGCGTACTGGGCTGGGGCATGGTGAAGGCGTTCTCCAGCGGAGGGCATCCGGCGCCGGTGGTCGCGCCACCGCACCCCTCCGGTCACGCCCTTGCGGCTGTGGGCACCTGGCTGCTGCTGCGCGCCTTCGCTTCGGGCTGTACAGCTCTTACCGGTGTCGAAGCCGTCAGCAACGGCGTTACAGCCTTCAAAGACCCCAACACCCAGACCGCCCGCCGGACCCTTACCGTCATCGTCGTGCTGCTGGCGGTGTTTCTCTACGGCATCGCCCACCTTACCAAGGTCTACGGCATTATGGCCACCGAGCCCGGCTCGCCCCAGTACCAGAGCCTGCTCTCGATGCTCACCGCCGCGGTCGTCGGCAAGGGCGTTTTTTACTACATCACCATCGCCAGCATCCTGATTTTGCTTTCCCTTTCGGCCAACACCGCCTTCACTGACTTCCCACGTCTCTGCCGGGCGATCGCCGAAGACGGATACCTGCCCAAGTTCTTCGCTATCCGCGGTCGCCGCCTGGTCTACACCGAGGGCATCATCGTTCTGGCGATCCTGTCTGGACTGGTGCTCGTGGCCTTTGGCGGCGTGACAGACCGGCTGATTCCGCTGTTCGCCATCGGCGCCTTCATGGCCTTCACGCTGTCGCAGGCCGGCATGGTCATCCACTGGCGTCGCAACCCCGGCCGCGGCGCCGGCCTCTCCATGGCCATCAACGGCATCGGCGCGCTCGCCACCGGCGTCACCGTGGTCATCGTCTTGGTCGCGAAATTTTCCGAGGGCGCCTGGATCACCGTGCTGATGATCCCGCTGCTCATCCTGCTCATGCGCGGCGTCCACCGGCACTACGCCTTTGTCAACACGCAAGCGCAGGTCACCACTCTGCACTTCGTCAAAGAGGCTCCGCCTTTTGCCATTCTTCCGGTCTCTAACTGGAATCGCGCGTCCGAAGCCGCCGTCCAGTTTGCCTGCTCCATGACCCCCGACGTCGAGGTCCTGCACATCGAGTGCGCCGGCGAGCACGATGAGGAGTCGGCGGCAGGCTGGAAGCAGCAACTCGCCGCCGCGGCCACCGCAGGGTCGCTGAAAGCGCCGGAGATCGTCGCCCTCCCTTCGCCGTTCCGCTTCATCACCAGCCCCATCCTCAACTACGTCCTGGAGAAAGAAAAAGCGCTGCCCGGCCGCCGTCTCGCCATCATCGTCCCTGAACTCGTCACCACGCGCTGGTATCAATACCTTCTCCACAACCACCGCTCCACCGTCCTGAAAGCGCTGGTGCTGCTGAAGGGCAATCGCCGCATCGTCGTCATCAACGTGCCCTGGTACCTGTCGGACTAGCTCGAGATTGCACACGGACATCCGATGACCCCACCCGCCTCCGCAAGCCTCGCTGCCGTTTTTGTTGGCGGACCCAAGACGCTCACTGACGAAGGTGGCTCCTGGCGCTCCTCGATCCGGCGGGAGCCCGTCTCTGGGGCGGTTGAGCTCACCACGGCCGGCATCGTCGGAGACAAGGTGACGCAGCCCTACCATGGCAGTCCCGACGCTGCCCTTTGTGTGCATCTTTCCGATCACTACAGTTTTTGGAACGCGCGGTACGGCGTCAGTCTGCCCTTCGGCACTGTGGGTGAAAACATCACACTGAGCGGGATCACCGAGGACCAGGTCTTTGCCGGCGACGTGGTACGCCTCGGTTCGGCGATCGCCCAGGTCAGTGGACCGCGCGTCCCCTGCGCCAACCAGGCCCGGTACATCGGTCGGCAGAACTGGGTGAAGCTCACCATTCGTGAAAACCGCACCGCCTTTTACATGAGAGTGCTGCATCCAGGCACCTTGCAGGCAGGCGATCCGTGGCAGCTTGAAGAGCGATGGAATGAGGACGCCGCGATCCCCGCCATCAACCGCTGCATGTACCTGAACTTTGACCCCGACTATGCGCAACGCATGCTGGAGATGCGGGCTCTCGGCGCGTGGTGGAAGCAGCAAGCTGCGCAGAAGCTGGCAGCCCGCGACCAGCACTGGACCTCGAGCTTGCGAGGAGCCTAAGCCGCCACTGGGGTTCGGTTCAAAGTGCGCTTTCGCGCCCGAACACCTCCTTTCCAGCTAAGCCGCCAGCGCAACCCTGGCGTTGCATCACTCCAACACGGATCGCCGCTCACGCTTGTCTGCATACGAATTGGCAGCATCCATCCTTCCAGAGGAGTTCCATGTCTCAACGCAAACACTTAGCCGTAGGCCTGCTCGCCGGCGCGGCCAGCGGCCTGGTCGGCTCCTGGCTGATGCTCCGCTTTATCCAGGGCCCCGGGACCACCCTGCTCCAGGTACTGAAGCGCGACCAGGACCACCAAGCCGACGCTGCCGAAGCGCAGCACCGCGCCGAAACCGGCCAGCCCGCCCCGGAAACCGTCACCATGCAGGCCGCAGACGTCTTCGCCAGCCACACCCCGGGGGGCCGCCATCTTTCGCGCGCCGAAAAAGAGCAGGGCGGCACCCTCGTCCACTACGCTTTCGGCACCCTCATGGGCGCAGCCTACGGCGTCGCGGCCGAGTACACGGCGCTCCCTGGCTTGGGCCTCGGCACCCTCTTCGGCACCGTCCTTTGGGCGGGCACCGACCTTTGGAGCGTCCCCGCCGTGGGCTTTGCCAAGTGGCCTAAAGACGAGCCACCCGCCGCCCACCTCACCCACTGGCTCGCGCACCTCGTCTACGGCACGGGCATGGAGACCACCCGCCGACTCCTTCGTCGCCTAGACCCATAGCCCAAATCTCCTCACCCCCTGAGCGCAGCGCAGTAGCTCGTCTGTAGCTCGTCTGTCGCTCGCCTGTCGCTCGCCTGTCGCTCTTCTTCCGCGCGAGATGCCGTGCCCGACCCGCGGCGGGACAGTCGTACCCTGCGCCATCCCCCGCCCGTCCCCTAACGCACAACCAAAGCACCACACCCCAGGGC
>CAXUIF010000210.1:0-5326 GCA_964250995.1 uncultured Acidobacteriaceae bacterium
CTTTGCTGTCATGCGAAATCTGTTCCTTGCCGGTCGTACTTTCTCGCCGCACCCGATGCCGTCCCTCCCCTGCTCCCGCACATGCTGCGCTCCGCCCCGGCGTGCCGCGCCGTACTGAAACGGGACAATCGGCTGCTCCATCCCCCAAAAGTTGTACTAGCATGGAGGTGTACTACGGCCCTACCAGGAGTTTCCTATGTCCCAACGGCACCTCACCGCCTCTGCTGCCCTGCTCGCCTTCTCTTGCATCCTGCATCCCAGCTCGGCCAAGGCCGACCCGTTTACCTTCACGTTTACCGCGACGGGCCCCGGCGCTACCGCGACCGCCACGCTCACTGGCGTCGCCGACCCGACAGTCCAGGGCGCCTTCGACCTCACCGGAGGATCGGGCACCTTCAACGGCGCACCCATCACCCTCTACACGCCCAGCAGCACGGCCAGCACCTTCCAGACCGCAAACTTCACCAGCCCGCCCTTTAGTTTCAACTCAACGTACCTCTACGACAACGTCGTCTACACCTCGGGCAACAACGGTCTGGCGCTGGACCAGTACGGCCTCCTGTTCTCGGAACCGAACGACCACTTCAATCCGTTCTCCGTCGGTCCCGGCTATGCCTACAGCAACGACGAGACCCTGTTCGGCTTCAACGCCCCGCTCAACGCGGTGACAATCACCCCAGCCGCCACCACCGTCACCCCCGAGCCAGCCTCGATCGCCCTGCTCGTCACCGGCGTCCTCGGCGTCGCGGGTGTGCTCCGCCGGCGAGTCAAGGCTTAAAGCGGCTCCACGGGAACGGGCGCTTCTGCGCCCGGTCTCAACCTAGAACCTCCCGGAACGGGGGCAGCCTGAACGGTACGCACCTAGGCGATCTCTGCCTCGGCAATGCGCTGCGTCCCCATTTCACGCTGTTCGAAGCGACTCTCCGCCCGTTGGGCTGTCCGTGCCCCAAGGCGAATCATCGGCCGTTCCAGCAAATGGTATGCCGCTGCCGAGAAAAGGGCCGTTGCCCCTGCCACCATCCCTAACTGAATCGTTTTCGGCGCGTTCGGCAAAAGATGGATGCCGAGCACAATGGCGAAAGGATGACTCAGGTACATCCCATAGGAGTACTTCGCCAGAGCGTGACTTGCGGCGATCGCGGGTGTCCATGTCATCTGTTTGAAAAAAGGGAGCGCTAAGCCCAGCCCAAGACACAACAAATCCGCACGGCGCCAACTCGGGTTCCAAAGAAACGCAAGCCAGATGGAGGCAAGAAAGCACGGAAAAACCCAGAATGGCAGTACGGCTCGATACCGCCCAAATGCCACATACGCCATCACTCCCGGCAGGAAGTAAGGGATGGCCAGGTAGAAGTTGTTGCCGTCCATTGGAAATAGTGGCAGGTTGAGTAAGACCACAAGCGCCCAAAGAGATAGCAGCGGCCAAAGGCTGAAGTTGCGCCTGACAAAGAAGAAGAGCAAAGGGAGCCCGAGATACATTTCGACCTCCAGAGGCAGGCTCCACATGACGGACTCTGGCTGAAATACCGGCCCTGTCCTGCCCAAGTTAGGAACCAAAAAGAATCCCTTCACCAAGGCTCCTAACGCGTGCGGCGTTGGCGCGTACTGGAAGTAGTGCTGCACCGTGCCCCCGACCGGCGCATGAAACAGCACAGTGGCGGCCATAGCCATCCATGCCAAGGGGTAAATGCGAAAGGCACGGCGAATATAGAAGTCCAGTGTGTGGGGCTTGCGTTCCATGGACCACATCAGCACCAGGCAGGTATGGACAAAAAAGATGAAAACGCCTACGACCCCGATCCAACTCACATCCCATCGCCCTAGGTGCCGCACGCCGTACGCAAGCATCGTGTGCTCCACGACCACAGAAAGCACCGCACAGGCTCGGAGGAAGTCAAGATTGGGAAGATCGCGCATAGTTGGTACCTGAATGTGCAGCCTGACACGCCATTGGAAGGTCAGGCTGCCTTCTGCTGCAGCTCCTGCGCGTTCCACTCGTCCTTCCGCGCAGGCGCCCAACGCTCTTTCAAGCGGAGGAACGGCATCTCAAACGCGTAGTAACTGAGCGAAGCCAGCGCGAGCGTGATGCCAAAGATACTCACCACCGCCGTGGTCGCGATCAACGGGGGAGCGAGGCCGGCGATGCCGGGCACGCGGCCAATCCAGAACAGCAGAGGGGCATGGAAGATGTCATGAAACACATAAGCGCCATAACTGATTCGTCCGACATACCGCAGCATCGCCGGGTTCAGACAGCGGTAGGTGAGCGACCCAGGCCGTAGCGCGCAGATCATCAACGCCGCGCCGTACAGGTTCAGCAGGGATAGATCCCAACTGGTGCGCCAGTCCGGGTACGTATACAGATCGCACACCCGTCCCAAGGGGTAAGTCATCAGCACGTGCGCCCAGTACGCCATGGCGCTCAAGGTCATGAGCCCCAGGCCCACGGTCGCAAGCTTTTGGACGATCTCCCTGTAGCGACTACGCCAGAGCAGGGCCAGCAGGGCTCCGAGCAGCAGCGCATCCAGCTGAAACGGCACGCCCACCACGGCCGTCATCTCCATCTTTGAGGTCCAGGCGGGCAGGTGCTTGTCCGCGAGGCTGCGCATCACCGGGCATAACAGGACCGCCGCGAGGCACACCGCGAGCAGACGCTCCCGAGAGCGCACCCAAAAAACGACCCAGGGCCAAAAGAGGTAAAACTGCTCCTCCACACACAACGACCAGAAGTGCCCGAAATACAAGATGGTATGCGGATGCACACTGGAAGGGAGCTGCGCGTACGCAACGGTTCTGAGCGCCACCGTATTGACACCGCTACCCCAGAGGCGCAGCAAATTGCCGAGGTACAACGGCCATGCGATCCACGGCCAGTACCAATCCCAGTGCATGACGGGCTCCAGCAGAGCCACCGCCAGCATCACGCCGTAGTAGAGCGGGAAGATGCGCAGCGCACGTCGAACATAGAAGCGCCTTGCGCGGTCTGGTCGATCTTTGGTGTCGTACAAGATCCCTGTGATCAGAAATCCCGAGAGCACAAAGAAAAAGTTCACGCCCGCAAAGCCCCATGGAACGTGCCCATAGTGCGTGGCAAAGACCATGAGGAAAGCAACTGCACGCAAACCGTCCAGCGCGGGATAGTGCGTGGGAACAGCGGCACTCGTTTGCGTCGTGTTGCCCGCGAGGGATGGCTGGCTCATGCGCTGCGGTTCGCTCTTCTCTTTCCAGCTCGGGAGGAATCAGGAGGAATAAGGAGAGCTTACCGTACCGGCGCGGAGGCTGCCTTCCTGCGGTGAAGAGCTGGCTGTAGCGTCTAAGCCGAGAAGCAGGCCCAGAACAAGATAGGCAGGTTCTTAGCAATGCAGAGCGACGGCGAGCTTCCGCACGTGCTCAGCAAAGCTTTCTGCAACTGCGCCTTCATCTCTTTCCAAATGAAGCTCTGGCTCGGGACAACAACTCCTTCAGTGGAAGTAAGCTTCCCGAAGACCTGACCTACGGTGGGCCCTTTCTCTGCCAAACTGCTAAACTTGGGCGGTATGCCGTCACTCCAGCGCCGCAAAGCCGTGACCGTGAACGTCGGCGGGGTCCGCGTCGGCTCCGACGCACCCGTTGTCGTTCAGTCGATGACCAACACCGATACCGCCGACATCGAGTCCACCGTCCAGCAGGTTGCCGCGCTCGCGCGCGCGGGCTCCGAGCTGGTGCGCATCACGGTGAACAATGACGAGGCGGCCAAAGCGGTTCCTTACATCGTCGACGGCCTCCGCGCCAAGGGCTGGGAGACGCCGATTGTGGGCGACTTCCACTACAACGGCCACCTTCTGCTGCGCAAATATCCCGAGTGCGCCCGCGCGCTGGCCAAATACCGGATCAATCCCGGCAACGTCTCCATCGGCCGCAAGGACGACGACAACTTCCGCACCATGGTGGAGTGCGCCGTCGACAACGGGAAGCCAGTCCGTATCGGCGTCAATTGGGGCTCACTCGATCAGGCGCTGCTCACCCGCATGATGGACGAGAACAATCGCAGTGCCCATCCGCAGGCCGCCCGCGACGTCATGATGGAGGCCATGGTGGTCTCCGCGCTCGACAACGCGGCGGCTGCCGAGCGCTACGGCCTGCGCCGTGACCAGATTCTTCTCTCGGCCAAGGTCTCCAACGTCCGCGACCTCATCGACGTCTACACCGAGCTGGCGCGGCGCTGCGACTACGCGCTCCACCTCGGCCTCACCGAGGCTGGCATGGGCATGAAGGGCATTGTCGCCTCCACCGCCGGCCTTGCGCCACTGCTCCTCGCGGGCATCGGCGACACCATCCGCGTCTCGCTCACGCCGGAGCCCGGCGGCGACCGCTCCGAGGAGGTGCGTTGCGCGCAGCAGATCCTGCAGTCGCTCAACATCCGCAGCTTCATGCCCCAGGTCACCAGTTGTCCGGGCTGCGGCCGCACCACGTCCACCTACTTCCAGGAACTCGCCCAGCGCATCCAGAGCTACCTCGTCGAGTCCATGCCCGAGTGGAAAAAGCAGTACCCTGGTGTGGAAGAGCTGAAGCTCGCCGTCATGGGCTGCATCGTCAACGGTCCGGGCGAAAGCAAACACGCCAACATCGGCATCTCCCTCCCTGGCACCTTCGAGGAGCCCAAGGCGCCTGTCTACGTCGACGGCAAACTCCTGACCACGCTCAAGGGCGACCACATTGTGGAAGAGTTTCAGGTCATCCTCGACGACTACGTCCAACGCCGCTACGGGCACGGCCGTGCGCTTGCGCCCGAGCTTGCCAGCGTCTAAAGCCTTGCCAGCGTCGAAAGCCTTGCCAGCGTCGAAAGCCTTGCCAGCGTCTAGACCGACGCTGCCATCACCCCCGCTCCTCCTTTGCGCGACCAGGTGGCCGTCGTGGTACGCGACGGTTGAACGGCTGCAAGGACCTCACTGCCCTGCTTCTGCGAGTTGGTTCGGGATAACTCCGTGAAGCTGTCTCGCAGACGGGTCTGCAGGAGTGGCTTGAAGTACTTCGACCCGTTCGGCACCTGTTCCAGGTAGCTGGCGGCGGCGAACAAGACGTTCAGGTGGTCTCGCGACAGAAACAGCAGGTCCGTCAGCAGTTCGAGATCCCTGACATCGTCCACAACGAACTGTGGTCCAAAGACTTCCAGCAGGCGAACATCCATAGGCCTAAGGCTAAACGCGCACGGGCCTCGCTGCACTGCCGCTTTTAGGGCATTTCCTCTCCACACCTGTCCCAAAAAGCCTCCGCAACCTGGGCCTTGCAATGCAGAAAGCCTTACACAGGCCCCCGTCCGCCGCGCCCGCCCTTCCGCCCGCGGCGC
>CAXUIF010000211.1:0-5316 GCA_964250995.1 uncultured Acidobacteriaceae bacterium
AGTTGTTGGACAAGTCGCTCGAGGAAGAAAAGCACGCCGACAAACTGCTGACGCAGGTGGCGGAGCAGATCAATACCACGGCACCGGTCGGATAAGGCAGCGCCTGCCGTGAACCGTTGTGACACCCGCGCGGCCAGATTTCTTGGCTCAGGCTGACCACGGCGCGGCGCGGTAAACATTTTCCTGAAAAGGCTCGCACCTTGCATGGTGCGGGCCTTTGTCGTTGTGAGCAGGCGCGGATTTATGCTGGCGAACAGGAGATGCGGTGGCGCGGACGATCCAGTTTGTGAAAGCGCAGGCTTGCAGGAACGATTTCCTGGTGATCGAGGAGGCGTTGGCCCAGGGACAGCATGCGCAGCTTGCGCGTGCGCTGTGCGCGCGGCATACGGGCGTGGGTGCAGATGGGATTGAGTTCGTGGAAAGGCGAGCGGACGGGAGCCACTTCCTGCGGCTATTCAACGCCGATGGCAGCGAAGCGGAGCTGAGCGGCAACGGCACGCGGTGTGTGGCGGCGTGGCTGGCGGAGAGTAACGGACGGGAAGAGGTGGCGCTTGGCACTCACGGGGGCGTGCGGCGCTGTCGCGTGATCCGCCGTGAGGGTGCAACGGTGTGGATCGAGAGCGGCATGGGGGTGCCGCGGGTAATACAGCGACGGGTTGCGGTGGCGGGAGTCGAGGGCGAGATCGCGGGCGCGATGGTGAACGTGGGCAATCCACACTTTGTGATCTTTCCGGAGCGCGACGACTTTGGGAGCCACGGGATGAGCTGGCAAGAGCTTGGCACACGGGTGAGTGCGGCCCCGGTGTTTCGATTTGGGACGAATGTAGAGTTCGTGCGGGTGGTTGCCGATAAAGACATTGCGTTTCGGATCTTTGAACGGGGGTGTGGGCCAACGGAGTCTTCCGGAACGGGGACCTGCGCGTCAGCGGCCGCCGCGATGGTCTTGCGGGGCGCCGCGCGGGAGTTGACGGCCGTGGCGCCGGGTGGGGCGCAAGTTGTGCAATGGACGGAAGATAGGGCGGAGATGTTGTTAACAGGACCAGCAGAGATCGTGTGCGTGGGCGAGGCGAGGTTTTGAGCCGACAGCCGAAGTTGCGGCACGGGGCAAAGGTCGCCGTGGTCTCACCTGCTTCAGCGGTGCGACCGGAGCTTGTAACGCAGGGCGTGGCGGCTCTGCGCGCGCAGGGGTACCAACCGGTGGTGATGCCGCATGCGCTCTGCCGCGGGCCGCTGTACTACGCGGGGACGGCGGAGCAGCGGGCGGCCGATCTGCAGGTGGCGTTTGCGGATCCGACCATCGAGGGCGTCTTGTGCACGCGAGGTGGATGGGGCTCGGCGGAGTTGTTGCCATTGCTGGACGGGATGGGCCTGGCAGATCTGGTGCGGGCCAATCCCAAGGTGTTTGCCGGGTATTCCGACCACACCTCGCTGCACACGTGGTTTTGGCAGCAGTGCGGATTGAGGACAATGTATGCGCCGATGGTCGCGGCGGATTGGTCGCAGAGCGGTGGGGTGGACCTTGCGTCGTGGAATGCGGCGGCGAGCGGCGCCGGATACACGCTGGGTCCGGCGGACGGCCTGCGGGTGCTACGGCCGGGGCATGCGGCCGGGAGGCTGCTGGGAGGCTGCCTGGCCATTGTGGAAGCAGGACTGGGTACGCCCTGGGCGTTGCGGGTGGACGAGCCCTGTGTGCTGTTTCTCGAGGACATCGGCGTGAAGCCGTACCAGTGGGACCGCATGTTGCAGCATCTGCGCTTTGCGGGGCTGGTCGAGCAGGTGACGGGCGTGGTGCTGGGTGATATGTCGGCCAACGTCGAGGCCAGTGACATGGCGCTATTGGAAGGTGCTTGCCTGCATGCGTTACGGGACTTTGCCGGGCCTGTGGCCGTAGGGCTGCGGTGCGGGCATGTCTCGGGCGGGAACCGTACGGTGGTGTTGGGGACTGCGGCGGAGCTGCGCTGTGAAGGCGAAGCGATCTTGACCTTGCATGGCGAGCAAGCTGAAAGACCGCCTACACGCTTTGGAGAGAGCGCGGCGGTGAAGACGACCGAGGGCCTTCGCTCCGCGCAGGATAACGAAACCAGAGGTGAGCCGAGTGTTGGGTAAAGGGCAGAAACACATTCATCTGATCGGGATTTGCGGGACGGCGATGGCGTCGTTAGCAGGGATGCTACAAGGCGAAGGTCATCGGGTCACCGGCTCCGACACGGCGGCCTACCCGCCGATGAGCGAACAGCTGCAGGCGATGGGTATTGCCGTGATGGAGCCGTACCGGGCAGAGAACCTTGGCCCGCGACCGGATCTTCCACCCCAGCGACCGAGCTCGCCGGGGACCCCGAACTTTTCACCCCAGCAAGCGAGCTCGCCGGGGACCCCGGATTTGGTCGTGGTGGGCAATGCAATCTCGCGCGGTAACCCGGAACTGGAGAGGGTGCTCGAGGAGCGCATCCCGATGAGCTCGATGGCGCAGCTGATCCACGATGAGTTTCTGCTCGGGCGTGAACGCCTGGTCGTCACGGGTACGCACGGCAAGACGACAACGACGAGCATGCTGGCGTGGATCTACGCTACCGCAGCCGCGCTGGAGGGAGCCGGGTCGAAGTGGAAGCCGTCGTTTCTGATCGGCGGCGTTGCGGAGAACTTCGGTACGAGCTTCCATGTGGAGCCGGAGACACGACCGTTCTTGCTGGAGGGCGACGAATATGACACCGCCTTCTTCGACAAGGGACCCAAGTTCTTGCACTATTTCCCCGATGCCGCGATCCTGACGCACGTCGAGTTCGATCACGCGGATATCTACCCCGATCTGGAAGCCGTGAAGACGAGTTTCAAACGATTTGTCAACCTGCTTCCGAAGCGGGGAAGGCTCGTGGCGTATGACGGCAGCGAGGCGGTCACCGAGTGCTGCGCAAAGGCCTTCTGTCCCGTGGAACGGTATGGATTTGCCCCAGGTTCTTCCTGGCGGATGATTGACTTCGAGCAGCATGGGGTGGTGTCTCACTGGACGCTGCTGCGGGGCGGCGAGGTCTTTGCGCGGCTGCAGCTGCCCATGGCCGGAGAGCACAACGCCCTCAATGCAACCGCCGCCGCGGCGCTCGCGGCGGGACAGGGCGTACCGCCCGCCGCAATCGAGCGCGCTCTAGCCACCTTTCAAAACGTGAAGCGCCGCCTGGAGGTCCGGGCCGAGGTGGGCGGGGTCACCGTGATCGATGACTTTGCGCACCATCCAACGGCCATTCGCGAGACCCTGCGCGCATTGCGTGCGGCGTACCCGGGACGACGTTTGGTGGCCGTTCTGGAGCCCCGTTCAAATACGCTGCGGCGCAACGTCTTTGAGCGGGAGCTGGTGGAAAGTCTGGGCCTCGCCGACGAGGTGGTGCTTGCCGACGTTTTCAAGAGCGAGGCGATCCCGACGGGGGAGAGGTTGCACCCTTCGCAGGTGGTGGCTGGCTTGCAGGCGACCGGGGTGTCGGCTATGTTGTGTGCGGATGCGAACGCGATCGTGGCCGAGTTGACGCCGCGGTTGCTGCCCGGGGATGTGGTCGCCATTCTGTCCAATGGAGGCTTTGGTGGGATCTACGAGAAGCTGCCCGAGGCGCTTGCGGCACGCGTAGCTGAGCCCGAGTTGGCCCTGGCACAGGAACGCTAGGCGATGTGGGCCGGGCTGAAGATGCTTGCGGTGTTGCTGCTGCTGGGTGTTCCTGCGGCGCTGGTGGGCATTCCCTGGTCGGCGATGCGGCGCGACTTCGGCACGATGTACGGATGGGGTATGGCGGTGATGCGGTTTGGCGTAAGAGCGGCCGGGATCCGTGTGCATGTGGTGGGGCTGGAGCATGTGCCCGCCGCAGCGAGCATCCTCATGAGCAACCATGTTTCAAACCTGGACCCGCCGGTGCTGCTGCCCGCGATCCCCGGACGGACAAGCGTGATGTTGAAGCAGTCGCTGATGAAGATCCCGCTGCTGGGCACGGCGATGCGCATGGGCCAATTTGTGCCGGTGGCGCGCGGGCAATCGCGCGACGACGCGGTACGGAGCGTGGCTGCCGCGGCGTCCGCCCTGCGCGGCGGACTTCACATTACAGTGTTCCCGGAAGGGACGCGATCGCCGGATGGGCGGTTGTTGCCGTTTCGCAAGGGAGCGTTCTTTTTGGCAACGGAGACCGGCGCCGCCATCGTCCCGGTGGTGATCCAGGGGACGGCGAACATGATGCCGCGGGGTACATGGAAGATCCATCCGGGCGAGGCTCGCGTACGCTTTTTGCCCGCCAGGTACCCTGCGCAGTTTGCGTCGCGGGAGGCGCTCATGGCGGCAGTGCGGGGCGATATGGAGCGTGCGCTTGGCTACCTTGAGACAAGCGCACAAATTTGAGGGCGGCGCACCATGATGCAGGTTCTCGCGATCTCCGGCAGCTTGCGTACGCGTTCCAGCAACACCGCCCTGTTGCAAGCTGCCGCCTGATTGCGCGGCCTCCTGTGGAGCTTAAGGTTTACGAGGGCCTCGCGGCCATACCCCCATTCAACCCTGATGCCGACGTGGCAGCCCCGCCCGCGGCTGTCGCAAAGCTTAGAGACGAGGTGCGCCGTGCGCATGCCGTCATCCTATCCACACCTGAGTACGCGCACGGAATGCCTGGTGTGCTGAAGAACGCCTTGGACTGGCTGGTGGGAAGCGGCGAGTTCTCCGGGCGCCGGGTTACCCTTTTTAACGCGTCGAGCCGCGGCGTCTTCGCCCAGGCCTCTCTGCGTGAAGTGCTCGTCACGATGGATGCGACCTTCGTTGCGGAGGCGGAACTCACCGTTCCCGCTTTGGGCACAGAACTTTCCCCTGAGGAGTTGGCTTTGAACGACGATCTGCAAAGGCGCATTCTCGCCGCGATCCACATTCTCACGGCTACTTGACGATGGCGTTGTACCCGTCGGTAAGGAGGCGCTGGCGCATGGCGTCGGCTTCTTTTTTGTCCCGGAACGGGCCCACCTGGACGTGAATGAACCTGTCGCTTGCGCCGTTGCGCGCTGAAACGGCGTAGCCGCGCGCACGGAGCGCGCCCAGCAGCAGATCCGCATCTTCCTGATGCGAAACAGCGGCCACCTGGACCATGTAGCTGCCTGCTGTGGGCGTGGCCGAGGGGCTGAGGGCTGAGGGCGCCACCGGCGATGGCTGGCGCACAATCGGCGCGGGCGGCTGCGTAGCGGCCGCCGTACGCGAGGGCGCCGGCTTGACAACTGGTTCTACGGATGCGGTGGTGCCCTCGTCCGCAGCGGGCTGCGGTGGGGGCGTGCGACGAACGGGCTTGGGGAGGGGCACAGCCGGCGCGG
>CAXUIF010000212.1:0-919 GCA_964250995.1 uncultured Acidobacteriaceae bacterium
GCCTACGTGGCCGAGGTAGAAGCGGTGCGCAGCGCGGCAACCCGGGGGTAAGCCGTCCCTCACGGAAGCTTCCTGCTCACTCGTGGCGCAAAGCCTGCATGGGCTCCACGCGCGCGGCCCGCGCGGCTGGAAGCCAGCCTGCCGCCAGCGCGGCCACCAGCAGGGTGACACCTGTCGCCGTCAAGGAGAGCGGGTCGCGCGGCTCGAGGCCGTAGAGCATACTTTTGACCAGCTGCACCACCAGCAACACCGCGCCGAGCCCGACCGCGACACCCCCCAGAGCCAGCCAGCTCGCTTCGCGTAGCACCATCCGACGTACCTGGCCGCGCGGAGCGCCGAGCGCCAGCCGAATCCCGATCTCGTGGGTGCGCTGTGTGACCGTGTACGCCATCACCCCGTAGATGCCCACACAGGCAAGCAGGAGCGCGAGTAGGCCGAAGCCAACCGTGAGGCTGGCAAACATGTGCTCGTTCTGGAGGTCGGCGTCGATCTGCTCCTCTTGCGTGCGGATGTCGGTAAGGGGCAGATCGGGATCAAACCGCTGCACCACGCGCCGGAGTGTGGGCACGAGCTCGGCCGCCTTCAGGTCCGTACGCAGCAGAAACGTTCCATTGAAGGCGTCGTCGTTCTGGCGGTAGAGCTCGAAGTGCAATGGCTGCGCCGGTTCGCGGAGGTTTGCATAGAGGGTGTCCGCGCAGATACCGATAATGGTGTACCAGACCTTGGGCTTGCCCTTCGGTGAATCGCCCATGGTAAACCGGCGGCCGATCGGGTCGGCGGTGGGGAAGTATTGGCGCGCGACGGTCTGGTTGAGGATCGAAACCTTGGGCGAGGTCGCGGTGTCCTGCGGGCCGAAGCTGCGGCCGCGCAGGAGGCGGATCTCCATGGTGGGCAGGAAGCGCTCGCCGACGTTGCTTAG
>CAXUIF010000212.1:929-2422 GCA_964250995.1 uncultured Acidobacteriaceae bacterium
GCAGCGGTCTTCTGCTTGGGAGCGCCTTCCACTTCGAAGCCGCTGTTCCACTCCGAGCCGGCTAGCAGCGGCGGGTCGGCAAAGGTAGCCGCGTACACTCCCGGCACCGCCCCGAAGGCCTGCTCGAGCTGCTGCATGAGCTCCACCGAACGGTGCCCGGGATAGCGCTTAACCGGCGGCGCAAGGTCGAATTCGAGGATGCCCTGCGTCCGGAAGCCGGGATGGACGTGGCTCAGGTTGAGGAGCGTGCGCAGAAACAGGGCTGACGCGGCGACCAGCAGCGTGGACAACGCGACCTGAAACGCAACGATGAATTTGCCGGTCCACGCGCGACGGCGGCGCGAGGCAGCGCGACCCGCCTCCTTTAAGGCCACATTCACGTCCCTGCGCGAGGAGCGCCAGGCAGGCAGAACACCGAAGAAGAGCCCCGTCGCAATGGTCAGGGCAGCGGTAAACAGAAAGACTCGCCAGTCAAAGTCGATGTGCATCCGGTTACTCTGCCAGGCCTGTTGCAGGAGGTTGGGCAGCAGGTTGCGGCCAAAGAAGCCCAGCAACAGGCCAAACACTCCGCCAAAGCCAGACAGCAGCAAGCTTTCGGTCAGGACCTGACGCAACACACGGCCGCGACCGGCGCCGAGGGCCAGCCGCACGCTCATCTCGCGTTCGCGTGCGGACGCGCGAGCGAGCATGAGGTTGGCTATATTCGCACAGGCCAGCAGCAGCACCAACCCGGTGAGGCCGAGGAGAACATGGACGGGCTTGGCGTAGGTGTAAGCGCTGAGGTTAAGGCCATGGCTGCCGTCTTCGAGCAGGACTGACGGCATGTGGTCGCCCTTTTCCATCGTTACGGTGCCTTGAACTGCCGACCGGAAAACGGCTGTGAGGTTTGCGGCGGCGACGGCAGGCACGACGCCGGGCCGGGTGCGCGCGATCACGTTGATCCACCAAAGCTTTGAGCTGCTCAGCGGACCCTGGTCATCCAGAACTCATGCAGGTTGCTAAGTGCCGAGAGCGGGAGAAAGACCTCTGGAGATATTTGGGCGCTTTGGGCGCCGGTAAAGCCTCGGGGATTGACGCCAACGATGGTGAAGATCGTCCCGTTCACGGTGAGGGAGCGCCCCAAAACCGACCGGGACGCACCAAACGCACGCCGCCAGAAGCTGTCGCTGAGCACCGCCGCAGTGCCCGTGCCGGGGGCGCCGTCGTCCGAGGGCAGGAGTGGGCGCCCCAGCTGCGGGTTGACCTCCAGCGCGCTGTAGAAACCGCCCGACACCAACTGAGCGTCGCTGGACTGCGCCACGCCATTCACCGTCAGGTTGACACGAGGGAGGTTCTTGAAGCCCACGATGGGGCCGAGCGTGCGATTGCCTGCCTGGAGCTGCCGGAAGATAGGGTAGGTGAAGACGTTCGTCTTCGAGACGCCGTTTTCTGTCCAGTTGAAGCTGCCCCAGGCGTCGTGAACCGGCAGCGGCGAGGGCCCTTGCACATAGAAC
>CAXUIF010000212.1:2432-5306 GCA_964250995.1 uncultured Acidobacteriaceae bacterium
CTCCTGCGGGCGTGGGACGCCCAGGCGCAGGTAGAGCATCTCGTTGGCGAGCGAGAAGATCGTGGTGTTGGCCCCGATGGCCAGTGCCAGCGAGGTAACGGCGATCGCCGTGAAGCCGGGGCTGGCGCGCAGCAGGCGCACGGCGTAGCGCAGATCCGCCCAGAGCTCATCCAGCCAGCGGAGGCCCAGGGCAGAGCGCATGGCATCCTTATGGGTCTCCACGCCGCCGAACTCGAGGCGGGCCTGGCGGGCGGCCTCGCGGCGGGGCAGACCCTGGGTCATCAGCGCTTCGGTGCGCGCGTCCAGGTGAAAGCCGATCTCCTCCTGCATCTCGGCTTCAAGGCGGCGGCGCTGCAGCGCGGAGCGCAGCCAAAGGCTCAGGCGAGCGTGAGGCGCGGGGCTCATTGGGTGGCCTCCGGGGTGGCGGAAGGGGCCGCAAGCTTGAGGATCGCGCCCACGAGCCGTGCCATGCGGCTCCACTTTTCGGCCTCCTCCGCTAGTTGCTTCTGCCCGTCGGGGGTCAGCGTGTAGAACTTGGCGCGGCGATTGTTTTCGCTGGGTGCCCACGCCGTGGCGAGCGCACCGCCGGCCTCCAGCCGATACAGCGCGGGGTATAACGAACCCTGCTGAATCACAAGTTGCTGACCGCTGATCTGCTCGATCCGCTGCAACACCCCGTAGCCGTGCAACGGGCCAAGCGAGACGGCCTTAAGGATGAGCAACTCCAGCGTACCCTGCAGCAAGTCGACCTGTTTAGCCATTACGCTCCCCTAGATTACCTAGGAAGAATTCTGCCTCCACTCTCCTAGCTCGTCAAGGGGAAACGTGTACGCCGGAAGCGGCCCGGAGGTGGACAGCTCGGCGGGGAACCTCCCTGGTAAACAGCAGGTTCATGTGCCGGTTGAAGTGTTGCGGCGCAAGGAGCGCACCCGCTTGCCGGGGCACGGCGTACGCCGTAACGCAGGCTCTGCCCGGCAGCTGAGGCCGGAGTGCGAAGAGGGACCTGGGGGCCTGCTGAAGCCGGGCCCTGCAGGACCTCCATACATCCACTGCCTAGTGCGCCGCGGCGGCGGTCGCGTGGGAACGCCACTGGTCGGCGAGTTTCTTGTCACTCAGGGCTTTGATGAAGACGCCGCCGACCACCGAGCGGGCCTGGAAGCCGACCTGTTTGCCGGTGATGGTGTCGTACCAGTCGGTCATGGGAACGCGGCTGGTGGTTTCGTTGGTCCACTTGTAGATCGGGTCGAGCAAGGCAGTGAAGTCGGCCGGGTTATCCGCCAGGGTGGCGGTCCAAAGCTGCCAATCGAGCTTGGTGTAGTCCTTGCGGCTGTCGAGCGGAAGCCCGTAGGTGTTGAGCTTGGTTTTGTAGAAAGCGATCTCGCTGGCCCGCACGCTGGGCGGAAACAGGTTGTAGCCCAGCACCTTATCCCAGACAAGGTTGTACTTCTGGCTCCACGTATTGGGCGAGTTGTAGGCGAGCTTGTAGTGGTCGCCTTCCTTGTCCATGGTGACCCACTTGCCGGCGAACTCCTTGGCGGTGGCGGCGTAGGCCTTCGCTTCGGCCGGATGGTCCAAACGGCGGGCGAGGTCGGCGTAGGCGGCGAGGGCATCGATCGCCTTGAGCGAGAGATTCGCGTTGTGGGTGACATGGCCGGCGAAGTCATCCGTGGTGAGCTGATTTTCCGGGTCGAGGCCGTGCAGCTTCAGGTAGTTGGCCCATTGTGTGAGCTCGGGCCAGTATTGGCGGGCCATGTCCAGTCCGTGCGTCTGGCCGCCTAGCTGGGCGAGCGCGTCGACCAGAATGAGCAGGTTGCCGCTTTCTTCCACGGGCATCTGGTCTTCTTCGGTCTTCTCGCCGCCTCCGTAGGTCTGCCCATTGGCCAGGGGATATTGGCCCAGATCGTGCGGAGCGAATGGGAAGTGCCAGCGGTTGGGCAGGGCGACGTATGCGAGGAGAGGAAGGATCTCGGCCTCGAGGAGCCGTGGGTTGAAAAAGAGAAAGATCGGAGCGGACGGGTAAAGCACATCGACGGTGTCGATGCTGCCATTAGAGAAATTTTCCTTGCCGAAGTACATGGGCTGGCCGTCGACGTCGGCCACGAGCTTGTGAGCGGCGATGGCCTGACGGTAGGCGAGCGTGCAGATCCAGGCGTAGTGCTCGCCACCGGCCTGGGTCATGTCCGCGGTAAGCTGCGTGTCGAACTTCGTACCGCGGGCGTCGAGCGCGGTGTACTGCTGCTCAGCCTCGTCCAGCATCGTGCTGACCGGCGTTCCGTTGCGCTGCCACCAGGGGCGGAGATTGCGCTGAAGATACTGAATCGCAAACGTTTCCGTGTAAGCGACGAGCATGTGGCGCGCTACCGGTTGCGTGCCGACCGAGCCGAGCGGAAGCATCACGCCCATCTGCGGCGCGCGGTGGTTCTCATTTCCTTCGGCATCCATGTCGTCGGCGTGGGCCAGCGTGCCGTCTGTGGCGAACTGGCGAGCGGGGTTCTGCGAGATGGTCGTCTCGGCCTGCTCGCCGGTCGGGACGATGAGGTGGAAGTAGCCCCAGTCGATGCGGAGGTTGTCTCCGGAGCGGTTCAGGATCTCCTGGTTGCGTGTGCCGACCGACAGAACCTCGGTGCTGGCCGTCTTGTGCCGGGCAAAGGTGACTGCCTGACCCGGGTAGCTTGTGGCGAACTCGGCATTGGCGCCGAGAAAGACCGACACGGTGTGCTGGGCGCCGTCCGTGGCGTGCGCGGTCCAGGTGATGTAAGTGACGGGACGGGAGAGGATGTCGAGGTCGTCGAGAAAGGCGGGAGTGAAGAACGTGAGGTCAATCTGCACACCGCCGGCAGTGAAGCTGTAACGGGTGTGGGTCGGGGTGAGCAC
>CAXUIF010000213.1:0-5280 GCA_964250995.1 uncultured Acidobacteriaceae bacterium
CAGCGGCGGTGGCGGGCTTGCGGAGCGGGTCGTCGGCGGGAAGGGCGTTGATCTGGTCGAAGAGGGCGCCGAGGTCGGCGATGTTTTCTGAGGGACCGTCTTCGGCAACGGGATCGCGCTTGGCTTCTTCGAGCTGCTGTGGGGTTTTGAGCGGCTGGTCGTGGGGAATGCCGAGATACTCAAGGACCTGTTGGGCGACTTCGGCGAAGACGGGACCGCTGGCCGCGCCGCCGTAACGCATGGCTTCGCCGCCGATGGTGGGTGTGTCGATGACGACCGCAATGGCGATGGCGGGAGAGCTGACCGGGGCGAAGCCGGCGAAGCTGGCTACGAGTTTGGTGTGCGAGTAGGTGTGCGTTGCGGGGTCAATCTTTTCCGCGGTGCCGGTTTTGCCGGCGGAGGTGTAGCCGTTGAGCTGCGCTTTTTTGCCGGTGCCTTCGACGACGATGCCCTGCATCATGGCGCGCATCTTGGCGCTGGTGAGCTCGCGAATGACCCGATGGGAGCCGTCGGGCAAGGTCGCCGGGAGCTGGTTTACGGGGTGATACGGAGAGGCGGTGAGGCGCGCGTCGCCTTTCATCTGGTCGGTGGACTGGAGGAGGATGTGCGGTGGGATGTAGGTGCCGCCGTTGGCGATGGAGGAGACCATGCTGACGAGCTGGACGGGGGTGACGCCGATCTCCTGGCCGATGGCGAGGGAGAGGATGGAGGTGGAGCCCCACTTGCGGGGCGGGCGAAGGAGGCCGCGGGTCTCGCTGGGCAGCTCGATGCCGGAGCGGTCGCCAAAGCCGAAGCCGCGCATGTAGTCGTAGAACTTCTGATTGCCGAGCTTGAGGGCCATCTTGGCGGCGCCGACGTCGGAGGAGTGCTCGAGTGCGTACTGGACGGTGACGACGCCGAAGTGATCGGACTTGTCGTCGTGGAGGGTGCGGCCGTACATGGTCATGGCGCCGCCCTGGCAGTCGACCTTGTCGGTGGGCTCGACGCCGGCGCCGTCGAGGGCGGCGGAGTAGGTGACGAGCTTGAAGGTGGAGCCGGGCTCGTAGATGTCGCTGACGGCGAGATTGGTGAGCTCGTCGGCGTTGAGGTGGCGGCTGTCGTTGGGATTGAAGCGAGGGCTGACGGCGAGGGCGAGGATTTGGCCGGTGTGCGGGTCCTGCACGACGACGGTGCCGTGGGCGGCGCCGAGCTTGGCGACCTGGGCGTCGAGGGCGCGCTCGGCCATGTACTGGATGTTGGAGTCGATGGAGAGGACGAGGTTTTCGCCGGGGAGGGGCTCCTGCTCGAAGCTGTCCATGGTGTGGCGTTTCGCGTCGACAGCGGTCAGCATGTGGCCGGGCTCGCCGTGGAGCTCTTCGTCGAAGTTGCGCTCGAGGCCGCCGAGGCCTTCGTCGTCGGTGCCGACGTACCCGAGGGTGTGGGCGGCGAGGTCGTTATTAGGGTAGAAGCGCTTGAACTCTTTCTGGACGTAGACGCCGTGGAGGTTCATCTCGGAGATGCGTTCGGCGGTCTCGGGCGAGACCTTGCGGGCGACCCAGGCGAAGTTGCGGCTGGCGTCGAGGCGGGCAAGGATGCGGTCTTCTTTGGTGAAATTGTCGAGTGGGTCGGTGTGGACGATGCGCGCGAGGAGGTGGGCGTCGGCGGCACGGTTGTCGCCGATCTCGGTGGGCACGGCGTAGATAGAGGGCACGAGCACCGTCATGGCGAGCTCGCGGAGGTTGCGGTCGTAGAGGACGCCGCGACGGGGCGCGACCTCGAAGCCGCGCTGCTGCTGACGGGCGGCCATCTTGACGAAGTGGTCGTGCTTGACGACCTGCAGCCAGGTGAGGCGGAGGGCGATGGCCGCAGTCCAAAGGATGAACGCAACGGCGACCCAAAAGAAGCGGGCGCGGCGGATGGGCGCGGTCAAGGGGCCGCTGGCGCGGGCCGCGGGTGGAAGGTTCGGTCGCTTGCTCGGCTTGGGCTTCATTGAGGTGGGGCCTAGAGGGGGAGCTTCGTTCTTGGTGATTGGTGCCTGGTGATTCGTGCCTAGTGATAGTGCTTGGTGCTAATTGGTGAGTCCGGGTGAGGGGATCTGGTTTTGGGCGAGGACGGGTTGCGCGTCGGAGAGGCCGTCGGGACGGACGACCTGACCCGGCATGGGGGTGTCGAGGCCGAGTTGTTTGGCGATGCGATCGATGCGGCCTGGATCGGAGAGCTGGGCTTCGTTGAGGCGGAGCTGGCGGTTTTGCTCGCGTAGCTGCTCGACCTGCAACTTTTGCGCTTCAACACGGTAGCCAACTTCGATGGCCGAGAAGTGCTGCCAGACGTAGATCATGGTGAGCACGAAGAAGAGGCTCATGACCGCCGTAAAGGTGCGCACCTCGCGACGGCGCACGGGGTCGTCCGCCTTGACGATGCGGCTGTTGTCGATGTGCTTGGCGAAGAACATCTCGGGTGTGGGGCCGCGGCGCTGGGAGCGCTGCGCCTCGAAGCGCTCGCGGTTTAGCGAGGCGAGCGAGGCAGGCCGGCCACTGTTTTCGCGCCGCGAGGAGGCCCGCGTTGCGGGGTTGGATGTGAGGTGCGCTGTGGGAAAAGCTGCTGCTGCCATCGTCTTGTACCCCCCTAGTCGGCGTTGCTTTGCTTTCCAGGCCCTTTGCTGCTGTATCGGCGTCCGTGAACCCCAACTTCATAACACCTTGAGGAACACGAAGTATCTTTTGTGGTTCCCCTCTGACCCGAAAGTGCAATTTTCAGCAACCCTTGACTTCGGTGCATCGTCTTTTGGGCAGAGGTTGCTAGTACACACTCGGTTACTAAACTGGCTTACCGCTGGATCTTGGTCCGTTCAACTTTTCGGCTCCTCTGAGCTTTGCGGAGCGGGATCTCGGGTTTCTCCGGCTTTCGTCTTCGCCGGCGACGAGCGGCTTTCTGGTCAGCACCGTCATCTGTCCCGTTCGCTGGGCTGCGCGGAGAGCATCTTTGACCAGCCGGTCTTCCAGCGAGTGGAAGCTGATCAGGGCTACCCGGCCGCCCGGCTTCAGCAGCGATCCCGCGCTTTCGAGCAGCGATTGGATCTCTGCGAGTTCACTGTTGACACGAATGCGAAGAGCTTGAAAGGTGCGTGTCGCGGGATGAATCTTTTCGCCTTTCATTGTTGGGGCCGCGGCCGAAACCACCCGGGCTAGCTGCGCCGTAGTGTGGATCGGCCGGGCCCTGACAATGGCTCTGGCGATTCTCCGCGACCTCCTTTCCTCTCCGAATTCGTAAATCAGGTTGGCGAGGTTTTCTTCGTCCTCCTGATTTACCACTTGCTCGGCCGTGAGCTCGCTGCGCGGATCCATCCGCATATCCAGCGGGCCTTCGGCACGAAAACTAAAACCCCGGTGCGGCTGATCAAGTTGCAGACTGCTGACGCCGAAGTCGGCGAGCAAGCCATCCAGCGAGGCCGGCGCGATCTCCTCGGCGATCGCCGAGAACGGCCGGGCGATGAACCGCAGCTGCGGCATCTCCGGTCCAAGCTCTTCCGACAGGGTGGCGAGGCGCCGCTGCGCTTCGGCCATGGCGTCGGGGTCGCGATCAAACGCGATCAGGGTTCCGGACGCGCCCAGCTTGCGGGCTATGGCGAGAGAGTGACCGCCGAGACCAAGGGTGGCGTCGGCGCAGGTTCCGCCGGGACGCACATTAAGAAGGTCCAAACATTCTTCAAGAAGAACCGGAACATGTTGCGGTGGCTGCATATGCTTTCCGCCTCATGCGCTCCCTGGGGAGCCTGGGTGTTGCGAACTCTAGATCCCGAAGGAGGCGAGGGACTCCATGTCCGTCGCAGTCATCCGGTTTTCTTCGAGGCTGACTTCGAACCGGTCGCGGTTGACCACTTCGAGGTGCCGCCCTTTGCCGATTACCACCACATCGTCCTCGAGCCTGGCCCTTTGGCGGAGCAACTGGGGCAGGAGCAGACGGCCCTGGTTGTCGTAGCCCACCTGCTGGCCGTAGTAGTTCGTGATGTCTTCGAACTTCTTTCTAGCGGGATTCATCGAGGGCACCGTAGCCATCCTGGCCTCGATCTCTTCCCAAACGGGCAACGGGTACACCTCGGCACGGTCCCCGTCGCGGCTGGTGATGAAGTACTCGGTCTCGCCAAATTGCTCGTCAAGACGACGTTTGAAATCGGTGGGGACCTTCAGGCGGCCCTTTTCGTCAACGCGGGTCGGGTTGTTGCCACGTACGGCCATGTTGTTGAACCCGCCCTGATGCCTTGACCGCCCCGATCCAGACTTAGACTGAGGCTGGAAGCTCGGTTTTTGGTCTCGTCTTTCCCCTTTTCACCACTTTTGACCACCGTTGGTCCAAGAATGGGTGAACACAGGTATGAAGTCCAGCGCTAATTTTGTGGGACGAAGCTTTTTTCCGGGCGCAAATGTGGAAAACTCACCCTGCTGGGGTGTGCCCCCATCCACGCACTAGGTGTGGTGTTTACCCGCGAGGTTCGTACCTCAGGGGTCACTTGCGCGGGTGACCTAAAGGTTGTAGCGAAGATAGGGCGAAACTACGCCTCTGTGGGATAGCGGTTCTTGCCCCGCTTCTTCAGCACCCAGAGCAGATACAGGAGAATGAGCAGGTTCATCGCGAGAGCACTCACTTTGAACCAGGTGAAGCGACGCAGGATCTCGAACGTCTCTACGGGAAGCCCGAGCGCGGTCAGGATCACGGTGAAGTACTCGGCCCAGGTCTTACGCAAGACCAGCCCCGTACCTTCGATCAGGCAGAGGATCGCGTAGATGAACGCGCCGGCACCGATACGGCGCAGGTCGTGCGCGTCGATCAGGTCGGCTTTGTCCATAATCATGCTTACGACGCGACCCTCAGGGTCGATGGGCAGCGAGTCGATCAGGTGGACGACCAGGGCGCCGAGGTTGCGATGTACAAGGTGGAGCGCGCCGGCGCCGATGGAGGTAAAGAAGATCGCTTTGGAGAGCTTGAAGAGGCCTACCAGAAAGAGGCCGCGCTGATCGGCAGACGAGTTGGAACGGACGGGTGAGCCTTCCCCGTTGCCGGAGCGCGAACGGACCTCGTTCGCGGGGTGGGGTTGATCAGCAGCTGCCATCCGCTATCAGTTGACGGCGGCGGGCGGGCTTTGTCAACGCGGGCAGGGGGATGGGCTCCCTTTTTCGCAACAGCAAAAAAGGAACGGGACCGGGTCAATCCGCAGGGCCCGGATCGACGTAAGGTGGATGGGCGTTAGAGACAGCGAGCCTGAAACGCCCCGGGCCCTGGCTCGCCGAACCGAAAGGAAGCCCC
>CAXUIF010000214.1:0-5262 GCA_964250995.1 uncultured Acidobacteriaceae bacterium
GGCTTCGTGTTTCTGAGTGTCCTGCTGATGGTGGTCCGGTTGGTGCACGTCACTTGCATCGCTGGGGAGGCTACCTACACCAATACGGGTTGCTCGGCGAGGACGGGGGAGCCGAAGACGCGGCGGTAGCGGGCAACCTCGTCGGCGGGGCCGGTGGCCTTGCTGGGGTTGTCGCTGAGTTTGACCGTGGGGATGCCATCGGCAGAGGTTACTTTGCAGACGAGCGAGATAGGAGCGAAGGTGTCGTGCGGCGGGCCGGGGTGTCGTGGGTGGCAATCCCGGAAGTCGTTGGTGAGCAGGGTGCCCCAGCCGGCAGAAAAACGGATGTGGGGATTAAAGTTTTCGTGCAAACGGACGATATCTACAGCATCGAGGCCGTCGGAGGCGATGAGGCGTTTGGTTGCGGGATTTTGCCCCCGCGATTCCAGCCAGACGATGTACTCGTCGCCGGCCTCGAAGGGCTCTTTGCTGTCGATGCGTTCGCCCGTCCAGCGGGCCACCCAATCGGGAGCGTTCTGGAGGAACTGTGTGGTACCGAAGGTGTCTGGAAGCAGGATAAGGAGTTCGCCGCCGTAGCTCTGCTGCCAAAGCTCGAGAACCTTGTACTGCGAGCTCCGCAGTGCCTCGTCGGAAACCTGCGAGGCGAGCGCGGCCATGACCATGGGCAGCTCATGGGCGTTCGTTCCGATGGCCTCGAGGTTGTGCTTGTAGGCGAGTGCGGTGTTGGAGGTGCCGGAGAGACGATTGCCGAGCGTAGCCGCGAGGGCCTGGACCGCGTACTCCTGCCAAAGGAAGCTGTGACGCCGGCGTGTGCCGAAGTCGGACAGACGGAGACCGTCCACGCGGCGGAGCAGCTCGATTTTGTCCCAGAGGCGCGTCTTGGCGCGGGCATAGAGCACATCGAGCTCGAGCTCAGTGAGTTCGGCGAGGGCGGCGCGGGTTTTCAGCTCGCTGACGATCGCGAGGGCGTAGACCTCCCATAGGGTGACCTCGGACCAGAGGCCGGCAAAGCGAATCAGCAGCTGGCCGTCGTGCTCGGCGATCTCGTAGTCGGACAGGCGAAAGCTGCGGTCCAGCCAGTCCAGGAAGGCGGGCTCGAAGATGTGGCGAACGCCGTAGAACGTGTTGCCGGCCAGCCAGATGAGCTCGGAACGCAAAAAGCGCAGCTTGCGGACATGCTCTAGTTGATCCTTCAGCACCGCGGCAGAAATGCGCTCGGCGAGGCGGACCCGGACCGTGCGGTTGTGGATCTCGCTGGTCACGCGCGTGCGGGGGAAGTTCTTCCAGATGAACTGGAGCATGAGGAGCTTGTAGAAATCCGTATCGAGCAGCGAGCGAACGATGGGGTCCAGCTTCCAGTTGTGATTGTGGGCGCGCTCGGCGAAGTTCACGTTCATGGCTCAGATAAGAGTAGCGGAGCGGTGGCGCTGCGGATGGATGCAGCTTTTGTGTAAAGAACCCTTGACACGACAAGGGAGCTTTACGTAAAGTCTGCTTGTCGTTGAGGAGAGTGTGATGAGTCTGGTGAGCTGTGGTCGGAGTGAGGCCCAGCGGCAGTACCGGCGCAGCGGGCGGATGATCGCTGGCGGTCTGGCGCTGACGTGTCTTGGTATGTCGCTGTACTTGTGGCACCATACCCCGACGGGACGGATGGTGTATGCGTTGGCGGCTCTGCCGTCCTTTCTGATTTTTTGCATGCTCGTTGTGGTGGCCCGCTATCTGAGGGACGAGACTGACGAGTTCGAACGGGACCAGACTGTTCGCAGCCTTTTGTGGGGTACAGGCGCAGTGCTGGCGATCACCACATATCTGGGGTTTTTGCGACTATTGGGATGGACCGGGCGCGCACCGTTTTTGCTGGAACTGGGTGCTTTCTGCTGGGCCGCGGTGATCGCGCGCTGGAGCTACCGGCGGGCGAACCGGGTACCGGGGAATGAATAATCGCTTACGGGAGCTGCGCGGCGAGCGCGGTTGGTCGCAGGCGTTCTTAGCGGAAAAGCTGGAGGTCTCGCGGCAGAGCGTCAACGCGATCGAGACGGGGAGGTACGATCCATCCTTGCCGCTGGCATTTCGGGTGGCGCGGCTGTTTGGGTTGCGGATCGAAGACATCTTCCTGGATGCGGGAGGAGGTTAAGCCGTGAGGATGAGAGAGAATGGCCGCGGTTCAGGTTGATGACTGGCTCGGCGTGTGAACCGGGAGATTGCGTTTGCGTAAGGAGCTTGAGGGAGCGATGACGATCATGACGGCAAAGATGTGCAAGATAGCACGGGCACTGGCGGGTGTGGCCCTGGTGGCCGGAGGCGTACAGCTGGTGAGCCAGCAGCCGAGCTCGACGAAGGCGGCGTTTGTGCCGACGCGGTTCACGGTGGTCGACGCAGGAACCGTGGGCAAGCCGGAGGTGATTTTGTTGCCGGGGCTGGCGAGTTCGCGGGCGGTGTGGGATGCGGAAGCCACGAAGCTCGCGCCGAACTTTCGGCTGCACCTGGTACAGGTAAATGGCTTTGCGGGACAGCCGGCCGGCCCGAATGGGGGTTCGACCGAGCTGCTTCCGGCGATTGTCGATGAGCTGCACGGGTACATCGCCGCGAAAGGCCTGCATCCGGATGTCATGGGGCATTCCATGGGAGGGCTGCTGACGCTCATGCTGGCGGAGAAATACCCCACGGACGTTCACCGGATCGTGGTGGTGGACGCATTGCCGTTCTATGCTCTGTTGTTCAACCCGGCAGCAACGGTGGAGGGGACCAAACCCATCGCTGCGGGCATGCGGAGCCAGATGCTTGCCATGCCGGCGGATCAGTATGCCGCGATGCAGCCCATGATTGCCGCCCAGATGGTGAAGGATCCAGCCGGGCAGAAGCTGGTGGCCGCAAGCTCGGCTAGCAGCGACCGTGGGGTGGTGGTGGAAGCCATGATTGAGGATCTCCAGACCGATGCCCGTAGCGGGCTGCCGGCAATCAAGGTGCCCGCGCTGGTGCTGTACGAGCATGATCCGACGCTGCAGCAGCCAAGCGCAGACACGTATGAGCAAACCATGCAGGCGGCTTACAAATCCATGCCGGCCGTCAAACTGGTGCGGGTGGACGACTCGCGGCACTTCATCATGTATGACCAACCGGCGAAGCTCGATGCGGCGGTGGAGGCGTTTCTGAAACCATAGGTTTGGGCAGCTTTGAGGTCAAGGAGATGGGTCTGCACCTGCGCCCAATTCATGGCATCCTAGAAAGACCAGGAGCTTCCGGGACGCGGTTGAGCAGGATGGGGCCCGCAGCCGAGAGGTCTGGGATTCCGCGTTGATGTACCACGCATGGCTGTTCGGAGTATGAACCCTTGCGGAGCTTGGAGGGCGAGGCTGGCTTGCGTCGCGCCGTGTGCGTCCGGGGTGTGTGGAGCCCGGTTTCAAGCGACCCTTGCAGTGAGAGGCATCGGCTTCTCTGGAGACTGATGATGGCAACGAAGCAGGAACTACTGAAGCAGCAGATCGAGCACATCGACATTACGCAGTACAACGTGGTGCCGATGGTGGATGCGATGAGCAGGATGGCCTACAGCTCGCGCGATCTGGCGCGCGCGGCGTCGATCTACGACATGATGCTGCGTGACACGGAGTGTGGGGTGATTCTGTGTCTGGCTGGGTCGCTGATCTCGGCTGGGCTGCAGAAGGTGATTCTCGACCTGGTCCGGAACAACATGGTGGACGCGATTGTGTCGACCGGCGCAAACATCGTGGATCAGGATTTCTTTGAGGCGCTGGGCTTCCGGCACTATGTGGCAGGCGAAGAGTTTAAGTACGGGGCTGGTGACGCGGAGCTGCGCGAGTTGATGATCGATCGTATCTACGACACGTTCATCGATGAGGAAGAGCTGCGGATCTGCGATGAGACCACCCAAAAGATCATTGACGGCATGAAGCCTGCAGCGTACAGTTCCCGCGAGTACATCCGCGAGATGGGGCGCTACCTGAAGGAGAATGGGCGGACGCCAGATAACGGGAACAGCGATTCGATCGTGCTGGCAGCGTATGAGAAGGGTGTGCCGATCTTCGTGCCGGCGTTCTCGGATTGCTCGTTTGGATTTGGGATTGTGGCGCATCAGCATGCGCGCCAGGGCAAGCCGATGTGCTCGATTGACTCGGGTAAGGACTTCTATGAGCTGACACAGATCAAGCTACAGAATCCGACGACGGGTCTGTTAATGATCGGCGGCGGCGTGCCCAAGAACTTCGCGCAGGACATTGTGGTGGCGGCCGACATTCTGGGGGTCGAGGCGTCGATGCACAAGTATGCGATCCAGATCACGGTAGCCGATGCGCGGGATGGTGCTTTGAGCGGATCGACGCTGAAGGAGGCCAGTTCCTGGGGCAAGGTGGATCTGAACTGGGAGCAGATGGTGTTTGCCGAGGCGACGATTGCGTTTCCGCTGATCGCCAGCTACGCGTGGCACAAGGGCGCGCAGGCTGCGCGGCAGGAGAAGCGTTTTGCGGAGCGGCTGGAGCCGGTGCTGGCGTAAGGGCAGGGCGGAGTACCCCCCCCGGGGGGTACTCCGGGCCTAAAGTACGTGCGATATAGGACTTACGGTGGTACCTGGCTGGGCTGAGCTGGTGAGCTAAGAAAGAAAAGAGAGCCCGGCCGAGGCCGGGCTCTCTTGTGCTTGCTTTCAGTGTATCGAGTTTGCGCAGTTCGTAAGCAACTGGGGCGAAAGGGAGATCTGGACGGTTTTTTGGCGCCGCCGTGTTGTGCCCCGGGCCTTATGACGGAGCCCTTCCGATCGCGTGCGCGAAGGCACTGGACAGCCGAAGTCAGTTGCCCTAGACTACGCTTCGTAGTACGAAACATACAACGGAGGAGGAACAATGAGCCAATCAGCGGAAGGCAAGGTTTACCCGGTTGACGAAGCGATACGGGCACAAAAGGCTCTGCGAGCGCTGGCGGGTCTGGGACCGGAGATGTTTCCCGTGCAGGCCTTTGTTGGCATGATCAGCGACGAAGTGGAGACGTTGCGGGGGCAGGGGCACAGCGATGCGCAGATCGCGCAGACGATTGCGGCGAACTCCAACATTGCCATCACCGCAGAGGAGATCGCCGCGCACTACGCTTCGCCGGAGCAGCGTCACGGGGAGCATCCTTAGCTGCAGTGCGGGTTGCCTGGGCGCGGTGCTGGGCCACCCGGATCCGGCGTTCCAGGCCGCGTTCGCGGCCGTGGCGGGGGGCGAGATCGATGCCGCCGTGGCCTCCCCCGATGCCCACGACTGGGATCTCGCG
>CAXUIF010000215.1:0-5227 GCA_964250995.1 uncultured Acidobacteriaceae bacterium
TGGTGGACCTGATCGGGATCGAACCGATGACCTCTTCCATGCCATGGAAGCGCGCTCCCAGCTGCGCCACAGGCCCACTCTTGGAGGGACGTTCCATTCTCCCGCGTCGTGCGGGGTAAGTCAAACAGAGTGGGGCACAAACGGGGTGGCCGTGGTGTCTATGGGATCAGAGTGAGCGAGCACTCGGCCGCCGGCGGCGCAGTCTTTCTTTTGTATTTTGTGGGCTTTCCCGAAATTTGCAGCGACCTGTTCTTCTTGCAGAGAAGGCACTGGACAGACCATCGATCCAAGCCCTACTGTATTCCTCAATCTGTGGCAAGTGCCGCAGGGCATTCCTCCTTGATGAGGTGCAATGAGCGATCTGGCGAGTGCGTTGGCAATGGGAGCCGAGGAACAAAGCCTCGTGCGCGAGCTGAAGGCTGGCTCTGAGACGGCGTTTGCGCAGCTGATCGCCCAGTACAGCCGGCCTATGTATTCCTTGATTGCCCGCAGCCTGCGCGATCCGGCCGATGCCGCCGACGTGACGCAGGAGGTGTTCGTTAAGGTCTTCCGCAACATTCATAGCTTCCATGGCGAAGCGAGCCTTCGGACCTGGATCTACCGGATTGCGGTGCATGAGGCTTCCAACCAGCGGCGCTGGTGGACGCGGCATAAGCAGCAGGAATTGACGCTGGACGACGCCCGCGAGAATGAGGACGGCGAGAGCCTGTCGTTGGGGGACATGCTGGCGACGGGTGAAGCGTCCCCGTTCGACAATGTAGCGCGAGCGCAGCTGCGCGAGCGCGTGGAAGCGGCGCTGCAGACGATTCCGGAGGTGTTCCGAACGGCGGTGGTGTTGCGCGAAATCGAGGGGTTCGCCTATGAAGAGATCGCGGAGATTCTGCAGACCAACGTCGGCACGGTCAAGAGCCGGCTGATGCGAGGGCGCGCCGCCCTGCGCGAAGCGCTGCGTGGGAGCCTGCCCCAAGGGGCGGTGCACAACAAGACCGAGGAACAAAAGAGCCGCCGGGCCCGTACCAGCATCACAACCAAGGAAGGTTTGGTGGTGTCGTGAGTTGGCTAAAGGGTAGACACGCTGCGCAGGCAGAGCTGACGGAGTCTTGCGAGCAGAGCCGGGCAGAGTTTTCGGCGTACCTGGACGGCGCGCTGGACGGGCACACGATGGCACAGTTGGCCGCGCATCTTGGGGCATGCCCCGCGTGTGCCGACGAGTTTGCTGCGTGGCGCTCGATGCAGACCGCGCTTGGGGAGCTTGGGCCCGCGAAAGCCCCGCTGGCGTTACAGGCGCGGCTCAGGGATGTGCTGGCCAGCGAAATGGGCACGGGTCGGAACCTTTCCCCTTGGCAGCGGATGATGGCGTTTTCGCAGCGGACACTTGTGCCCACCGGGCTGCGGCTCGGGGCAGGATTTGCAGCCACGCTGGTCATCCTGGGAAGCGCAGCCTGCATCTTGGGAACGGCCTTGCCCGTGCAAGCCAACGACGACCGCATGGCGCACCTGAATGCACCAAAGTACCTGTACTCGCAGGCAGCTGTAGGGGCCCTCGCGAGCAACAAGCCGTTCCTGGCCGTGCTGGTGGACGCAAAGGTGGACGCCAACGGGCGGGTGTACGACTTCGATCTTATGGACGGTCCGGAGGACGCGCAAACGCGACTTTGGGTGGAGGCCAACCTGCTGGGGAGCGTGTTCAAGCCGGCGACGGTGTTTGGCGTTCCCGTTCCAGGACACGTGATGATGACCTATACGGCCGTTTCCGTACGGAGCTGAGCCGAGCGCCGGTCGGTTGAGGGCACTTGAAGCTCCCGAAGACAGCCGCGCTTGCTTGCGGTAGGGTTGCTTCCCTAGACTGATCGGCGTGCGTCAGAACGCTGCCATGTGGTTTCGAGTTCCTTTTTTGCTTGCGATTGCCTCGCTTTGCGCGCTGTTGAACGCTGCGCCGTTCGTGGGGGCACAGAGCTCCTCTTCCTCCTCGTCCCAGCCGGAGGGTCAGCGAGCCACCGACAGCAGCACGGTCGTCGCGCGGCCGCGCGCGGCACAGATTGAGCCCGGCGGCGCGGCCGTGACGCTGGAATACAACGAGCCGCTTTTTGAGATCGCCACGGCGCTGAACGTGTGCGGTTACGACGCCGATCTCCAGCACTCGGCCGCGGTTCGGGGCGAAGTGCGCGCGGAGATGAATGAAGCGTTGGCGGCGAGCGAAGCCGCACGGTCCAGCCGCGATGCGCTTTGCCTCTATGTGGCGCAGCACCAGTTGCAGGAGCGGGCGCTGGATGTGGGGCAGTATGTATCCCTGGCGTTGTATCTTTCGCCGCCGCCGGAGCTGACGCCCAACGTCGAGGAGACCAAGCTGCCGCCGCAGGCAGCGGCTGTGGTGAACGTGCTGCCGCTGCTGCGGACCTTTGCCGAAGCCGTCCAGCTGCACCTGGTGTTTGTGCGGCACCGGGCGGAGTACGAGGCCCTGGTCGCACGGGTCCATGACCCGATGACGCAGATGCTCTTGCAAACCAACATCTACCTGCACCAGCCGGTGTCGAGCTACGACGGACGTCGCTTTCTGGTACTGCTGGAGCCGATGCTGTCGCCGGCACTGACCAACGCGCGGATCTACGGGTCGGATTACATTGTGGTGATGTCGCCGGACAATCGTGCGAGCGGCGATCCCGTGCGGCTGGACGACATTCGCCATATCTACCTGCATTATGTGACGGAGCCGTTTGTGTACAGTCGCGGTGCGGCCATGGAGCGCCTTCAGCCGCTGCTGCGCGGGGTGGCCGACGCGCCAATTCCGTTTGAAGACAAGAGCGACGTGGAGGCCCTGTTAACCGAATGCCTGATCAAGGGCATTGAGGCGCACCTGTACCGGCTTGCCGAGCCCGCTCCGGCGAAACCGACCAGCAAGGCCCGCGCCGAGATAGACCGGTACGACGCGACCAAGGCCGTGTACGATCGCGAAACCGCGGCTGCGCAGAACGTGGTGGTCGTGCGGGACGAGCGCGCCGGCTGGGTGCTGACGGGGTACTTCTACAAGGCCCTGAGCGCCATGGAACACAATGGGGACGGGCTGCGGGACGAGATCGCTCCGATGATCTACGGCCTGGATGTGGACGGCGAGCGCCGGCGAGCGCAGGAGATCGTCTTTGTGGCCGATACCAGCCGCGATCCGCTGGGGCGGGCCGTGGCGTCTCGGCCACGCGCTGCCCAAGGCATCGATCTGGCAGAAGCGGATCTGATGAAGGGAGATATTCCAGGCGCGGCGGACTTGGCGGGCAAGGCGCTCGAGGACCCTACTGGCGACCACGGGCGAGCGCAGTATGTGCTGGCCCGAATCGACCTGATGCAGGGTCAGGCGGACAAGGCCATGCAAGGCTTTGAGCAGACCCTGAAGCTGAGTCGCGATCCGCGCACCCTGGCGTGGAGCCACATCTACAGGGGACGGCTGTACGACACGCTGGACCCGCCGGACCGGACGCATGCGGTGGCGGAGTACCAAGCGGCGCTGGCCGCCCGTGATGCGCGACTCGACACCAAGCTGGCGGCCGAGAAAGGCATCAAGCAGCCATTCGCCCTGCCGCTGCGTGCGGGTGCGAAGCCGAAGCAAGCAGAGGGCGATTTCGATCCGACGGGCAAGGCGCAGAAGGACGCCTACAAGCCGGGCCAACCACAGTAAAGGCGCGCCCTGCGACACAGGCGGCGTCTTCGCTGTGTGCGGGTGGGCCTCTCGGTGAAAGCCGGGCAGGCTGACGGGGCTTGAGAAGTTCGCTGGAATAGCCTTGCGAGGCACTTGGGAACTAGGATCACGGGATGGCGCCACGTACCACCGCAGAGCCGCGAGAGACCGCCAAGCGAACCGCAGCGCAAGGGACGAAAAGGACAGCTGGGCCCGGAGCGGCGAGCAGCCGGGAAGCCTCAGGAGGGCAAGAAGCCTCGTTGGAGCAAGTGCAGCAGAGCCTGGGCTATACCTTTGCTGATCCCGCGCTGCTGACCCTGGCGGTTACGCACAGCTCGTTCATCTATGAAGCGCGGCTGGGCCGGGCGAAGACCAATAGCGACGAGCCCAATGCGCCGGGGACGGACAACGAGCAGATGGAGTTCCTTGGGGACGCGGTGGTTGGGCTGGCGGTAACCGAGCTTCTTGTGGCGCAGTTTCCCGAGCGCACGGAAGGTGAACTGACCCGCATGCGAGCCGCACTGGTGAGCCGGAAACGGCTGGCAGAGCTGGGCGAGCAGCTGCACCTGAGCGAGGCGCTGCGGCTGGGCAGAAGCGCCGAAACCGGTGAGGGTCGCCAGAAAATGGCGGTGCTGGCCAACACAGCGGAAGCGGTCTTGGGGGCGGTCTACCTGGACGTGCGGCGGTCTGCCGACGCGCGGGCACGCACGGGTGAGAAGGCCTTACGGACGGTCCGCGAGCTGGTGGAAAGGCTCTTGGTAGAGCCGGAACTGCCGGCGATCCGAGCGGCGCTGGAGGCGGCTCCGGGCCGCGGGGCCTTGCGCGACGCCAAGAGCCGCCTGCAGGAGCACGTACAGGCGGTCGGGGCAGGCCGCGTAATCTACGCCGATGCGGGGGAGACAGGGCCCGCCCACGCGCGACGGTTCACCGTGGAGGTGCGCCTGGAAGGGAAGGACGGACAAACCCGCGGGCTCGCCAAGGGGGAGGGCGGAAGTAAGAAAGAGGCGCAGCAGGCCGCCGCAGAGCTGGCCCTCGAGCAGTGGCCGCAAGGAACCGAGCCGGCGACTGAGAGTGCTGGGTCCCCTCGCGCAGGGCACGGTGCGTGACACCGGCAGTGGCCGTTGGGCGGCAAAGACCCCCGAGCCTGCTGATGACGGTTGCGGCCATGCTCCGTGGCGTCCTTATCGCGCTGTTTCTGCTGACGTTCCTGTGCCAAACCTACCGGATCCCCTCCAGCTCCATGGTGCCAACCTTGGAGGTCGGGGATTTTGTGCTGGTCAGCAAATCCGGCCTGGAAGCCGGGGTGGGGCGCTGGTGGTCGCGACTACTGGCGCCCGGGGCAGTGCGGCGGGGCGATCTGGCCGTCTTTCATTACCCACTGGAGCCTTCCCGGCTCCTGGTGAAGCGGGTTATCGGCCTGCCCGGGGACCGGCTGTACCTGCGCAACGGCCGGGTGTTCCTGCATGGCGAGCCCTTGCTGGAACCGTATGCGCTGTACACCCCGGCGCGCCCGGATGTGTACCGAGACGAATTCCCTAACCTCCATGAGACGGATCCGAA
>CAXUIF010000216.1:0-5185 GCA_964250995.1 uncultured Acidobacteriaceae bacterium
GCCAACGATGCCAAGCTGGATCACGTTGTTGTTGGTCGCAGCGGCCGTCGCGCCGCCACTCACCTGGATATAGACGTAATCCCCCGCGGTGCACGAGACACTGGCTGTCGGAAAGGTGAAGTAGCCGGTCGTGTCGGAGGTCGTGGTCGCAATCTGGTGAACGTTCGTGTTCCCCGTGTAGCTGTTCGTTGCCGTGTTCCAGGCCACGGTGTTGTCGGAGCTGGTCTCAAGCAGGCGAACCAGCGCGTTCTTAATCGGGTACGCGCCACCGTGCGCATGGCCGGAGATGCTGAACCCGGTCACCTGCGCTGAATCGCTCGACAGCTCTGCCATGGAACCTGCACCACACCCGGTCAACAAAGACGCTCCGGCCGCGGCCAATACAGCGATTCCCTTCAACCCCAACGCACGCAACTGATTCGGCACAAGTCTCCTCGCAGGTCCTGGACAAAGATGTTCCTTCTACGTTCCTGGCGCGCTCTGGGGGCCGGCTGCGTGTTTGCGCAACCTTGACCACACCACATGTAACAGACATCTCACGCCGTCTCTGGCAGGCTTCAGACCGTTATCGTTCAGATCGAGCGCGAAAAACATCCCACGCTCATGCCCCTCACGTTCCGTTTCGGTTACCCCAGGCTGCAACGTCCGGGTGAGTCCGCAGTGGAAAAGGGCTGACCCGCAGGTCTGCCCTTTTCAGCGGAGGTCGGCTTAGTGAGTCGAGCCTGGAGTCGCGAAAGCTCCAGCGCACCCTTGAGGTCCTTGCGCTCACGCGTTCCGGCGCGTGTTCGTGTCTGAGGGGCTGTCCTTCACTGAACGATGACGCCTCCGCGCGCATAGGAGAGCAGCGGGTAGCTCGGTGCAGCCAGCCCCAGGGTCTGCACCACCACCCCCGTCGTGCTATCGGCCAGGTACCACATGGCTCCTGCACTATCGATCGCCATGCCGCGCAAATACGAAGACGCACCGCTATAGCATCGGCCGTTCACCGGATAGCACGGGAAGAAGGACGTCAGCGTTCCTGTCGATACCGCGGTTGGGGACGCGGGAGCCATCCAAAAAATCTGCCCGGCGGTTTCGAAATCCGACCAAAACAGGCTCCCCGCGCCGTCCATGGCGACGCCCATCGGGACCGAGTAGGTTGCGTTCGTGGACGACAGTCCCGTGAACGAGCCGGCGCCGTTGCTCTGCATGATCCCATTGGCAAAGCCCGTTTCGGTATCCAACTCTTGGCTTAGCGGCACATACGAGATGTCCGCATTGCTCATAGCGATGCCGTAGGCGTTGCCGGCGTTCAGGGTCGTCGTGTGCAGTTGCGTATCGGCCGCACCGGCGGCGTAAGGAAACAAAAAGACCTGTGTGGATGCCGACCCAATCAGATTGCCCAGCGGGTCTGTATTGCTGGTAACACCCAGCACATTCTGCCGGAAATCGACGAAGATCCTCTTCGCAGCTATCCCCAGCTGCGGCGCCGTGTTGAACAAGTCTTGGGTGTAGCCGCTTCCGGCATTGAAACGGTACAACGACTGCTGGGACGCATCGTCGCGCACGGTCCAGAGATTATTGGACATGTCGACAGCCAGGCCTGCGGCAAAGCCATGGGGAACCGTCAGCGTCGTGCCGACCGAGCCGTAGGTGCCACCCGAACCGGGTGTGCCGATCTGAAAGACGTTCCCGTTAAACGACGTGTCGTTTGAGAGCCAGGCATAGCCCCTGGAATCCAATGCAAGGGAGGACGGGTTAGGAATCAGCGCCTGATGTGCCCCGGCGAAGACACCGGTACCGTCTGGAGCAAATTCGTCCACGGCGCCGTAGGTCGAGCCGTTGCTGCCGCCGCTGTACGCAACATACGCGTTGTCGTTGCCGTCCAGCGCCACTTCCACGGGGTAGGGCAAGCCGCTGTCATTGGGCAGACCCGTTCCCAGATAGAAGATGGAGAGCGTATAGGCCATCAGTTTCGAACTGTCCGCGCTGAGGGTGTCCGAGGTCATCTCCGGCGTGAAAAACGGCGCGCGCGGCTGCAAGCGAAACAACGCATCCACGTTGTTGGTTGGGTACCGCGCCATGTTCAGTGCTACCTGCAAGGTGTTGGTGGGCGCCGTGGTCGACCCCGGCGGCGTGGCCCAGTAGAACAGGTCGCCACACCGCGAACTGCCGCTGCCGCCCGGCACATAGGTTCCGTAGTCCGCCACGGTGCCACCGCCGGAGTCCACACAGCTCTGCAGAATATTGCCCATGGTGTCGATCAGCGCCTGCGGGACGGCAGCCTGCTTGTTCTGCGGCAAGGTCGTCCGTGCAGCCCCGGTCGGGAACTGATTGGCGCCAAAGGTTACCTGGTCGACCAGGTTATAGGCGTTCGCAAACGCATGCGCCAGTCCGGCTTGCGTGCACGCGAGCGCGGTAGTTCCGGTGGTACCAAGACCTGTGCAACCCGGCGTGAGGCTGTTGTTGTTCGCGGGCGCGGTGATGTTCACCATCTGCTGGCCCGTGGCGGCGTTGGTGTTGTCGATGCTGATGAAGTTGCCGAGCGCGTAAGCCGCAGCCACTGTGCTCAGTTCGGAAAGATAAACATTGACGTTGTCGATCTCGGTCTTGTTGGCGAGATCCGTAGAACAGCCGCCAATCACGCCTACCTGCACCACATTGGGGTTATTCACTGCGGCCGTATGCCCGCCGCTCACCGTGATGTAGGCGTACTGGCCCGCATCGCACGTCCAGCCGGTGTCGGGAAAGGTGAAGTATCCCAGGTTGTCCGACGTCGTCTGCAACAACTGTTTGGCGACACCCGTGTAGCTGCCCGTTGCCACATCCCAAACCCCATTGGACTGGGTCTCCATGAGCCGGATTGTGGCACCCTGAATCGGGTACGCGCCCCCATGAACATCCCCGTGGATCTTGAGGCCCGCTGTAGCCGATGGGCCTGCCAAGACGCCGGAACCGCAGCCTAGGAGCGTAGACGCAGCCGCCAGCGACAACGCACCGAAGGTGGGTACCGCCAGCATGCGCAAACGGATCGACATAGAAACACCTCGTTGGACCTGAAAACGAATCGCTCTTGCTCAGCGTTGGTTGCGATGCGGTACCGGCACCCGGGTTTTTAGCGACGGCTCTTCACGCCCACAGCACCGGTCGCGGCTAGTCGTGCAGCCGTCGGCGAGGGCTGACGACCGTTATCGTTCAGATCGACTCTGGATAACATCCCACGCCCATGCTCCTCCCCGTTCCGTTTCGGTTACCAGAGGCTGCAACGTTCGGGGGAGCGCGCACAAGAAAGAGGGCAGACCGAAGGTCTGCCCTGTGCAGGGGAGGTTGGGGGAGAGATAGCGCCAGGTGGAGCTAAGCTCTACTGCCACCCTTGAGGTGCCCTTGAAACCTACTGCTCGCCGGCCCAAATTGCATAGGTCTGCTGCGCGGCAATCAGGCCGGATCCAAACTGCGCCCCGCTCTGCGGAAGGCTCTTCACCATGACCTGCTCCAACGCCCCTACCAGCGCGATGGTGTCCATGTAGTCGAAGAACCCCAGGTGCGCGATGCGGAAGATCTTGCCCTTCATCTCGCCCTGGCCATTGGTGATCACGGCGCCGAACCGGTCCTTCAGCGCCTTGCAAAAGACGGCGGAGTCCACACCTTCCGGCGCGTTCACTGCCGTGGCCGCGGCGCCCGGCGCGTGCGAAAACAGGGTCAGCCCCAGCGCCTGCACCGCGGCACGGGTCATGGCCGCGATCAGCTCGGCGTTGTCCACCAGCTTGCGGCGGCCTTCGGCCAGATCGCCCGCCGGGTTTTCGGGAGTTCCCGCCTGCGCCGCAATCCAGTCCAGCGCAGCGCCCAGGGCCGCGATCAGCGCCACGGCCGGGGTATACGCGCTTTCACCGTTCCTGGCGTTCTTGCGCTCTTTGCGCAGATCGAAGTAGTAGCGTGGGTTATAGGTCGCCTCCATGCGGTCCCAGGCACGCTCGCTGACGGCAAGGTAGCTCAGCCCCGGGGGAATCATCACGGCCTTCTGCGAGCCGCCGATCAGCACATCGATGCCCCAGGCGTCCATCTCCAAATGCGTGGTGCCCAGCCCGGTGATGGCGTCCACCACCAGGAGCGCTTCGGAGTGCTCTTCCTTCAACACTTGCCCGATCGCCTGGACATCGTGCCGCGTGCCCGTAGAGGTCTCATTCGACTGCACGAACACACAGCGGGTCTCCAGGCGTAGCTCAGCCTTGACCTCCTCCGGGGTGAACGTCTCGCCGTAGGGTTTGGAGACGACGTCCACGGGACACCCGAAGGCCTTCGCCAGCGCCGTCCACCGTTCGCCGAACTTGCCGGCCGAAAGCACCAGCACGCGGTCGCCCGGCGAGGTCAGGTTCGAGACCGCGGCCTCCATGGCGCCGGTCCCTGAGCTCGACAGCACCACCACGTCGTTCTGCGTACCCACAAAGATTTTCAGCTGCTGCAACACACGCTTGAACATCGCCCGGAACTCTGGGGTCCGGTGATGGATATCGGCGGCCGCCATGGCGAATTGCGCGGCAGGCAGCAAGGGGGTCGGGCCGGGCGTAAACAGTCGCGTTTTGCGAATCATATGCACCCATTCTATCGACGGATGACCCCTGTCCGGCGACGCCCGTACGATCAACGCGACCGCCGTGCGCAAGCCGCGATAAGCTGTCAGAAACAGGAGCCACACCATGCCGACCATCGCGGAACGCCTCAACACCGACATCATCGTCGCCATGAAAGCGCGCGCCGAGGCCAAGCTGACCACCCTGCGCATGGTCAAATCCGCACTTAGGTCCAAGGAGATCGACAAGCGTGAACCGCTGACCGAGCCCGAAGAGCAATCGATTCTAAAAACGCTGATCAAGCAACGGCGCGACTCCGCCGAGCAGTTCACCAAGGGTGGCCGCCCCGAACTCGCCGAAAAAGAACGCGCCGAGATCGGCATGATCGAGATGTATCTACCCAAACAGGCTCAGGAGGACGACATCTTGCCGATCGTTCGGGGCGCCATCGAGCATGTGAAAGCGGGCAACGGTGGAGAGCGTCCCAGCCCCAAGGACATGGGTCCCACCATGCGTGTGGTGCAACAGCGCATCATGGCCAGCGGCCTGTTTGTCGATAGCAAAACGGTCAGCGATCTGGTCAAAAGGGAGCTCGCCGGCGGTCGCCCCCTTACCGAGGAAGAGGCAAATGCCAACGG
>CAXUIF010000217.1:0-5174 GCA_964250995.1 uncultured Acidobacteriaceae bacterium
TTCCTGCCCCCACGCTCACCGTGCAGTCCCAACTCGTCCTCGTGCCCACCGAGGTCCGCACCCGAAAGGGTGACACCATCTTCGGCCTCCACGCCGAAGATTTCGCCATCGAGGCCGACGGCCTCCCGCAGCGCCCACAGCTCGACGACTCCGGCAACCCTGTCTCGCTCTCCCTGGTCGTCCTGGTCCAATGCTCACGCGACGCCTGGCGCGAAGGCCCAAAGATCAAAGGCCTTGGTACCATGGTCGACGCCATCGTCGGCGGCGCCCCCGCCCGCGTCGCTGTTGTCGACTTCGGCAAAGAACTCGAACTCCTCAGCGGCCTCACCGGCGACCCCGCCCGCCGCGATGCTGCCTTCAGCAAGCTCGAGCCCTGCTTCGACGACCCTGGCGCGGGCATCTTCGACGCGCTCTCCTATGCCAACCGGCTTCTCGATCGCGACCGCGCTACAGGTCGCCGGGTCATCCTGCTCATCTCCGAAACTCGCGACCACGGCAGCCTCGCAAAGCCCGCTTCCGTCATCGAGGCCCTCGACCGCTCCAATACCCTCGTCGATGCCGTCGCCTTCTCCCCTGGCCGCGACGCCATGGTCGAGGACCTAAAGACCGCAGATGGCGCTACCGGCAGTCTCTTTGGCCTGGTCGGCATGGCCATCCAGTCCCTTCGCAAGAACGCGCCCAAGGAGTTGGCTCACGAGACCGGCGGCGAGTACATCAACTTCGCCTCCGAGCACGGCTTCGATCGCAGCCTGAATACCCTCGCCAACCGCGTCCACAACGCCTACGAGCTCAGCTTCGTGCCCCGCTTTCCCACTGGCTCGCAGGCTGCGGCACCTGGCCTTCACACCGTCGCGGTGCACGTCCCCAAGTACCCCGATGCCGTGGTCGCACACCGCGCCGCCTACTGGGCCACCTCCGCCACCACTCCCTGATTACGCCGCCAGCGGCGGCCCGTGCAGCGGCAGCACCACCCGCATCGTCGTGCCTCCTCCTGACGACGCCGCCACCTCAATCCTGCCGCCGTGTCGCTCCACAATCTCGCGCGAGATATACAGTCCCAAGCCGTTCCCCAAATCACCCTTGGTGGAATAGAACGCCTCAAACAGGCGCTTCTGCGCCTCTACCGGAATCCCTCCACCGTTGTCCTGCACAGCGAAACCCACCTCTTCCCCGCACTGTCCCTCGCAAAGGATCTGCACCGTAACGTGTCCCCCTACCGGCGCTGCGTCGATCGCATTCGAAACCAGGTTCGCCAGCACCTGGCGCAGCTGCCCCAAGACCCCGCACAGCCGCATCTCCCGGTCGCCCTCCACCCCTACCACGATCTGCCGATTGCGAATCTTACCCGCGAATAATCGCAGCACATCGTCCACCATGTGCCCTGCCACGAACGACTCGCGCGTGTCCGAGCTCTCGCGGTTCCACCGCAGTGTCTGCTTCGTTATCCCCGAAATGCGCTCCAGCTCGTTTTCCACCATGCCGATGTACCCCGTGGCCGGCCCGCTCGGATCGATCTCCGCCCGCAGCAGATACATAAGGTTCGTGATCGCCTCCAACGGATTGTTGATCTCGTGCGCAATCACGCTGGTCATCCGCCCCGTCAGCGCCAGCTTCTCATTCATCCGCAGCGCCATCTCGCGCTCCTTGCTCTCCGTCAGGTCTACCAGGCAGCCAATCCAACCGGCCCGCTCCGCCCCTGCTCGATGGAACGGCACGGCGCGGACGAAGTTCCATCGCTCCGGCCCAAAGCTTCCATCGGCCTCTTGCGTCCGCAGCCGCACCTCGGCCTCAAACGCCCGATTCTTGCCCACCGCTACCGGCCAAAGCGCCCCACAGGTCGCCGCATCCTCGGGCACCAGCAGCACCTCATCAAACCACCGCCCCACGCTGCCCATGCCGGTAGCCCGCCAACGCTCGTTCGTGTACGTCAGCTGCCCTGCATCGTCGGACGTAAAGACCCGTACGGGCAATGCTTGCGTCAACTGCTGGAACCGCGCCTCGCCGAGCTCAACAGCCTCTTCCGCCCGTCGCAACCCGATCGTAATCAACGCCCCGCGGAAGTCCCTCGCCGACTCAATCTCTACCTCCGTCCATGGCGCGCTTCGCCCGCGTACCGTCTCCTTCCACTCCTCAAACGAGTTCCGCGGGCTCAGCTGCGCCTTCGCCTGCGCGATCTTCTCCGGCTCTCCCGCCCACCGTACCGTCGTCACGATCTCCGGTCGAAACCACAGCAGGTACCGTCGTTGCACGGAAGAGATTCGGATCGCCAACACCCCGCTCGCGCTCCCGCTGATTCCCTCTGCCCACGGCAGATCTGCAGCCAGATGTTCACTGCTCCAAAGCTCCCGCTCTCCCTGCTCATCCAGCCAGGCCGCAATCCGTCGCACCGCCGCATCGTCCGGCAACTCGCCTTGCCGCACCACGCGCTCGTCGATCACCAGCGCCACACCCGCCGCCGCAGTCACGTCCAACAGTTGCGGCATCGCCTGCGCCAGTCCGTCCTGGTAGTTCGGCGCCGTTGCTAGCTCCGTAATCACGTTGCGCTGCACCGCATGGAACTGCACCATCTGGTGCAAACGCGCGGCCGTAGCAAAACTCGCCAATTGCGTCCCAGCCACCTTGCTCAGCATGTCGCACGCGCTCCGCACCAGGTACGGCACCAGCTTTGCTTCTGCATGGTGCGCACTGATCAGCCCCCACAGCTTGCCCTCCGTCACCAGGGACACCGACATCGACGCCATCGTCCCCATGTTGCGCATGTACTCGAGGTGCATGGGGGACACACTGCGCAGCAAGCTCAGCGAAAGATCCAACCCGCTCGGATCCTCGTTCGCAATGCCGTGCAGCGGCGACGGCGGGTACCCCGCATCCGGGATGATGCGGATCGTATTCAACACATACAACTCACGCGCCTGCTGCGGAATGTCGGAAGCCGGAAACCGCATGCCCAGATAGCTTGGCAGCCTGCCGTTGCTCACTTCCGAAAGCACGGTGCCGTGCCCCTCGTCGTCAAACGAATACAACAGCACACGATCGAAGTTCGTCAGATCGGCAATCTGCCGCGTCAGCGCCTCGCACAGTTCGGCCTGCGTGCCCAACCGGCTCAGCTTTCCCACAAAGTTCGTGATCACCCCGTTCATCATCTCCGGGCCAACCAGCCGGTCCTGCAGTTCGAACTCCAGTACCCGGTTCGCCCCTGCACAGTGGCTCACCACGCTGAAGAACTGACCCGCAACCCGAAACGACCCCAGAAACGTCGCCATGCCTTCGCGCTCCGGCCCAGGATGCACCCGCAACAGTTGCAGGCTCGCCAGCAACTCGCGCTCCAGCAACGCGTCCAGCCGTGATCCAAGAACCAACCGGAGGGGCAGCCGCAAAAACCGTTCCGCATTCTCGCTCGCCACCAGCACCGTGGTCACGGCAGCATCGGTCATCAAGAGAAATCCATGCTGCTGCACCGCGCCGGGCACACGGATTGACTCTTCCTCGCAACGAGCCTTCGTCGCAACCTTCTCTTCTGCTACCGTCACTGCGTTGGGGCCGGGGGGAATACGGGACGTGCTCACCCTCCCTACGATGCCTTCGGGTCAGACCGCGTCAGCCCTGCCCCGTCTGCGATGCAGCCAACCCACCGCGCAAGGCATCCCCAAACGCGCGGAACGTTCGTCGCGCCGCCTCCACCACCACGGGCGCTAACGCCTCCGGCACCTCCGAAAGGCACGCTGTCACCTCACGCCACATGGCCCCGGTAGCATCCCCATACCCTTCGAAGTACGCATTCCCCTCGCCCCGACGCAGACCGAGAACAGCCTCGACATGCCGCGCCACAAACCGCCCTCCCAACGTCGATCCCTCCATCACATACAGCCCACCCAGAAAAGCCGCGGCAAAGCCTTCCCCCTCGCTCCCGGAAAAGCCCAGCACCTGTCCCCAATCCACCCGCGGCTGCTCCGTCGCAGGCTGCGCTACGCCCATCGCTCGCAGATCCGCACGCAACAGGTCCCTTCGCCCTCGCCCTTCCAGCAGCCCCTGCACTTCACGCGGTGCAAACGTCTCGGCCCATGCCTCCCAGCTTTCCACGATCGGCTGCAGGGCCACCAACACCTCCGCGTATCCCGCGCGCGTCAGCCCCGCCGTCATCACCGGCATCAGCGCTTCCGCCGCCTCATGCTCGGCGCGCGTCTCCTCCCGCAGTCGCTTTGGATCCATACGGTCTATTCTCGCGCACCCGGGCCGCGCCGCACCGCACCTTCGTAACTCTCCATCGTCATCTCCCTCGTGGAGTCCGCGTCCAACGCTCCGCCCTGCCCCCGCATCCTCTCTTGGTGAAGCGAACCTACCAGCACATCAAGACCACGACCACCATGCCTACCTTCTGCAGAGCCACGCCCTGTCGTCTCCTCGCCGCCGTCCTCGCGCCCTTGCTGTTTGCCTCCCCGCTCTCAGCCGAGCCCCTGCCCGCACGCCTCCAGGGCACCTGGCGCATCATCCGCGTGCTGCCCACCTCGAATACCGCCTGTTGGGGCCGCGAACAGGCCGCCCCGCTCGTGGGTTCCACGTTGAGCTATCGCTCCGACTCCCTCCATTGGAAAGACGGCAACGTCCCGCTCGAAGACATCACCACCCGCACCGTCACCGCTACACAATTCAGCAAGGAAAATGGCAGCGGCAACAGCGCCGCCAGCTTCGCGCAGCTAGGCATCCACGCCTCCGCCGTCACTGAAGTCGATCTCCAGCACGAAGACATGGACATCACCGGCGCCACTACCGAGGTCCCCGGCGATTCCGTCCTCCTCGCCGCCCCCAACCGCATCATCGTCTCCGCCTGCGGCGTCTTCTTCGAAGCCACCCGCATCCCCCCCCTCTCCCACACCAGCTTTCACCACTAGCAGCGGCCCTCGCCTCGCACTCCTCACAGCTCATCCCCTCACACCTCATAGCTCAACAAAACCGTACTTCGCTCGAGCCTTACTGCCGCAGCGACACCATCGTCACACCCTGCCCACCCTCGTTATACGGTGGCTCCTCAATGCCAGTAACATGCGGATGCTTCTTCAAATAGTCCCGCAACGTCCGCCGTAGAATCCCCATTCCCACCCCATGCACCACCCGAATCCGCGGCATCCCCGCCAGAAACGCCCGCTCCACAAACCGGTCCACCTCCGCTTCCGCCT
>CAXUIF010000218.1:0-5169 GCA_964250995.1 uncultured Acidobacteriaceae bacterium
GCCTGGCGCAAAGGCTGCAGACGTTCGATAAGGGGCCGGGCGGCCCAGCGACGCTGGGCTTCAGGCAGAAGGCGTTCGGAGGCCTCTGCGCGAACCCGGCTGCAAAAGGCGGCCTCGCACGTCGAGGTTTGTGCGTCGACCGCCGCAGGGGGGGTGCCCGGCGCTTGTGGCGCCGCGGGCAAGACCGCAGGCCTCCCCACTGCGCTTCTTTCCGGTCGAGAGGACAGCGCCTGGAACGTTGGTTCCGCGTGCAGCGACGAGTTTTGGGCCGGGTCATCCACTTCGGCCAGCATAAGCCTGCTCGCGTCGGAGTTGATCGTAGCCGGGCTCATGAGGCAACTTGCATGAGGTCTTCGCGAAAGGTGTTGTTGTGTTCGGCCTGCCACTTCGGTTCAATGCCGAGGTCTTCCAGAAGGAGCCGCGAGGAGATGCGCGCCGATTGAAAGATGACCGGGAGGCCCGAGCCGGGGTGGGTGCCCCCGCCAACCAGATACATGCCGCGAACGTCTTCGAAGCGGTTGTGCGGGCGCAGGTGCAGCATCTGCGTGAGCGAGTGCGCCATGGAGAAGGTAGCGCCCTTGTGAAGATCAAAGTCAGTGCGCCAGCCGGCGGGGGTCAGGATCCGCTCGCTGCGGATCCGGCCCTCAAGGTCAGTGATGCCGATCTTTTCGATCTGTTTCAGCGCAAGGGCGCGGAAGCGATCGCGTTCTTCGGTCCAGTCAATGGTGTCGACCTCGTGCGTGACGGGCAGGAGCACGTACAGCGTGGAATGGCCTTTGGGGGCTAGGGTGGGGTCGGTGACGGACGCATTTTGGACGTAGAAGCTGGGGTTCTCGGAGAGGCGATGGAGGCCCTCGATGTCGCGCAGGTTCTGTTTGTAATTTTTGGCCAGGTAGATGGTGTGGTGCGCTACGTTGTCGAAGCGACCTTCGATGCCGAGATACATCATGAACGTGGAGCAGGAAAAGCGCTTGCCGGCGATGCGCTTATCTGTCCAGCGCTTGCGGTGTTTGCCGGGGAGCAGCTTACGCATGGCGTCGGCGAAATCCGCGTTGACGACGACGGAGTCGGCATGAAGGGTGCGCTTGCCCGTGCGGACACCACGCGCTTCGCCGTTTTCGACGAGGAGCTCTTCAACCGGCTCATTGAGAAGAACCTCGACGCCCATGTCTTCGGCGATCCGCGCCATGGCCGCGGTGACCGCGCCGCAGCCGCCGGCCGGGTGAAAGACGCCGTGCTCGTACTCCAGAAAACTCAGGATCGAAAACAGCGACGGGCAGCGGAACGGGCTCATACCCAGGTACTTGGATTGAAAGCTGAAGCCGAGGCGGATACGCTCGTCTTTAAAGTGGGTGCGGAGGTCGCCGTCAAGGGAGAGCCAGGGCTTGAGCAGCGGCAGAAGCTTCAGCATCTCCGGCTTCATCAGGTCGGTCCAGGACTCGAACGGCGACTCGAGAAACGGGAGAAAGCTGGCCAGCTTGCGCCGATTCCGCTCCAGAAAGCCGCGAAAAGCCTCAGCGTCGTGCGGGGAAATGCGGGCGATCTCGGCTTCCATGCGCTGGACGTCGGGGGTGGCGTCGATCTTGCCGCCGTCGCCGAACATCAGGCGGTATTGCGGATCCAGGCGATGCATCGGGACCTCGCGGTCAAGGTCGTAGCCGGCATCGGCGAAGATCTCCTTGAGTACGCGCGGGTACAAAAAGAAGGTAGGCCCGATGTCGAACTTGTAGCCGTCCTGCGCGAAGGTGGCCGTACGGCCGCCAACGCGGTTATGTTTCTCAACGACCGTGACGCGGACGCCAGAGCGGGCGAGAAGCATGGCCGAAGCGAGTCCGCCTGGTCCAGCCCCAACGATAACAACATGTTTGGAAGAGCGATCCCGTGTAGCCGATTGATGCATTCTCAGAGGTAATCCATCCCCGTTCCGGACGAGTTTAGCTTGATGGATGCGCTTTCTCGGATCAGCGAGAGGCGGCCTGTGCGTCCATACAAAGGTTTGGCGAGCAGTCGTGCGCGATACGGAACCGGTTTCTGAAGAAAGCTGCTTCCGAGCACGCTACGGGCGCCCGGAGGCTTTCCAGCTCGAGGCGGCTCAGCGAGCGCTCTCACCCGCAGCAACGGTGCTCGCCTACGCATTTTCCCGCTGCCGAGGCGAAGTTGCGCGGCGAAAAAACTCACGCATTCGCGACAAAGCTACAACTCGCCGGACACCGTGCAGTTAGTCGAGCATGTGCCGCACCAGGCCACGCACCTTCTCCGTGACCACGCCGTACAGGATGTGCGTGGCACCTTCGCTGGTGCGCTCGCGCAAAGACTCATCCTCGTGCGGCTGGCTGAGCCCGAGGGCGGGCAGCGCGCCTTCGTGGGTCAAGCTCATCAGGGTGAGGCCGAAGGTGGCCCCACTCTTGGCCGTGACCGCAGGGTATAGCTCGGCAAGCACGCCGTAGAACGCGCCGGCGACGGTACCGAATACCCAGTGAATGCTTTCTCCGGCAAGCGCCTTGGTCCCCCCATCGAGCGGATGCCCGGCCAGCTTCTCCGCGGCGACCTCGGGGGGCTCGGGCTCGTCGTGGACCCGAGGGGGATAGACCTGTTCAGCCAATGTCTTGGCTGCGGTCGCAACCACGCCGCCGATGGCTCCGGCGAGCAAACCTTTAAGAAGGGCGGAGGTGTCTTTGGAAGGTTGGAGGTTCACAGTACTGCGTGGGATGCGGAATAGGGCCGGGCTGGCTGCCTTCTCCAAGGGCGGGAGCAAGAATCACTACCCCGGCCCGTGCCGCTCCCCTCGCTGCAAGAGAACGGGGTCAAGTCGAAGGAGAGACAGATACGAATACGAGCCGCAGAACGAAGCACACTCGCTTTCAGTGGTTTCGGTCGCTGTGGGCTGCCGGCTTAGGAAGGGCTAGCGATCTGGTCAGTGTCGAGTTCGTCGTGATCCAGAGCGTCCTCATCAACACCGGACGCGAGGTCGCCCGTGTCCTGGTCGATCAGAAGGGCTTCTGGCGAGGGCTTGTCGGCAAAGGGGGCGGACGAGGAGGACACCTCGTCCGCAGGGTGATCACGCATCCGCCTCGTCCTCGTCCTCTTCGTCGTCGTCGTCGTCGTCGGTGTCTTCGTATTCGTCTTCGTCATCCTCGTCGTCTTCGTCGTCGTCGAGGTCGTCATCCTCGTCGTCGTCGTCTTCGAGGTCGTCATCCTCCTCGTCCTCTTCCTCATCGTCGTCCTCATCCACAGCGGCTTGCGTGTTGAGGTCGGGCTGGGACTGAACGTCGCGACGGTCGGTACGGGTTTGCAGGTTTTCACTGGAGCCAGTCACTGCCGGGTTGCTGTCAGAGAACTTGGGGTCGTTTTCGAAGGCCGCAGTGGCGTCGTCGCCCACGAGCTCGTGCAGAACGGCTGCGCTGTCGGTTGCGGGAAGGTCTTGATTTGTGGCCATGCCATCTCCTCGGGCGGGGTCGTTGGTTCCCGCCACACGCCTAGGATGCACGAAAGATGTTCGTGGAGGCGAGCGTTTCCGGGATTGCTTTGTCTGCGGTGCAAAGGGGGTCGGCAGGGACGCAGCCGCGGGGCACCGGGCCGCATCACAAGGACCATACCGGCAAAAAAGCGCCGTTCAGCACGCCCAAGCACGCCAATCTAGACCTGAAGAGGCCCTTCCAGAGGCCTTCCGGAGTTGCGTATGTCCCCTGAATCTCCCGTGCAGGACCTCGCCGAGAATGCCCTTATGCCTACCGAAATACAGCAAAAACAAGCAGGCCCGCAGAATCGGGCGCACCGCATGCCGTTTGGGACCGAGGTTCTGCCGCACGGCGAGGTGCGGTTCCGGTTGTTTGCCCCGGTGGCGGAGCGCGTCGGCCTCTGTGTCGACGGCCGCGAAGGGCAGATCGGGATGCGGCCGCTCGGCGATGGCTGGCATGAGTGCGTCACGCGCGAGGCGTGGGAGGGTACGCGCTATCGCTTCGTGCTGCCGGACGGCCGCCAGGTAGCCGACCCCGCATCGCGGTTTCAGCCGGAAGGCGTGAACGGGCCGAGTGAGGTGATCGCGCCGGACCGCTACCTGTGGCAGGACAGCACCTGGAGCGGGCGAAGCTGGAATGAGGCCGTGCTGTATGAGTTGCATGTCGGCGCCTTCACGCCGGAGGGCACCTTCAGCGCGGCCATCGGCAAGCTGGACCACTTGAAAGACCTGGGCGTGACCGTCATCGAGATCATGCCCATTGGCGACTTTTCCGGTACGCGGGGCTGGGGCTACGACGGGGTGCTCTGGTTTGCGCCGCAAGCGGCGTACGGTCGGCCGGAGGACCTGAAGGCATTGGTGGAGGCGGCGCATGCGCGCGGGATCGCGGTGATGCTGGATGTGGTGTACAACCACTTCGGGCCAGAAGGGAACTACCTTCCCTCGTACTTCCCCAATCTGCTGACCGAGCGGCACAAGACGAGCTGGGGCGCGGCGGTGAACTATGATGGCGAGCAAAGCGACGTCGTGCGCGCTCTGGCAATCCACAATGCGCTGTACTGGATCGAAGAGTTCCATCTGGATGGGCTGCGTCTGGACGCGGTGCACGCGATCATCGACGAAAGCCCGAAGCACGTGCTGACGGAGCTTGCAGAACGGGTGCATGCGCTCGGCACGCCGTATCCGATTCATCTGGTGCTGGAGAACGAGAAGAACGAGGCGTTCCGGCTGACGCGGGATCGCGACGGGAAGCCGCAACACTTTCGCGCACAGTGGAACGACGACATGCACCACGTGCTGCACACGGCCGCCACGCACGAAGACGCCGGGTACTACGCCGATTACCGAGGCGACACGAAGCTGCTGGGGCGGGCGCTGGCCGAGGGCTTTGCCTATCAGGGGCAGGCCAGTGCGTGCTCGGGGGAGCGCCGCGGAGAGCCCTGCGCGCATCTGCCGCCCGCAGCGTTCGTTGCCTTTATTCAAAACCACGACCAGATTGGCAACCGGGCCTTTGGCGAAAGGCTGGATGCGATCACAACCCCGGAAGCGTTAAAGGCGCTGATCGCGACCTATCTGTTGCTGCCACAGGTTCCCATGCTCTTTATGGGAGAGGAGTGGGGAGCGTCAACGCCGTTTCCGTACTTCTGCGACTTCCACGGGGAGCTCGCGGACAAGGTGCGGCAGGGACGAAGGGATGAGTTCAAGAGCTTTCC
>CAXUIF010000219.1:0-5169 GCA_964250995.1 uncultured Acidobacteriaceae bacterium
GGGGAGGCAGAGGCGCTGGCAGTTGCGGTCTTCGAAGCGATCGAAGTTGCTGCCTTCGCCGCATCGGTCGCAAAGGGCGCGCAGGCCCTTGAAGCCGGGGAACTCGCTGGGGGGAAGCGGGACGGCGACCCAGGCTTCGGCGAACAGATCCTCGTCGGGGAGCTCGCGGTAGGCCTGCATCTGCTGCTCATTTTTTGGGAGGTCGGGGTAGAGCTCGCGGGCGCGGTCCTTGGAGGTTTCGCGCGCGGTCACGCGCAGGCCCTTGTACCGGTGCGGGGCGAGTGGGGCGTCCAGGTCCACGAAGGTGGCGGCCATCTTGCCCCAATCGCGCAGCTTCAGTGCACGTTTGCCGACGCGGGCGCCGGTAACGACGCCGATTGCGTCGGTGGCGCAGCGGTCGATCTCGACAAAGACGACGGGACGTTTGCGGTCCGGATTGAGCTCGCCGCTGGCGAGAAACTTGCGGCGCGGCTGATGGATACCGAGCCGGTGCAGGGCGAGCATGGCCATGCGCACACCGAGGATCTGGCCGGCGCAGAGGTGGCCATGCGCGCGCTCGGCTTCGGCGAGGAGCTCGTCGAGTTCGGGATCTACAACTTTCGTGGGGCTTGGAGGCGGGGCAGCGGCCATGTCCCGATGCTACGCCCCTGCATCCAAGCGCGCATATGGCCGACAACGAGTTCGCTGGCACACAGTGGTGGCAAACGGGGGTTATTTACCAGATCTATCCGCGGTCGTTTCAGGACAGCAACGGCGATGGCATTGGAGATTTGAAGGGGATCACGGCGCGGTTGGAGTATCTGGCGGCGTTGGGGGTGGAGGCGCTCTGGATTTCGCCGATCTATTCGTCACCGATGGCGGACTTTGGGTATGACGTGGCGGACTATACGGGGGTCGATCCGCTGTTTGGGACGATGGAGGACTTCGATGCGTTGCTGACGGCCGCGCATGCGCGAGGGCTGCGGGTGATTTTGGACTTTGTGCCGAATCACACATCGGATCAGCATCCCTGGTTTCTGGCGTCGCGGAGCTCGCGAGCCGATGCGAAGCGCGACTGGTACCTGTGGCGCGATGCCGCGCGGCCAAGTGGGCCGGACGACCGGCGGCCGGACAGGGAGCGGTACCCGAACAACTGGACTTCCCACTTTGGGGGCCCGAGCTGGGCTTGGGACGAGGCGACGGAGCAGTTCTATCTGCATTCGTTTTTGAAGCAGCAACCCGACCTGAACTGGCGCAATCCGGACGTGCGCGCGGCCATCTATGCGGCGATGCGCTTTTGGCTGGACAAGGGCGTGGACGGCTTCCGGATGGATGTGCTTTGGCTGCTGATCAAAGATGACCAGTTCCGCGACAACCCGGTGAACCGGGAGTATGCGCCGGGCATGCACGATCACGCGAAGACGCTGCCGCTGCACAACGCGGACCAGCCAGGGACGCACCGGATTGTGGCGGCCATGCGGGCGCTGATGGATAGCTATGGGGCGACGCTGCCGGGCTCGGGTGCGGAGACCGGGGTGGTGGATCCGGAGACGCTGGCCCCGGTTTCGGTATCGAACAGAGTGCTGATTGGGGAGATCTATCTGCCGTTGCCGGAGCTGGTGCGGTACTACTTCGGGCGGGAGTCGCAGACAGGCGGGACCGAAGGAACGTCGCCGGAGATCCCGGAGCTGCGCGGCGCGAACCTGCCGTTTAACTTCCATTTGATTCAGGCGACCTGGAAGGCGAGCTCGATCGCCGAGATCGTGCAGACGTATGAGGCTTTGCTGCCGGGGGGAGCCTGGCCGAACTATGTGCTGGGCAACCACGATCAGCCGCGGCTGGCCTCGCGGATCGGGCCACAGCAGGCGCGCGCGGCGGCGATGCTGCTGCTGACCCTGCGCGGAACACCGACGCTCTACTATGGCGACGAACTAGGGATGAGAGATGTGCCGATTGCTCCGGATGAGGTACAGGATCCGGCCGAGAAGAACGAGCCGGGTAAGGGGCGCGGGCGCGATCCGGAGCGTTCGCCGATGCTCTGGGTCGATGCGCCGAACGCCGGGTTCACGGCGCCGGACGCGCGGCCGTGGCTGCCGCTCGAGGCAGACTGGGCGACGAGGAATGCGAAGGCGCAAAGTGAGGAGCCCAAGTCGATGCTGAGCCTCTACCGCAAGCTGTTGGCGCTGCGTCGTGCGGAGCCGGCCCTGCACAGGGGCACGATTGCGGGCGTGCAGGCCGAGGGAAGCGTGTTGCGTTTTTGCCGGACGGAGCAGCCGGGGGAGAAAGGGACGGGGAAACAGTTTCTGGTGCTGTTGAATCTGGGTGGCGAGCCCGCGACGGTGCAGGCGCCGCCTGGACGGGTAACGCTAACGACGCTCCTGGACGGAGAAGGCGGGGAGGTAGGCGGGTCCGTGACGCTGGAGGCGGGAGAGGGTCTGCTGATTGAACTGGCGGCGCGCACGGGTTAAAAGGCGTGCGGCGCAAAAGAGGCGGGCGGGCGCTTGCTCAGGACGAAAAGGCGCCCGGCGGGGGCGCGGGGAGCAGGGGTTATGCTTACAGCTCAGGCCCGATGTTGAACCGAAGCTGTTGTGCTTTCGTATAAGAGAGCCAGGGCTCGCGCGGGCGGACCTCGGAAGCTGAGACGCCATGACCTATCGTGTTGCGCGCAGTGGACAAATTTTCGGACCGTATACGGAGGAGGAGATCCGGCAATACATTGTGTCCGGCAACGTGGGCCTGTCGGACCTGGTGCAGCCCGAGGGCTCGGGCGATTGGGTGCCGGTGCTACAGGTGTTTCCGTTAACGACGATTCCCGCCGCACCGATGCGCCCGCCGGTGGCAGGGCCGGTCACGTTCTATCCAGACCCGCCGGACTTTCCGTGGTGGGGCGCGGCGTTGTTGTGGATGGTGACCGGCGGACTGTTTCTGGTGGTGTGGGATGTCGTGATGGCGAGCTGGCTGAAGCGAATCGAGCGGAACTCGACGGCGCTGCTGCTGTACATCGGGGTGGCGATCCTTTACCTGTTCAAGCTGCCGAGCATGTGGTCGACCATGAAGTACAACATGTTCAACGGGCCGTCGGTGCACACGCATGGACCGGGGCTTGGGACATTTGCGGCCATTCTGGTAGTTGTGGCGCGATTTGTCTTTCGGCGCGAGCTGATGCAGCACTTCAATGAGCGGGAAGGCATCGGGCTGCGGCTGAACGGCTTGTGGACGTTGCTCTTTGGAGGACTGTACTTCCAGTACCACTTCAACAAGATCAACGAGATGAAGCGAGCGACGAACCGGAGTGTGCCGGCGGTGTAGGCAGTCGCCACCTGGAGGGGAACGCAGATTCCCTGCGGGAATAACAAGCAAAGCGAAGCCCCGGCCTGAACCGGGGCTTTTGTGTGACTTGGGTATGTGGTGACAGACGTGAGGTCAGGCTTCGGCGCCGACAGGCTCCGGCTTCAGATCCGCTGCGGGAGGGCCGCCCTTGGGGGTATCGCCTGAGCCGGGCTTGCGGATGTCGATGCCGCCCTTGAAGAAGGCGCCGTCTTCGATGGAGATGCGCGCGGCGATGACGTCGCCGGTCAGCGAACCTTCGGAGCGGATGTCGACGCGATCAGAGGCCTGGCAGTTGCCGCGGACCTTGCCGAGGACGACGATCTCCCGAGCGGAGATGTTGGCTGCGACCTGGCCATTGCGGCCTACCGTGACGCGGTTGCCGGGCAGGGTGATGGCGCCCTCCACCTTGCCGTCGATGTAGAGCGACTCGGAGCCAGTGAGCTCGCCTTTGATGACCAGGCTCTTGCCGATGGTGGCCTGCTCGCCGGTGGCGGTGGCGCCGGGGACACCGGCCGTGGTGGGCCGTGGGGCCTCAAAATTGGGCGTGCTGGGGGTGGTGCCGGCTGCGCCCGGTCGTGCTGGTTCTGGGGTTGGAGGCGTCTGATTGCCAGCCTGATTCGGTTTCCACATGTTCCGTTTGCTCCCTTCCTCGTCGGAGGATCTGCCGCCGAACCCCGGCCGCCACGCTCAGGCGTGATCACAGCGCAGCTGTCCGTGCTCAGTTCACGATACTACTTTGGCAACGGCTGTGGAGGGGGAAGGAGCCTGCTGAGGCACGTTGCGGGAGCAAATAGACCGTGTTTTCCGCAGCTTTTCTACTCTTCTTCGCTTTCACCCTCCTCAATGAGGGAACTTGTGCCGGCGACGTCAAAGGTGACGGGCTGGCCGCCGCTGAGCGACAAGGTCGCGCGCATGGGCGTGCGCTGCCAGCGGGTGGCGGTGCAAACGGGGTGCATGGGTTTGTCGAGGGGCCAGCTGGCCAGGGTGTGTTGCGCGACGGCCTTGCGGCCGCCGAGCTCGGCAACGACCGCAACGACTCCGCCTTTCAGCGTAGGGACAAGGCCGCAGTAGGCGGCGTAGTCGCGAAACCAGGTAACGTCGGAGATCTGCGGGTCGAAGTTGGGCAGGTGGACGGGGGCGACGTGCCCGGTGGTGCGGTCGACCTGAAGCCAGGGACCGGGTTGCCAGGTCCAGTGGGAGGGCTCGCCCGGCAGGGCGTCGTTGATGCGGAAGGCGCGCCGAATCACAAAGGTGCGATCGGTGACCTCGTGGAGCTCGCCGACGGTCCACTCGCGCGGCTTGTCGTCGACCAGGAGCGGGCGAATGCGCAGGGTGGTGGAGTCTTCTGTTTTGGTGTCGAGCGTGGCTTCGGGCGGCGTGTACGGCACTTTGCGGACCGGGCCCAGGGTAACAATGTGCATCTTGGCCGCGCGCAGGCCGGCGGGCGCGAGGAGGGTCGAAACGACGACGAGCAGTGGCGCAGCAGCCGAGCGAAGAACCTGCATGCGACGGAGGCTAACAGGAGAAGGGGCTGTACCGCTTTGGCGGTACGGAAATGCGTTGCTTCCGGTTGCTGCTCCAGCTCGAAACAAACGCAGGTCCCCTTCAGGGATGACAACAAAGAAAGCATAGCGAGAGACGGCAGGACTACTCCTCGCCCGCCCCGGGGTGGCCGGCGAGGCGGTCGGGCATGTCGGCGAGGACGTAGGTCATGACGGCGAGGGAGGCGACGTTCTTGCGGAAGTCCTGAGGATCGACTTTATCGAGGGTGTCGGCTTCGGTGTGGTGCCAGTCGAAGTAGTGCGCGGCGGTGGTCATCTCGCCGAGGCCTGGGACGCCGGCGTTCCTGAGCGGGCCGAT
>CAXUIF010000220.1:0-5154 GCA_964250995.1 uncultured Acidobacteriaceae bacterium
CGTCCCGCGAGGGTGTGCTTTACCTCAACCCAGGCAGCGCCGGTCCTCGCCGCTTTTCCCTGCCCGTTACCCTTGCCTTGCTCTATCTCGACCCTCTCCGCGCCGAGATTATCCCGCTGCTGGAGCCGAGGGGGGCCGACTGCTAAGGTACCGGCCGGCCGCTATTGGCCGCCCTGCAAGGCACTGTTTCCGGACCGGGTCTCCACCGGTCCCAGGCCAGGGCCGAGCGGCAATTTGGGCGCGGTGACCGGATGCGGCCCTGCCTTCTGCCAATCCAGCTGCACCGTGGAAAGAATATCTGCCATACGTTGATCGATCTGTTCCAGCTGCGTGTCGGTCAGGTCCGCCGCTCCGCTCGACACGGAACAGAACGTGTTCATCGCAAGATCGAAGCGGTAGCACGCCCCCTTCCGGAAGGCTGTGTACACCTCGTCCCGCGCCTCCACACAGATCTGGCCGTGCTCGTCATGCCCGTGCGCAAAACTCATGCCATCGATGTCCTGCGTATCCTTGAGGCGTGGCCCGCGGATCGGCCCTGTAGCTTGGCGCGCGCACTCCGCATCGGTCGTATGCGGCTCCACGCTGAAGTAAAACAGCGCTCCGCTAAAGGTCGAGTAGGGGTAGGGGTTGTACTGCATCGTCACCACGCTGCGCATCTCTGCCTTGCGCGAAGCGCTGCGGGCATCCAGGTGAAAAGTGCTTACCTGCCGGTCCTTGCGCACCAGCGACCAACCCCCGGGTACCTCAAAGCGCACGCCAAAGTGCCCATCGTGAAATCGCTGGACCTTCGCGCTCGGTGGCGGAGCCTCCGGCACGGAGACCTGCCCCCACGACACCTCGGAAACAGTCCACGAAACGCAACACAGCAGAACGACCACAGCACGACGAAAACCCATAGCGCACCTCTACGGACGCATTCTCGGATCCGCTAAAGCGTACATCGAATCGGTCAGAAAGTTCACCATTACATAGGTAACACCGATCGCGAGGATGCAGCCCTGCGCCAGCGCGTAGTCCCGATTGGCCACGGCGGACAGCGTCAACCGCCCCAGTCCGGGCCAGCTGAAGATAGTCTCGGTCACTATGGCTCCCGCCAAAAGCGAGCCAAACTGCAATCCCATCACCGTCACCACCGGGTTGAGTGCATTGCGCAGCGCGTGCCGGTACACCACCGTTCTTTCCGGCAATCCCTTGGCCCGCGCGGTACGAACGTAATCTTGCCCAAGCTCGTCCAACATCGCGCTCCGCACCATCCGTGTCAAAATTGCGGCCACGCCCAGGCCCAACGTCAACGCCGGCAGCACCAGATGTGGCCAGAAATCGACAAAGCCCACCCCGGCCCCAGACACCGGCAGCCAGCCAAGCGCGATTGAAAACACCAGAATGAGCACCGGCCCAAGAGCGAAGTTTGGCAAGCTCAGCCCAACCAGGCTACCGAAGCTCAGCACGCGGTCCGTCCATCGTCCACGCGCCTGGGCCGCAGCCACCCCTGCCGGAATCGCTACGGCTGCTCCCAGAACCATTGCTGCCGCCGTTAGCGCCAGCGTGTAGGGATAGCGCTGCAGAATGAGGTGCACAACGGTGTCGTGCAAGCGCAAGCTATGTCCCAGATCGCCCCGCGCCAACCCTCGCCAGTAGCTGGCGTACTGTTCGCCCAGGGGTCGGTCCATGCCGTAGCTGTGGCGCAACGCCGCGATGTCGACCGCGGACGCCCCTTCCCCCAACATCAACACGATGGGGTCGCCAGGCACCAAATGGATCAGCAGAAACACGACCGTGACCACCAGCCATAACGCAGGCAGCGTCACAAGCATTTGCCGGAGACCACGCCGCAGCGCGGCCGCGAGAACCTTAGCGGTCATGCCGCGAGGCCGCCTTCCAAACGCGCGGGCTCCTTCGCTGTGAGCACCGGTTCCGGCCCGATCGGGTCGACCCGCACCCGGGCGATGCGGTGACGGTCCATCGTGACCACCTCACACCGCCTTCCTTCCAAGAGGATCGCCTCTCCGGCTTGCGGAATGTGCCCGAAGCGCGTGAGCAGAAGCCCCGCGAAGGTCTCGACCCCGGGGGTCCGCGGAAGTTCCCAGCGCAACTGGGTAGCCAGATCCCGTAAGGTGATGCTGCCCTCCAACACCACGCTCCCATTTGCCAGCGCGACCAGGGGCTTGCCGGTGTCGAACTCGTCTTCCAACTCGCCTACCAGCTGCTCCAAGGCGTCTTCTGCCGTGACCAGGCCCAGCGTCGACCCAAACTCGTCCACCACAATCGCCAGTTGTCGCCGCCTGGCGCGAAACTCCTCCAGTAGCTCCAACACCGGCTTGGTCTCCGGCACGACCAGCACATCGCGCATCACCTGCCGCAACGTCAGCCCTGAGTTCCGCAGATGCCCCAGACTCATGGCGACCCCACGAAAATGCGTCAGCCGGAAGAGGTCCTTGGCATACACCACGCCAATGAACGCGTCCGTGCCCTGTTCCGGGTCATAGACCGGCACGCGCGAGTGCTCCTCTTCCACGATGCGCGCCGTGGCCTCTTCCACCGGCATGTCGGCCCGCAGGGCAAAGATGCGTGTCCGCGGCGTCATCACAGCGCTTGCCGATACGTCCGCAAGCTCCAAGGCCCTGTGCACAATTTCTTCCTGATACACCGGCAGGAGCCCTAGGCGCCGGGTCGCCGAGGTCATCATCTTGAGCTCCTCCGGCGAGTGCGCTCCGCCCGCTTCCCCGCGCAAGGGTGCCCGGAACAGCCGCAGAACCAAGCCTGCCGACCCGTTGAGCAGTTTCACGACAGGCCGGGTAATGCGGATGAAGATGTCCACAGGGCCTGCCACGGCCAAGGCGATGCGCTCGGTTCGCTGCAAAGCCAGGCTCTTCGGGACAAGCTCTCCCAACACCACTTCAAGAAATGTGATGAAACAAAACGCAATCGGCACGGCGATCCCGTGCGCCAGGAGCAACGGATGCGCTGCTCCCCACCCGCCCAAAGCCGTGGTGGGCGAAAGCTCCCCAAGCCGGTGTTCGATGGCCGCAGCCACCGCAGGCTCACCCAATCCGCCCAGCACAAGGTTGGCCAGCGTCACCCCAAGCTGCACAGCCGGCAACACCTGATCGATCTCCTGCTTCAGGCGTAGCGCCGTACGCGCGGCCGGACGCTTGCGCGCGACCAGGTGCTCCATGCGCGTCTCGCGCACACTCACCAGGGCAAACTCCGCAGCCACAAAAAAGGCATTCGCCAGCAGGCAAAGGCCGATCAGACTTCCGCGCAGCAGCAGCCAGTCCAACATGTAGGCCTTAGTTTACAACCGGGCACCTCTGCGCAAACCCGTTGCCCGCTCTCCCAGCGTGGGCACGCGAGCCCTGGTCAGGCACGCCATTCTGCGAAGGCACGCGGCCTCTGGCAGGGCATACAGCTTCATGGTGCGGGTTATGGCTCACGCAGCAGCTCCGCGGGGTTAGCTCGCGTCGCGCGCCGGGCCGGCACGGCAGAGGCTGCAGCTCCAAGCGCGACCATCGTTAGAGCCATTGTGCCCAGCACCAGCGGATCGCTCGCGCTCGCCTGATAGACAATGCCTGCCAAGAGCCGCGTAGACACGAAGGCTAAACCCAAGCCGATCGCCGATCCCAGGGCCATGAGTAGCATCGTTCGCCCTAACGCGGCGCGCAGAAGCCCCGGTGCGCGCGCGCCCAGCGCCACGCGCAGCCCAAACTCGCGCATCCGTCGCGCCACGGTGTAGCTGGCCACGCCAAACAAGCCCGTTACGGCCAGCATGGCAGCCAGGCCACCCATGACGCCCAACGCCACGGTCGCCGCCCGGCCCGGCAACGTCACGATGCCCAAGGCATCCGGCCACGAGGACACGCTGAAGATCGGAATGGCTGGGTCCACACTCGCCACTGCTTTGCGCATCGCCACGGTCATCTCGGCCGGCGGTCGCGCTGACCGCGCAATCAGCACCGCCGTGCTGTCGGGGGCCTGCAACATCGGACGGAACAGGGCTGGCGTCGGCGCTTCGGCGAGGCTGACATATTTGCCATCCGCGACAACCCCTACCACCTCCGCATCTTTGCCATCCCCCGTCCGGTAGCGCTTCCCCACCGCATCGACCGTGCCAAAGAGCTGCCGCGCCAGCGTCTGATTCACGATAGCCACGCTTGGCGCTTCGGCGTCGTCGCGGGTCGTGAACGAGCGGCCCGCCGTCCTGTGCGTGCCCGTAGCCGCAAAATAGGCCGGGGACACCCTGTACACCATCGCCGTCGCGATCTTGTGCGCATGGTCCAGGCTGGCGGTACCTGCCGGGTATACGTCGTCCTCGTTCGTGTTCAGCGATAGCGGCTGGTTGTCGCTGTACGCCGCCGCAGTGACCCCGGGAATTGCCTCCACTGCCTGCAGCAAACGCTGCTGCACGCGGGGTTGCGAAGCTCCCTCATAGCCGGCAAGCTTTACATCCACCGTGGCCAGCGTCACGCCTTCCGGCTCAAAGCCAAGCGGCAGATGCGCTGCTCGCTGCGAGCCGCGAAGGGCGACAAACGCCGCTGTGACCAGCAGACAGCACAGAGCGATTTGCACCAGAAGCAGACCTCCCCGCAGCCGCGATCGGTCGGGAAGGGCCATGGCTCCCGAAGCACGCAGCGTGCTGTTCGGGTCTGTTCGCCAGATCTGTCGTGCCGGCAGGACCCCGAACAGCAGGCCCGTCAGCAGCGCCAGGACGCCCGCAGCAAGATACACCGTCCCGTCTGGCTCCAGCAGCAGGTGTAACGGCAAGTCCGCGGAAGGCCGCCACACAGCCAAAGCGTGCAGCAGCGCGTTTGCGAGTACGGAGGCCACCGCTCCCCCGACTAGCGCGATGAGTACAGACTCTAGGGCAAGTTGCCGCAGAATGCGCTGCCGGCTCGACCCAATGGCTAGCCGTATCCCAAGCTCCCGCGCACGGTCCGCGGTTCGCGACGAAAACAGCACCCCGAGGTTGGCGCAGGCAGCCAGCAAGACCAGCAGCGCCAGGGCGCCGAGCCCGCCGAGAAAGGCGCGCACGGGACGGTCCAGTGTTTCGCCGAGCAGCCCCACGGTGGCCGTATGCCAGGCCGTGCCCTGGTCTTCCCGCGGGTACTCCCGCGCCACCTGCGCCGACACACGCCGCAGGTCGGCGTCGGCCTGCTG
>CAXUIF010000221.1:0-5063 GCA_964250995.1 uncultured Acidobacteriaceae bacterium
GTGGCGATGGTGGTGCTGAGCCGGGTGGGCGGCGCGGGGTCACGGAAGGCGCTGGACCGCGAGGTGATGGCGGTGAGTGGGGAGGCAGAGCGATAAGGAAGCGCTAGTTGGCGGAGGGCTGATCGATGCCGTCGATGACGAGGACGGAGACTGGCTCTTTGGCCGACTCGAGCTTCAGCCCGAGCTGCTCCTGAATAGCCGTGAAGAGGGACGGCGCGGACCCCTCGGTGAGCGGCGCGTCCTCGGGGGCCCACTGGAGGTTGAAGTCGTAGCGTCCGGTCAAGCCGGTTTTATCTACAACGATGCGGCCCGAGATTGCCGAGAGCTGTTCGGCAATCAGCGGCAACGTGAGGCCCTGCACGTTGAGGTGTGTTGAACCCAGGCCGACGCTCTTTCCGTTTGCGGTGGAAGGTTGGAGCTTCGCACCACCCTTGGCGATGTCGAGGTCGTAGGCGGGCAGGACGCGGGTCTCCCCGTGCAGTTTGAGGTTGCAACGGCTGGCGAGCAACGATTGCACCATGCGCTGTTTGCGAGCCTGATCCTGCCCGGAGGAGGTGCCGGCAGGAGTGGTGTCTGCGTCGATCTTTGCCTGGAGGTCGAAGCGAGTGTTGCTGAACCAGGGCGGTGCGTCCAGGATCTGTCGCTGCGGTAGCTGGTATGCCCAGCTCATCACCGCGAGGAGGGTGATGTTGATGGCGCTGAAGCGGTCGCCGGGAGGGTAGTTGATGTGCGTGTGCCCGTCGGGCGAGGGTGCGGCCGGCTTGATGGTGGCGACCTCAAAGGCAAGCGGGGCTGTGTCGCTTCCCAGTGCCTGAGCGTTGTTGGCCTCACTTGTTGGGCGCGGTGTTCCGCCCGAGACAGCGGGCTGTTGCGCAACAAAGGGCGCACCGGCCGCGAGGAAGGCCAGAAGTACGAACGAACACCCTTGGCTGCGCCGTGCGACCGGGCCGGTACTCATCAGCGCAGTGTACAAAAGTCAGGGCGTGCTGGCTGACGGCCTCGCGTAGTCTGACCAGACAAGGGTGGGGGGTATCGCGGTGACGATGAGCGTGCAGGAGCAGTTTGGGCAGATCGACATCTACGTGTTCGATCAGATCTTGCGCGGCAATATCGTTCCGGGGATGCGGGTGTTGGATGCCGGGTGCGGCTATGGGCGCAACCTGGTGCACCTGCTGCGTGAGGGATGTGAGGTGTTTGCGCTGGATGCGGACCCCGAAGGTGTGGCGCATGTGCGTCAGCTGGCCGGGCTGTTGCAGCCGGGGCTCCCGGCAGAGAACTTCCAGGTGGGGGCGATCGAGCGCATGCCGTTCCCAGATGCGTTTGCGGATGTGGTGCTATGCAACTCTGTGCTCCACTTTGCGCGGGACGAGGCGCACTTCGAGGCGATGCTGCTGGAGCTGTGGCGCGTGTTGCGGCCAGGCGGGATGCTGTTCTGCCGGCTGGGGTCGCGGGTCGGCATGGACTTCGAGCCGGTGGAGGGGAACCGGTTCGTGGTGGGGGATGGCTCGGTGTGGTACCTGGTGGATGAGGAGATGCTGCTGGACCTCACCCAGGTGATGGGTGGCGTGTTGATGGATCCGTTGAAGACGACCGTGGTGCAGGACTATCGCTGCATGACGACGTGGGTGGTGCGCAAGCGGCTGTGAAGGGGCCGGCGCTGTCTTGGTTGCTGCATGAGGAGGCTTGTGGGCGCCGGCCGGGACGCAGATTCCCTTCGGGAATGACAAGACAAACGCAGATCCCTTCGGGAATGACAAACAAAAGGGGGGCGCGCCAGCTAGCGGAAGTAGTTCGCTCAGCGCACAGCGGCGTCGAAGGGGAGAAACAGCTGAAAGACGGTGCTGCTGCTGCCGGAGGTTTGGGAACTCCGGACGCGGAGACTGCCGTTGTGCCGGGCGACGATCTCGTGGCTGACCCATAGGCCCAGTCCGGTGCCGCCGATGCCCTTGGTGGTGAAAAAGGCCTCGTACATCTTCTTCATGGTCTGAGGGCTGATGCCTTCGCCGGTGTCGGCGACGGTGAGCAGGAGGCCTTTGCGGGCAGTGCGCCAATCGGTGCCTTCGCGGCTGCGCAGGAGGAGCCTGCCGCCGGCGGGATGCATGGCGTCGATGGCGTTGCCGACGAGGTTGTTGAGCACCTGTCGGATCTCGTCGTCGAAGCAGAGTACGGGGCGTTCGGCGCGCTTGCGTTTCAGGACGGTGATGCGGGAGTTGACCAGGCGGCCCTGGTAGATGGAGAGGACGCTTTCGAAGAGGTCCTGGCAGCGGGCTTCGCGCGGGCTGGTGGATTGCTTGTAGAAGCGGAGCGTCTGGTTGCTGATGACGGAGACGCGGCGCAGCTCGCGTTCGGCGGTGTCGAGGTAGTCCTGCACCTCGTCGAAGTGTTCGCTTCTGCGCGCGAGATAGAGCAGGTTAGTGACGGACTCGAGAGGGTTGTTGATCTCGTGCGCGATGGAAGCGGCGAGGCGACCAACGGCCGCAAGCTTTTCGGTCTGGAGCAGCGCGGCGTTGGCCTTTTTCTGTTCGGTGATATCACGAAAGAAGAGCACGATGCCGTCGTCGGTGGGGCGGACCTGAACGCGCACCCAGATCTCGAGCGGCTCGGGGTAGAAGGCCTCGAACTCCCCGGGCGTTTGTTGGTCCATAGCGGGGTAGTAATGCTCGACGAAAGGCGAACCCGGATACACGGCTGCCGGGAAGGTCTCCCAGAAGTTCTGGCCGACGGCCTCTCCCATGGGGCCAGCCGCTTTGCGGGCGGGCGCATTCATGTACGTGATGCACCACGTGCGGTCGATGCTGAGCACGGAATCGGTGGTGGCCTCGAGCACCTGATGCAGTTGCAGCGCGAGGGCGCGCCGTTCTTTCTCGGCGAGCACCGTGGCGGTGATGTCCTGGCAGATCACCAGGACGCCGCCGACCTCGGCCCCGTCGTAGATAGGGCTGTAGGCGTAATTCCAGAAAAGGTCCTGGAGCACACCATCGCGTTCCAAAGGCACCAGGGCACCTTCGTGGTGCGTGCTGGCGCCCTGGGCAAGGACCTGTTCGATCTCCGGGCCGATGATGTGCCAGGCCTCCCTCCAGACTTCGCGGGCGGAACGGCCCAGGGCCTGGGGGTGCTTGGTGCTGACCAGGGGAATGCCGGCATCGCTGTAGAACACGGTGAGGTCGCGCCCCCAGTAGAGGAACACAGGGACCGTGGAGGAGAGTGCGGTGTTGAGCGTGGAAAGGAGTGCCGGGGGCCAGCCCTCCATGGGGCCGAGCGTTGTGCTGGACCAGTCCTTGGCGCGAACGAGGTCGGCTAGCGTGCCGTGCACCTGGATGAGGTCTGGAAACTGCCGGGCGTCGGCTTCGGTGCGGAAGCCGCTCGGCCCATCCTCCGCACGCATTGCTGGCGATATCATCTGCGATGTTTTCCTGCAGCGCTCATGATCCATGATACGGGAGGAGATTGTACGAGACGTCTCTGCTATTTTCTACGCCAGCGGACGCCGTCTTTGCCGTCTTCAAGGAGGATGCCCTGCGCGAGGAGGTTGTTGCGGATTTGGTCGGCCCGGGCAAAGTTGCGTTGGCGTTTGGCCTGGGTACGCTCGGTGACGAGGGCGTCGATGTCGGCGTCAGTAGGACCGGTGTTTGCGAAGCGGGCGACGATTTCGGGGTTGGCTTGATCGAGCTTGCCTTCATGCTCGGCCCAGGCCAGGGCGGCGCGGGTGAGGTCCGCGTCGTGGTCCCCCACCGTGTCCAGGCCCACGGCGAAGACCTGGTCGAAGCGGGCGAGCAGAGCGAGGGTGGCCTCGGCGTCGGGCTGCGTGAGCTTGCTGTGGTCGGCGGCGGTGTTCACGGCGCGAACGACCTCGAATATAGCGGCGCGGGCTTCGGCGGTGTTGAGGTCGTTGGCGAGGGCGGCGGTGAAGGCCTCGTCGCCCTTTTGGATGAGGGCAGCGATGGAGGTCTCATTCGTTGGCGGCGACGGCGTTGCGACTGGCCATTTGGTTTCGCGCATGCGTTGAGCAAAGGTGCGGAGGCGCTCGATGGCGTTGGTGGATTCGCGAAGGCCGTCGAAGGTGAAGTTGAGCTGGTGGCGATAGGGCACGCTGAGCAGAAGAAAGCGGATCGCGGACGCCTTGTAGCCCTGTAGCAGGAGGTCGCGGAGGGTATAGAAGTTGCCCTCCGACTTGCTCATCTTCTTGCCTTCGACGAGCAGGAAGCGAACGTGAAACCAGTGCCGCGCGAAGGTCTGGTGGGTGGCGCACTCGCTTTGGGCGATCTCGTTTTCGTGATGCGGGAACATGAGGTCTTCGCCGCCGGCGTGGAGGTCGAAGCTGTCGCCGAGGTAACGGAGCGCCATGGCCGAGCACTCGATATGCCAGCCCGGGCGACCTTCGCCGAGCGGCGTCTGCCAGCTGGCGTTGCTGGCTTCGTCTGCGGGTTTGGTGGCCTTCCACAAGGCGAAGTCGCGGACGGAGTCTTTGTCGTACTCGTCGGCGGCGATGCGGGCGCCATCCTCGATGCCTTCGAGGTCCTTTTTGCTGAGCTTGCCGTAGCTCTTGTCGCGGGCGACGCGAAAGTACCAGCTGCCGTCTTCGGCCTGGTAGGCAATGTCTTCGGCGGCAAGGCGCTGGATCAGGGCGACCATGCCGTCGATGTTTTCGGTGGCGCGGGCGATGATCTCGGGGTGCTCGACGCCAAGGGCGTCCATGTCTTCGAAGAAGGCCCTTTCAAACTTGGCGCTGTACTCGCCGATGGGCTGGTTGGCGGCGGAGGCGTTGCGGATGATCTTGTCGTCGACATCCGTGATGTTCATGACGTGCTTGAGCGGAAGCCCAAACAGTCGCATGGCGCGGCGCAGCGCGTCGACATGGAGAAAGGTACGGAAGTTGCCGATATGGCCGTAGTCGTAGACGGTGGGCCCGCAGCAATAAAAGCGGAAGTGCTGGCCGTCGGCGGCGAAGAGCGGTTCGATCTGGCCGGAAAGGGTGTTGAAGAGGTTGAGGGTTTGGTCCGCCACGCTGGGTCTACTATGCCTGTTGCCGCTGGCGTGGCGTGGAGCCCGTGCCCGGCTGCCTT
>CAXUIF010000222.1:0-5007 GCA_964250995.1 uncultured Acidobacteriaceae bacterium
GTCCCCTTACCGTACGCACCTCCGAGGCCCCCTCCAACTACGCCCCCACCACGCTGCAGGAGCGTCAGCCCTCCCAGGGTGCCCAACAGGATGCACAGCCATAGCCCTGAGAGGCCCAGGAAGGGCACGGACTCCGCTCCTTTCGTGTCTTCTGCCTCCGCAACGGCCACGCCGTTTAGGCCTGCTCCGCCCCATCCCGTAAGGGGAGCAGGCCTGACGGCGACAAGCCGGCCCTTTCGGGTTCATCCGGGGCCGGCTTCCCTTCTCAGCCCGTCTCTGCTCGAGCGGTGGCACCTGCTCTCGCTCGATGCGCCGACGGTCGCCGCTGTCTGGACCGGCTTTCTGGCCTGGTGCGCTGGCGTTCACCTGCCCTCTTCCGACCTCGTTGCCATGTTCCTCGCGGTGTGGATCCTCTACGCCGCCGACCGCCTGCTCGATGCGCGCCCTTTCTTTGCCGCCCCGCTCGGGCCCGAGCTCCGCGCGCGACATCGCTTCCACCACCGGCATCGCGCCGGGTTCCTCACCGCCATCGTCGCGCTCTGCGTGCCACTGCTCCTTCTCCTGCACAACACCGCAGACACGGTGCTGCGCCTCCATGTCCTGTTGGCCGTGCTGCTCGGGGCTTGGCTGCTTTTGGTGCACGGCCGATCAGAGGTCAGCGGCGAGGCCCACCCCCTGCCCAAGGAGCTCGCGGTCGGTCTGTTCTTTGCCGCGGCCGTCTGCATCCCGACGATCGGCCGGGCTCCTGCGGTTCGACCGGCCCTCCTCCCCGCAGCCGTCCTGTTCGCCTTCCTTTGCAGCCTCAATTGCCTGTTCCTCTACGCCTGGGAGCACCCGCACGGGCACGCTCAGGGGCACCGCACCACCCTCTGGGCCGTGCGTCACCTATCCCAGCTCGCGATTGCCTGCCTGGGGCTGTCCCTCGGCCTGGGTCTGGAAGACCTCGCCCTACGGACAGTCATCCACCCTGAACGGCCGGCGGCTCTGCCACACGCGGGTGCTCTGTCCGTCGCGTTCAGCCTGGCATCTGCCCTGTTGCTGCTGCTGCACGCGCGGCGAACCACCCTCCCTGAGCTCACGGCGCGTGCCCTGGCGGACCTGGTTCTGCTCACGCCCCTACCGGTCCTCTTGGCCTGCAGTCTGCTCCACCCGCGGCCATGAACCCTCGTCCGTCCAGGCCTCCGGCATCGCCGCACCCTCTCCCCAACTTCGATCGCGTCGCCCGGCTGTACCGGTGGGCCGAATACCTGCTGCTTGGTCCGCTCCTGAAGCAAACCCGCGAGCAATTCCTTCCTTTGTTCGGCGCCGTCCGGCATGCCCTTGTGCTCGGCGACGGCGACGGACGGTTCACGGCCAGGCTGCTCCGGCAGGCACCCCACGCGCGCGTCCTCGCCCTGGACGCCAGCGCCGCCATGCTTCGGCTGCTGGCTCGCCGTTGCCGCTTCGCGGCCGCCCGGCTGCACCTCCGGCAAACGTCCGTCCTGGATCTGCCCAGCCCGCGGGACCTCCGTCGGATGGACCTGGTGGTCTCGCATTTTGTCCTCGACTGTCTTGCACAAGCCGAGGTCGATGCTCTCGCCACGCAGCTGGGAAAGTGTCTCCCGCCCGGGTCACGTTGGGTCCTCTCGGACTTCGCCACTCCACCACACCAACCGTGGCGCACCCTGGGCAAGGTGTACCTTCGCGTCCTGTACTGGGCGTTTTGGGTGCTCACAGGGCTTCGGACGCAGCAGCTGCCACGAATCCAGCCCTGCCTCCGAGCAGCCGGTTTCCGTCGATTGGCCCGCGTCGAACGGCTCCGTGGCCTGCTCTACAGCGAACTCTGGCAGTGTGAAGGCCTCCGCGCCACCGAACACAGAGTCCTCCCCTTCCGCGCAACTTCCCCTGCTGCTTCGTCATCCACCCTCATGTGAGTAAGCCTCCGCACGAAACACCAGACGAGCCAAGGATCGATCTTGAAGCGGCTCGAACCCCGTCCGTGACTCACCCCAGGGCGCGTCGTGTCTCCCGCAACCATGCAGGCCCTCTCTCCGAAGAGTTGGTGTACAGCCCCCGCTCGCGCCCGCAACGCGTCGGCTTGAATGTCTACCTGATGCGGCACGCCAGCGCCGGCACACGTCGTGTAAACCCCAAACTCGACGTCAAGCGTCCTCTGGACAAAGAGGGCAAGCGGCACTGTTTGCAACTCGCGCAGGTCCTCAGCAACCTGCGCTTAAGCTTTGATCTAATCGTCTCCAGCCCGCTGAAGCGCTGCCTGCAGACCGCGCAGCTGGTGGGCACGGAGATGGGTTATGAAGCAAAAATTCTCCACGCGCAAGCTCTGGAACCTGGAGCCGACTTCGGCCAGTTTCAGCGCCTGCTGCACGAGTGCCGCAGCTATGAAAGCGTGCTGATGGTCGGGCACAATCCCAACCTGACGGCCTTTCTGGGACAGCTGATCGCTGCCCACGGGGCCCCGGATGCCGCACCCCCCATGGCAGGCGTACGCCTGCGCAAAGGCTCGATCGCCCGCGTCACCGTGGAGCGTGGCCCGGGCATCCTGAAGTGGTTGCTCGACCCGCGTCTGGTGCGCGCTCTCTACGCGACCTCCACGAAGAGTTCCCGCCGGAAGATCTCGCGAAAGTAAGCTGCTTCCTTCTTCAGCGACCACACTTCCAGCTCCGCCCCGCCTCGCACCGGTTCCAGCTGTACCAGCACGCGCCTGGGGTAAACAAACGTTTTGACCCGCAAGGTGCCGCCGGCACGCTCGCCGCACAGGGCCTGCGCCAACCGCAGCAGCACCACCGCGCGGGTCACATGGGTGTGCTCCTCCACCGGCACCAGCCGCATGGGACGATCCATCGGGTCGGGTCGGCTCTTGCCCAGATACCGGCTGATGGCCGCCACAACCGCCCGCTGCGTCGGCGAGAAGCCGAACATCTCCGAGTTCGCGACGATGTACTGTGTGTGCCGGTGATGACCCTGGTGGTTCATAAACTTGCCCACATCGCGCATCATCGCGGCCGCCCCCAGCCACAGCCGGTACTCTTCCGGGAGTTCATGGAGCTTTGCCGTCCCGTCAAATAAAGCTTCAGCCTGCTTGCGCACCGGCTCCGCTTTGGCAGGGTCGACGCGGTACCGCCGGCACACCTCCAGCACCCCTTCCCACCGCTCGGCCTCCATGGTCCGGTGCACGCTGGCTCGCGTATCCGCATCGGCCAACATCTGCGCCAGCACCCCGTCACGCAGCCCTAGGGGCGAGTACCGGAAGCCGCCCAGCCCCGTTCGCTCCAGCAACGCCGCGTACACCTGCGCGCCCCCCACAATGATTTCTGAGCGTTTCGGCCCGATGCCTGGCACCGCCGCCCGCTGCGCGTTGGACATCCGCAGGAGCCGGTCCGCCAGCCGCCGTACGGCTACGGTGTTGGTTTCCAGCACGGCAGGCGCGGGCGCTCGCTTGCCGCGCACCCCCTTCGCTACATGCTTCTCGATAGGGCCCTCGGCCGGCAGCGCATGGCTCGCCTCCGCCAGCGCGGCAGCTGTTCCGGAGGTCGCGATCACCACATCGACCTTGGGTTTGCCCACCTTGCGATCCAGTCGCGTCAATTCGCGCTCAATAAACTGCCGCAGCCGTCCAACGTCCTCCTTTGACGGCGGATCGCTGCGCAAAAACTCCTGCTGCAGCCGCACCGCACCCAGCGGCAGGCTCACCATCTCCCGAATGCGCCCGCCGTCGGAGAGCGTGATCTCACACGATCCCCCACCCAGGTCGATCAGCAAGCTTCGCTTGCGCGCATCGGGTTCATGCGCCATCACGCCCAGGTGAATCAGCCGCCCTTCTTCCAAGCCGCTGATCACCTCCAGCGTCCATCCGGTTGCCGACTTGACCCGGGCGCGAAAGGCCTCCGCATTGCGCGCATCCCGCGTGGCGCTGGTAGCGACCACACGTACCTGATCCACAACATGCTCCTGCACGGATCGGTGAAAGCGCTTCAGCGCTTTCACGGTGCTGACCATGGCCTCCGGCGAGATCACCCCCGCCTCAAACACGCTCTCGCCCAGCCGCGTCACCTCGCGGTCCTCGTGCAATGTACGCAACTTGTGCTGCTGCGTCACCGACGCAATCGCCAGCCGGCAGGAGTTGGAGCCGATATCGATTGCCGCAAAGGTGGGCATGGGCTTGGGTCACTCTCCTATAAGGGAACGCGCACGTTCAAGATACATGGCGCACTCAAGCGCCTGCGCGCGAGCCGCACACATGAATCCCGTGCCCTGAACGTTGCTACCCTGGTACAGCACGCAAGACAGCACAAAGATCGGAACCGCGCTTCGTTGACCAGCATCACCTCGTCCTCGCCCAGCCAACGCCGTCGCTGGCAACCTGCCTCTCTTCTCCTTATCGGCACATCCTGGCTGATTCTTTACGGTGCCGGCCTTTTTTCTCCGGGCCTTCTCGACGACGTCGATTCCGTCTACACCGAGATCGCCCGCGAGATGCTCGCCCGCCACGACTTCGTGACTCCCACCGTCGACGGCATTCGCTTCTTCGACAAACCCCCGCTCATGTACTGGCTGGCCGCCAGTTCCATGCGCCTCTTCGGCGTCCATGACTGGGCCGCCCGGCTCCCGCTCGCCCTGGGTGTCCTCGCCCTCCTTTTCGCCGTCTATGCCGTTGGCTTCCGCCTCTTTGCGGCCACCTCGCCCGCGCACGCGCCCGACCGCGGTGGCCTCTACGCCGCCCTCGCCACCGGCATTTCGCTCGGCCCCTACCTGTACACGCGCTTCTACATCCCGGACATCCTGCTCGCCCTCTGGATGACCCTTTCCGTTCATCTGCTCCTGCTCGCCCTCGAGCGCATCGGCAATCGCCGCTCCACCCTCCTTGCCAGCCTCGCCTTCGCCTCCGTCCTCGCCCTCAATGTGCTTACCAAGGGCCTCATCGGCCTTGTCTTTCCACTTGGCTTCGTCTTCTTCTACCTTCTCTGGACGCACCGCCTCGGGGCCCTCCGCTGTTTGCATCTGCCGCTC
>CAXUIF010000223.1:0-1503 GCA_964250995.1 uncultured Acidobacteriaceae bacterium
AGAGCAGAAGGAAGAGCACCAGGATCAGGATCATGAGGTCCATGTACACGCACAAGATGACGCCGCCGTGGTAGAACCCCCAGCGCTTCCGCATGCAGCGCGCGGTGTCGAGGGTGCCAAGGAAGACGCCGACGACCGGTAGTGCAAGCCAGGGATTTGCCTGCAGATGAGGGTAGTGCGACAGCGGAAGGGCGAGTGCGAGGCAGCTCAGTACCAGCACATTGGCCCGGGGCAGGGAGCGCAGGCGCGGGTTGAAAAAGGCGGAGGTCAACGCAGATCCACGTCGCCCGGGGCGTGGGGCGGCGCCTGGGCAACAGCCTCCAGTTTACTGCCGTGCTGTGCCTCGTTGAGCAGCGCTGGACGGTGATGCGGAACGGAGAACCGCCAGCGTTTGACCCGATGAAGCTGGCGCGACCTGCACTAAGGAATGGCGAACTCGGGGTGTGGCAGCGGCGCGCCGGTTTGGGCCATCGTGGCGATGGCTTCGGTGTAGGGGCCCCGGAGGATGCCGCGCTCGGTGATGATGGCGGTGATGTAGCGGGCCGGAGTGACATCAAAGGCGGGGTTCTGAATCTGCACGCCATCCGGCGTCACCTGCCGGCCGTTGCTGTGAGTGATCTCGCGCGGATTGCGCTGCTCGATCGGGATCTGGGCCCCGGAGGGGGTGGCCGGGTCGATGGTATTGAACGGCGCGGCCACATAGAACGGAATGCCGTGCTCCTTGGCCAGAATGGCGACGGAGTAGGTGCCGATCTTGTTGGCTGTATCGCCGTTGGCGGCGATGCGGTCCGCACCCACGATCACGGCGGCGATGCGGCCCTGGCCCATGAAGTAGCCGCTCATGTTGTCACAGATAAGGGTGGTAGGGATGTTGTCTTTGAGAAGCTCCCAGGCGGTGAGGCGGGCACCCTGGTTGAACGGGCGGGTCTCGTCGGCGAAGACGTCGATCTGTTTGCCCTGCTCTCTCGCAGCGCGGATAACACCAAGGGCGGAGCCGTAGCCGCAGGCGGCCAAGGCTCCCGCGTTGCAATGGGTGAGGACGGTGCCTTCCTGCGGCAAAAGATCGGCGCCGAAGCTGCCGAGCCGACGGAGATTGGCGATGTCCTCGTCGTACAGGGCCTGGGCGCGGGCGACTACGGCGGCCTTAATCTCCGGAATCGGTGTATCTTTTTGGGCCAATTCGTTAAAGGTTTCGCGGATTTGGCCGATACCCCAGAAGAGGTTCACGGCGGTGGGCCGGGTCCTGGCGAGGGTCTCGCAAATCAGCTCGACCTCGGCCGTGAGCGCGGAAAGAGAGGTGGCCGCCGACTGCTGAATCCCGAGGGCTACGCCCATGGCGCCGGAGACGCCGATGGCCATGGCGCCGCGCACGACCATGTCGCGAATGACGGTCGCGACGTCCTCGTAATTGCGTGCTAGAACGTAGGTCTCTTCGAGGGGGAGCTTGGTTTGGTCGAGGAAGCTGACGCCTTCGGGCGTCCACTGAAGCGTGGGAATCATCGT
>CAXUIF010000223.1:1603-5003 GCA_964250995.1 uncultured Acidobacteriaceae bacterium
GCCAGGTTCCAACGTCTCTAGCTGGTGTGCTTGCCTGAGACCTGACGGCTCTGCAACCGGATGCGATGGCCCTTGTCTTTGGTGAGCATCATGAAGCGGCGTTCGCAGCTGTAACACCGGTAGGGCCGGAAGAAGGGCAGGAAATACTCCAGTGTGCGCCTGCGTGAACGGAAGACGTTCTCGGAGTTGCATTTGGGGCATCTACGCGCGTCGTCCATACTTTTCCTCGTTGTCCGATTGTAGGTCAGAAGTTTGTTCCACCCGTTGATTATTTTTCAGCTTTGAAGACGTTCGAGGTGACGGAAGCCATGGGTGACCACGAGCATCACGCCGAACAGAGTTCCGTTATAGGTCATATGGACCAGGGTGGAACATGCCACAGAGTGGGTATGTAGCCGAACATAGGCCAGGGCCAGTCCTACACCAAAGAGAACGGTGATAATGCCCCAGGCGTACCGGTCCTGCGGTGCATGCAGGACGGCGAAGGCGAGGCTGGAGAGCAGGGCGGCGAAGACCTGTGCGGGGACGGTGTGGGCCGTGCTGTTGTGCCACCGCTGTAGGCCGGCGGGCGTGCGATCCAGGCTGAGCCAGTCATAGGCGGTGGCGAGTGCGGGCAGAAGAAAGCCCCGAAAGAAGATCTCTTCGCATAGCGGGGCAAACAGGACACCCAACAGCAGCGCGGCCCAGGCCCCTCCCGGCGTGCTCATCAGGTGCTCAATCTCGGGGTGTTTGGGCTGAGACAAGAAGCGGTCGGGGATCTGCGCGAGGACACACAAGAGCACGCCAGCGGCGAGGAGGCGGGGCCAGTTGCGACGCGCCGCCAGCAGATTGAACTCGATACCGCTCAGAAATGGGCGCTTCCAAAGGAGGGGAAACAGCTGGAAGCTGGCCACAAGGGTGATCACATAGATCACGGCTTCGAGCGTAATGAGCGCGACGCCGTTGTCTCGGAAGGCCGGGTGTGTGCGCGTGAGTAGGCGGAATCCGGCACCGGCGAAGAGGGCAGACCCGAGGACCAGGCCGAGCAACATTGCGAGGTGGCCCAGGTGCGGAATGCGACGAGCCCTTCCATGATCTTCGGCAGGAAAGGGGTCGTGCTGGAGGTCAAGAACCTCTTCGACGGTGGGTTCCGGGATCTTGCTCATACGGTGGATGCAGCCTTGCCTTGCGAACTCTTGCGTGGGGAACTCTTGCGGGTGGGCTTTGCCGGTTTGGACGCGCCCTCAGCGGGACGGACTTTCGATGCGACCGGGACGCCGGTCTTCTTTTCGGGGACATCGCGCCGGGGTTTCGGCTGCTTTTTGGCCAGGTCGGGGAGGGTGATCGGCGGCAGGGTAAGGTGGGCACCCAAGCTTCCACCCTTCTCGTAGTAGCGGGCCAAAAACGTTCCCGTATGCGATCCGGCAGCATGGGCCACAAGCTCGGGAGGACCTTGCGCGACGATGCGGCCACCGCCTTCGCCGCCCTCCGGTCCCATGTCAAGCAGGTAGTCGGCGTTACGGATGATGTCGAGGTTGTGTTCAATAATCACGACCGTGTTCCCTAGGTCGGTCAGGCGATGGAGGACCTCCAACAGGCGGCGCACGTCGTCGAAGTGCAGCCCCGTGGTGGGTTCGTCGAGCAGATACAACGTGCGGCCGGTTTGACGTTTTGATAGTTCTTTGGCCAGCTTCATGCGTTGCGCCTCGCCACCGCTCAGCGTTGTGGCGGACTGGCCTAGATGAATGTACCCCAGGCCGACATCGACCAGCGTGGAAAGTCGCTGGTGGACGGCGGGAATGTCTTTCAGGATGGGCACGGCGTCCTCGATGGGAAGATCAAGGATGTCGGCGATCGAGTAGCCGTTGAACTTCACCGCAAGCGTTTCCTGGTTGTACCGGCGGCCGTTGCAGACGTCACACAGCACATACACATCCGGCAGAAAGTTCATTTCAATCCGGCGCTGTCCCTCGCCCTGGCAGGCCTCGCAGCGGCCGCCCTGGACGTTGAAGCTGAAGCGGCCGGCTTTGTAGCCGCGCTCGCGGCTTTCCGGCAGCATAGCGAAGAGGTCGCGGATCGCGGTGAAGACGCCGGTGTAGGTTGCCGGGTTGGAGCGCGGCGTACGGCCGATGGGGGACTGGTCGATCTGAATGACTTTGTCGAACTGGTCGGCGCCGTGGACGGCTTTGTGGGCGCCGGGTTCTTCGCGCGACTTATATAGCTCGCGAGCTAGGGACCGGTACAGGATGTCGTTGACGAGCGATGACTTACCCGAACCGGAGACGCCCGTGACCACGGTCATGACGCCTATGGGAAAGTGCGCTGTGACGTGCTGGAGGTTGTGGGAGGTGGCGTCCTCGATGGAGAGCCAGCGTCCGCTAAGAGGGCGGGGTGTCTTGGCCTCGGTCCCGTCGGGCTGAAGCCGAGAAGGGCGGGTCACGATATCGATCAGGCCGGCGAGGTACCGGCCGGTGACGGAAGCCGGATTGGCCATGATCTCGGCGGGTGTGCCGGCGGCCATGAGCTGACCTCCGTTCTTGCCCGCGCCGGGCCCCAGATCCAGCACATAGTCCGCTTTGCGGATGGTGTCTTCGTCATGCTCGACCACAAGGACGGTGTTGCCGAGATTGCGAAGATCTTCGAGAGCGCTGATCAGGCGCTGATTATCCCGCTGGTGAAGACCGATGGAGGGCTCATCGAGGACGTAGAGAACACCGCGGAGCCGCGAGCCGATCTGCGTGGCAAGGCGGATGCGCTGGCCTTCCCCGCCGGAGAGCGTGGCTGCGGAGCGGCTGAGAGACAGATACCCCAGGCCGACGGCGTTGAGGAACTCGAGGCGCTCGATGACCTCGCGCTGAAGCCGGTACGCGATCAGGCGGTCGCGCCCAGCAAAGTGCATGGAACGAGCGGCGGTGAGGGCGCGTTGCAGTGAAAGAGCCGTGAAGTCGGCGATGGACACGTTGCGGCGCGCATCCGCGGCTTCGATGGGCTCGGTGTCGTCCTCGCTTTTGGGGACCGGTGGATGGAGGGCGGCAGCGGGGATCGGCAGGGTGACGGCGAGGGACTCCGGGCGGAGCCGGGCGCCGTGGCAGCGCGGGCATTCCGAGGCAGACATGAAGCCCATCATGTAGTCGCGGTAGGTCTCGGACTTGGACTCCTCCATGTTGTCGCGGAGGTAGCGAAAGATGCCATGAAAGCCGAGACGGGCGCCCTCGGCGCGGGGTGGGCCGTAGAGCAGCAAGTCCTGCTCCTCTTTCGGGAGTGCTTCAAACGGCTGCTTCAGATTGATTTTGAACTTTTCGGCGGCGAGCTTGACTGCCCGGAGCAGGTATTGCGAAGCAGAACCCGGCCCGAGAGCACCATCCAGCAGCGGTTTGGACCAATCGGAGATGACCTTGCCGGGGTCGAAGTCGAAGATGGA
>CAXUIF010000224.1:0-5003 GCA_964250995.1 uncultured Acidobacteriaceae bacterium
GTACAGGGCTTCGCAGGGGACGGTGGGGCAGCGACATCAGCCCAATTGAACCAGCCACAAGGTCTTGCCTTCGGCCCCGACGGTACGCTGTACATCGCCGATACTGGCAATCAGCGCATCCGCACGGTCGGCTCCACAGGCCTGATCGCCACGCTTGCGGGCGATGGGGTTCCCGGCTTTCAAGGGGACGGTGGATCGCCGGCCCAGGCGCGACTGCATGCGCCAACCGCTTTGGCCGTGGACGCCGCGGGTGGCTTGCTCCTTTGTGACACCGGCAACCACCGTCTACGACGCATCGCAGCCGGTCTCATCACGACCGCTGCGGGCAACGGGGTGCAGGGGTTTGCGGGAGATGGTGGCCCGGCAACCCGCGCCAGCCTCGACTCCCCGGCGGGCGTTGCCGTTGCACCAGATGGACGCATCTTCCTGTCCGATACACACAACCATAGGGTCCGAGTCGTGGGTACAGATGGCAGCATGCGCGCCTTTGCCGGATCCGCCACGCGCGGTTACGCCGGTGACGATGGGCCGGCCGTTCTGGCGGCGCTGTCCAGCCCCCGCGGCCTTACGTTCACCGCTGCGGGCGACCTGCTGATCGCCGACGGGGATAACGAACGCATTCGAAGCGTCTCCTCTGCCGGTCTGATCTTTACGCTAGCGGGAACAGGGACAGAGGGTCTGAGCCGCGATGGCGACAGCACCCTCACCGCGGCGCTGCGATCCCCTCGATCGGTGGCCTTCTCTCCCTTTGGCCTTCCCGTGGTGGCAGACACCCTGAATGGCACGGTGCGCGCCATTGCTGGTCAGAGTGCCTTTTATCAGCCAGCAGCGCTTGCGGCAGGGCGCGCCGTTAACCTCAACGCTCGCGGCCCCACTAGCTGGACCTACGGACAAGGGGCAGTAGCTGCCTCGGTGACCGGTCCTGTCGGGCTGCCGCAGGGCGAGGTGGCCCTTGTCGAGGGCGGGATGGCCCTGACCACATCTCGTCTCGCGGGTGGAACGGCTACCCTGGACGTGAGCAGCTTACCGGCTGGGCCGCACCACTTTGTCGCCCACTATCTCGGCGATGGGCTTAACCCGGCATCGACCAGCGACCTGCCCCAGGCCTCCATCACGCCCCTCGCGCTCACGGCTACGGCGACTTCGGCTTCCATGGTCTACGGTTCTCCCCTGCCCCAGCTATCCGGTGTCCTCTCCGGCATGCTGCCCCAGGATCAAGCACAGGTCAGCGTCCAGTTCGGTCCACCGGCCGGTGATCTGCCAAACGTCGGGTCGTACCCCATCACAGCTTCGCTCACCGGACCGAAGGCTGCAAATTACAGCGTGGCGATGACCGCTGTCTCAGGCCATTTAGACATTGCGAAAGCGAACACATTTGCTTCTCTTGGCACGATCGTGCAGGGCTTCACCGGTCTGCCCTTGAGCCTGAGTGCAAATGTGGCATCGACCACGCGCGGCGTGCCGGGCGGGTCTGTTGAATTTCTGGATAGCGGCGTGGTGATCGCGACGGCAACCCTGAACCAGGGCAGTGCCTCGGCTGTGTACACCTCGCCTCCGAGCGGCACCCGAAGTCTAACGGTGCAGTACCTGGGCGATGCCAACTTTCTGCCGAGTGCCTCGGCGCAAACTACCATCGCGGTCTCGCCCATGCCCGATTTCAGTCTTGGCTCCAGTGGGTCCCAGACCGTTTCCGCACCCCCCGGCGGCACAGCCGCCTACACCCTGGTTGTCACCGCGCAGCCGGGCCCCTTCACCGGCGCCGTCACTTTCAGTACCTCCGGTTTGCCGGCTGGGACGACTGCCGTCTTCTCACCGCCGGCGGTTGTGCCGGGCACAGGGTCGGCAACAGTTACCATGACGTTGCAAACAGCCCCGGCAGTTGCCCTCGCCGCGTCTGCCCAATCCTCGAAGGGCGGCAAGAGCCGCTTGGCGCTGTCCATCGCCAGCCTCGGCGCTCTGTTTTTGGGCCGTCGCAGATCGCGCAGCCGCCTGCTCTGGCTTTCAAGCGGCGCGGTCTTCATGATTGGGTGCGGCGCCAGAACGGTCGGCGAAAGCACCGCAGGTGTGGTGTCCCAAAGCTACACGCTTCAGGTTACGGGGACTGCCACCAATCTCGCCGGTGCAGTGGTGACGCATGCCACTGGGCTCACCCTCACCGTCAAACCCTAGATCTTCTGGCGGACCAAACTGCCTTTCCAAGGCAAAGCAGCGCACGGTCGCCGAACGCGCATCTACCGACGTGGCCCCGGCCCAACAAGACTTGCTGCCATCCACCGCGCACCGGGGCGACGGAAAGAGTGTAACCACGATGTCACGTACCCTTTTGCCTGGTAAGCCATACCCGCTTGGAGCCACGCCAACCTCCCTCGGAACCAACTTCGCTCTTTATTCTGAGAACGCAACTGCCGTGCAGGTCTGTTTTTTCGACGAGAGCGGCAACCAGATAGACTGCATCGCGTTGAAAGAGGTCACAGCCTTCACCTGGCATGGGCTCGTGCGGGGCATTCGGCCCGGCCAGCGCTACGGCTATCGTGTGGAAGGTCCGTGGGATCCGGAAAAGGGACATCGCTTCAATTCGTCCAAGCTCTTGCTTGACCCCTACGCCAAGGCCATCACGGGGCAGTACCCCGATGAATCGAAGGCAACGCTGCCCGACCCAAAAGGGCCTATCTACCCGTACGATGTCACGTCGGGTGATGATCTCAAGAAGGACGAAACAGACGACGCCGACTTCGTGCCCAAGAGCATTGTGGTTTCGAACAAATTCGACTGGGAGAATGATTGTCCGCCGCAAACCCCCATCGCCGATTCGATCATCTACGAGGTGCATGTACGCGGCTTTTCCAAGCGCAATCCGGCCGTGCCGGAACATCTTCGCGGAACCTATGCCGGCATGGCCCATGAGGCAAGCGTCAGCTATTTAAAGAAGCTCGGCGTCACCGCCGTTGAGCTTCTGCCCGTCCACCATTTCATCGATGAAGGGCAACGCATCGACCTGGTTTTGCGCGATTACTGGGGATACAACACTCTCGGCTACTTCGCACCCATGGCGCGCTTCAGATCCAGTGGTGATGCGGGCGAGCAGGTGGTTGAGTTCAAGGAGATGGTCAAGCGGCTGCACAAAGAAGGCATCGAGGTCATCCTGGATGTGGTTTACAACCACACATGCGAAGGCAACGAAAAAGGCCCGATGCTGTCGATGAAGGGCATCGACAATGCGACCTACTACCGCACGGTGCCGGACAGTCCCCGTCACTACATGGACTACACGGGCACGGGCAACACCCTGAATGTGTATAACCCACAGGTGTTGAAGCTGCTGATGGACAGCTTACGCTATTGGGTGACGGAGATGCACGTCGATGGATTTCGCTTCGACCTGGCCTCAACGCTGGCGCGCGAGCTGGCCGACGTTAACAAGCTCGGCGCTTTCTTTGACACCATTCATCAGGATCCGACGCTGGCCGACATCAAGCTGATTGCTGAGCCTTGGGATGTAGGTGAGGGTGGGTATCAGGTCGGCAACTTTCCGATTCTCTGGGCCGAATGGAACGGCAAGTACCGCGATACTGTGCGGCGGTTTTGGAAGGGCGATGCCGGCCAACTCTCCGACTTTGCCTACCGGATCACCGGCTCCAGCGATCTCTACAAGAGCGACGGACGCGCCCCGTCGGCATCGATCAATTTCATCACAGCACACGATGGCTTCACGCTCTGCGATCTTGTCAGCTATAACGAGAAGCACAACGAAGCCAACGGCGATAACAACAACGATGGCTCCAACGATAACGACTCCTGGAACATGGGCGCAGAAGGCCCTACCGACGATGAGGGTATCAACCGCGAACGCGAAAAGCAGACCCGCAACTTCCTGTCCACACTGATGCTGAGCCAAGGTGTACCCATGCTCACCGGTGGCGATGAGTTTGCGCGCTCACAGCGAGGCAACAACAACTGCTACTGCCAAGATGACGAGCTCACCTGGTACGACTGGAACCTGGACGAACCCCGGACGCGTTTGCTGGAGTTCACCTCACGTCTGATTCAGCTGCGCAAAGATCATCCCAACCTCCATCGGCGGCGCTTCTTCCAGGATCGCAAGATCCGCGGTTCCGTAGTCCGCGATGTCGCGTGGTACGGTACGGACGGCAACGAGGTCTCAGATGAAGTGTGGGGCAACGCAGGGGATAAGTCCATTGCCGTCCTGTTCAATGGCAAGACCATCGGCGTAATGGATGATGACGGCAATCCAGTCGAAGATGACAGCTTTTTGATCCTTGTGAATGCCTCGGACAATGGGGTCGAGTACGTCCTGCCCGAGCCCCCGAATCAGCATCCCTGGAGGCAGGTCTTGAACACTGAAAGTATCGACAATCCTTTCTGCCAGGCCGAAGTGCACGACAAGGTCATTCTTGGCAGCAGAACAGTCCGTGTCTACAGCGACGCTGAGGAAGTTACGCCGGCGCGCTCACGGCCAACGCGAACGGTCTAGTGCCCTGGCTGTGCGTTGGGCGGCAAGCAGGCCGCCCGCGCACAGCAGATCCCGTGGCTGGACCGCGTTGTGTTTCATCGCTGCGCGTCGAGCGGCACTCGCGCAAGCACCGCGACCAAACTCCCTACCACGCAAACCAGACCCCCTCGCGTTCCGCCAGCTGGATCTCGCGGCCAAAAAGTCCGCTTAATCTGCCGGCGGTCAGCAGCTCGCTCCTGGGTCCATCGGCCACGATGCGGCCCTCCTGCATCATCACCACACGCTTCATCTCCGGCAGCACATCGCTTACATGATGCGTGATCATCAGGATGGCCGTCCCGGCCTGCGCCAACCCACCCAGCATTGCTCGCAGATCGTGCTGGGCTGCGAGGTCGAGCGCATTGGACGGCTCATCCAGCAACAACATTCGCGGGCCTTCGCCCACGCCCGCCAGCGCCCGCCCGATCATCACGCGCCGCTGTTGTCCCGCACTCATTTCGCCGACCAGCACAGTGCGAAGTGCCTCCGCCCC
>CAXUIF010000225.1:0-4994 GCA_964250995.1 uncultured Acidobacteriaceae bacterium
GTGGAGGGAGGCTGGAGAAGACCGCGGCGGCAGCAATCGAGCCACCGCGTGACCCTTTCGTGGGCTGGGGCGTGGGGAGGCTTTGCCGTAAGCTTGTGCCCATGCTCCCGTCCTTTGCTTTGGAGGCCGTTGGTTCGCCTCGTCAGGAGCCTCGTCTGGCTGCGCCCGGGAAGCTGACCGCCTTTGCCGTGCTGATTCCGGCATGGCAGCCGGAAGCGGGTCTGATCGAGCTGGTGAGGGATCTGGTCGCTCAAGGGTTTGGGTGGGTAATTGTGGTCGATGACGGCAGCCGGGCGGAGTGCGCCCCGGTGTTTGCGCAGGTCGCGGAGATCGGGCGTGTGACGGTGCTGCGCCACCATCGCAATCAGGGCAAGGGCCGAGCGTTGAAGACGGGGTTCGCGCACCTGTTGACGTTAGGTGAGGCCATGGAAGGTGTGGTGACCGCGGACGCCGATGGGCAGCATACGCTGGAAGACATCGTGCGGGTCGGTCAGGTGCTGGTGTGGTCGCAAGCCCGGCCTGTGCTGGGGGTGCGCGGGTTTACGGGAAGGGTGCCGCTGCGATCGCGGGTTGGCAATGTCCTGACCCGCGAGGTCTTCGCCGTGCTAACCGGAAAGAGAATCGTCGACACGCAGACAGGCCTGCGGGGGCTCCCGCGTGCGGTGTTGCCGCGCCTTATCGCGCTGGAGGGCGAACGGTATGAGTACGAGATGAGGATGCTGGCGCACCTGTGCCGCACCGGCGCCAAGCCGATCGAAGTGCCGGTGGCCACGGTGTATCTGGATCGCCATCGTGGATCGCACTTTCATCCGGTTTGGGATTCGTGGCGGGTGTACCGCATGCTGCTGCGATCCGTCCTGCGCCGTGGAGACGCACGTTGAACCGGAAGCTTCGAGAGCGCGTCAGCAACGCCCTCCCGTGGATCACGGGTGTGTGGGTGCTGGTGGAACTGATCAGCCTGCGCATCGGGTGGCTGAACCGCTTCTTTTTCGATACGCTGCACGCGGATGTGCAAGGGATCGATTACTTTTCGCTGCCCAAGGCGTGGCTGAATTTGCAGGCGGGGCGGAGCCTATATGCGACGTTCGATCCACCGTTTTATGGGCCGCACGTCACCTGGTATCTGGCGCATCCGCTGCTGGCCGTGGTGCTGGGTTGGCCGCTGAGCCGGTTGCAGCCGATGGACAGCTATGGGGCGTTCACCTCCCTGTCGTTGGGCGTTATGGCTGCAGCAGCGTGGGTGATATCGCGGGAAAGCCGGGATGCGCTGCGGCGGCGTTTGGTGTGGATGCTCCTTTTAGGAGCGTTTCCGACGTTTCTGATGCTGTGGGTGGGCAATGTGCAGGCGTTCACGGTGGCGGGGTTGAGCCTGCTGTTTGTGGGCATGCACCGTACCCTGCGGGCGCGCGAGGATGCGCCCTGGTATGTGCGCGTGGGCTTGCTGCTTTGCCTGTTCACCAAGCCCGTGGTGCTGTTAGTGGTGCCGCTCCTGCTGTCGCTGAAGGAGACGCGCCGCGCGGCGTTCGACGCCCTCGCGGTGTACCTGCCGGTATCGCTGTTGTTTCAGGTAGTGCCCGCGTTGAATCCGGAGCGGGTGAGCGCGGGGCGTGTGCTCTGGCTGGCCTGGCATCCGGGCTACGTGCGGGCCACGATGAACGTATACGCAAACGGACTGCGGCTCACGCCGGATATGCGCGACAACAGCGTGCACTGGTTCAACATGGTGGCGCAGTCGGGGATGCGGCTGCAGCATGTGGATGTGTATGCGCTGCCGGTGTTGCTGGATGGACTGTTGGGCGTGAGGACGCCGGGATGGCTGTATGGGCTGCCTACCCTTGTGATTCTGGGCTTGTCGGTCGCGGTAGCGCGGCTACGGGAGGCGACCGCGCGGCGTGAGGCGGCGCTTCTGCTGACGATGGCGGGCACGCTCGATTTCTTTCTGGCGTACCCGACGGTGTGGGAGTACCAGTACACGGCGGTGCTTCCTGTCGGGGCGATGTTGCTGGTGTGGGGCCCTTCGGCGGTGCTCGGGCGGCGTTGGTGGATGTGGTGTGTGGGACTGGCCTGCTGTGCGTGGCTGCCCAGCCTGTATGGTCTGAGCGGGAGCGCGGCCCCTTCGGCCAGCGTCCTGGCGATGATGCGGCTGGGCCGTGTTGTGCCGGTTGCGGCGTTGTTCGGTTGCCTGGTGGGGTGTGTTGGAAGAGCTGTGAGGGTTCCGGTGGACGGCACGCGCTTTTAACGCTCCGAAGGGTCGGCGCAACAGGCACGAGAATTTTAGGTGGCGCAGCAGGAGCCGTGGCGCAACCTGGCGTTCTTTGCGCGGTTCGCGTTGGTATTGAACGGCGCTAAGCGGGAAGACGACCACCGTACGCCCACAAGCCGAGGCCTGGATTGGAGATGAAGAAGATCGCTTCGCCGGCGACGGTGTTCCAGCCATCGCGCAGGGTGCTTGGGTTGTAACGGGCGGTGTAGTCCGCGAGATCGCCGTACTGGTAGTGGACGGATTCAATCTCCTGACGGGAGAGGTGGCCGGGGCAGTAGCGGATGGTGAAGCGGCCTTCGCTGGAGCCATGGATGAGGTGGGCGGCGGCGCTCAGATTTGCGGCGAGCTCGGGGTCCTGGTCCACCGCGGCAAGGGTCGCGGGTGTGCCGCAGTAGCCGTAGCGGCGGATGAGCTGGTCGATGGCGGCGTCTTCGCCGAACTCGTGCACGCCGGGGGCGAGCACGATCAGCTCGGCGCCATCGGCGAGCGCCATGCGGGTGCGGTAGACGCTTTTGTTGCCCAGCCAGGTGGAGCGGAACTCGTGCGGGTCGAGGAAGACGACGGCTTTGTGGATCTCGCGCGGCAGACGCTGGAAGTTGCACTGGAGGCTAAGCGCCGCGGCCTGCTCGAAGGCCTGGTCGTCGTCGCTGATGAAGAGGCCGCGAACCACCAGATCGCCGGCCTCGTTTTTCGCCACCACGGTCTGGACATACACGATGGGCAGCTGTTGGGCGAAGTGCTGGCTGGCGTAGCGCAGGACGCGCCGAACAGGTGTATCCACACGGCCCATCATGCGCTCCATGCCAAAGACCGCACCGAGGAAGTGCGAGCGGTGAATGCCGAGCGGCCCGCCGGTGCCGATAAAGACATTTTTTGCGCCGTTGGCCATGCCGACGACCTCGTGCGGCACAACCTGGCCGATGGACAGGATGAGGTCGTGACCGCCTTCGAGGAGCAGGCGATTGACCTGAGCGGGCCAGGGGAAGTTGAGCTGTCCTTCGGAGACCTCGTGGATCAACGCGGCGGGAACCTCGCCGAGGGTGAGGATGTCGTGCCGCCAGTCGTGAACGCGAAAGAGCGCGCGGGGGGTGCGGCCGAACATGCGGCTGATCTCGGCATCGGACATTGGCTTGTGGGTGCCGAGCGCAGGGAGCACGTCGGTGAGGGTGGGGCCAAGCAGATCGTAGGCAAGCTCGGTGAGCTGGCCGGCGCGGGAGTGAAAGCGGGTGAAGTCCGGAGGAATGGCCAGGACCTTGCGGCGCGGGCCGAGCTGGGCAAAGGCGGTCGCCAGGCCGTCGCGGAGCTGCGCGGCGGAGAGCTCGGCGGTAGGGGAGCCGTCTGCGAAGAGAAGAGCCATTGGGTGTGCCTGCCTGGAGACGCGCGAGCTGTTTCTATTATCGGCCGTTATAGAGAAAGGGACCGTAGTGTGTTGTTTTGGGACAGTGTGGCGGGCGGGTCTGCACGGGCCGGGCACCCCCTGTACAACCTTTGCGGGTTGCGTACAATCCCTGTAACCCCTGAGGATGGGGAGAACGTCTATCGAGCATATGCACACAGCCATTACAGCGGCGGGCCTTCTGGGCCTGGGCAAGCGGGAGCGGGCGCTCTCCGAACTTGACGATATCGACGCCCTGGTGCGAACGCACCGCGCCCGGCTGCTGCGCTTTGTGACGTTTTCTGTGGGGGACGACGACGTGGCGGCGTCCATCGTGCAGGACTGTTTTTTGAAGGCCTGGTCCAACCGAGCGAACTTTCGCGGGGATTCGAGTGTCGCCACGTGGCTGACGTCGATCGCGGTGAATCTGGTGCGAGATCACCAGCGCACGCGTAAGGTGCAGTTCTGGCGAAAAGCGGCGAAGACGGCGATGGATGTGATGGAGGTCGCCTCGATCCTGCCCGGGCATGAGAGCTCGCCGGAGCGGCAGCTGCTGGCCAGGGAGCAAGCCGCGGCAGTGGTGGAATCGCTGGGGGACCTTTCGGTAAATCAGAGAACGGTGTTCCTGATGCGGTTTTCGGAAGAGATGGAGTTGGCCGACATCGCTCAGGCCATGAACATGCCCGTGAACACCGTAAAGACGCATCTGCACCGCGCGGTGCGAGCTGTCCGGCGCAAGGTGGGGGGTGCGCGATGACGAGCGGCATGCGGATGGAACACCTTACCGACGCGGAGTTCAGCGATTTGCTTGCCGGCGAGCTGCCTGATGCGACGACCAGGGCCCATCTGGCCGGCTGTGAGTATTGCCGGGGCGAGTTGGAAGTGGTCCGCGGATCGCTGGCCGATTTCCATGCGCTGGGGACCGCCTGGGCCCGCGTCGCAGCGCCGTCGCGTGTGCCGGTACCCTCCCGCTGGGTGCTGGGCCTGGGAAGTCGCCCGTCCTGGGGAGCGGGGCTGGTGGCGACAGCCGTCACGGGCGTTCTGGCCTTTGCCCTTAGCTGGCCAGGGGGAGGGGTGCTGCCGTCCAGATCCGCGGCCGCAACGGACGCTGCCGCGAAGACGGACTTCGCGGAGGACAACCAGCTGATGGTATCCATCAACCAGGAGCTGAGTGACCAGGTACAACCTGCGGTGTCGACCTCTGAATTGCGTACGGAGGTGCGCCAGGACGAGCCCCATACAGCTGAGGCTGTTCTGGATTAGGCTTCTATGCTCGCCAAGCTTTGGACGGGGGTTCTCGGGGCCGCACTGGCGTGCTGTGCGGCCGGGGGAGCCCTGCGCGCCGCCGCACCACAG
>CAXUIF010000226.1:0-4987 GCA_964250995.1 uncultured Acidobacteriaceae bacterium
CAACCGCCTCATGCTCACCGAACACTACCAAAACACAGGCCGCCCGCCATCATCTTCGAACTCAAGCCCTGTCGGAGCTTGCACTGCCCTATGAGGCAGGGTGCTCCAATCGGCCCTCGACGAGCCGGAAAAGCCGATTGCACTGACGCGCGATCTCCACGTTATGAGTGACCAGCACGGCCGCCAGTCGCTGTTCGCGACACAGCTGCTGCATCAGGGCAAAGAGTCCGGCAGCCGTTTCGTCATCGAGGTCGCCGGTCGGCTCGTCGGCCAGCAGAACGGAAGGCGCGGTCACCAGTGCTCGCGCCATGGACACGCGTTGTTGTTCTCCGCCCGAGAGCTCCCCGGAGCGGTGCGCGGCGCGCGGTCCCAGGCCGACGCGCTCCAGCCATTCCCCTGCTTTTGCTCGGGCCTCACGCCGTCCCATGCCGCGCGCCAACAATGGCATGGCAACGTTCTCGGCAGCAGTAAACTCCGGCAGGAGGTAATGGAACTGCCACACATACCCGATGGCGCGATTGCGCACCTCGGCCAAGCGCTCCGGCCCCAGCCCATGCAATGCCGTTGGCCCAACCCACACCTGACCTGCCGAGGGCTGATCCAGACCGGCTAACAGATGCAACAGTGAGCTCTTTCCCGCCCCGCTCCGGCCCACAATCGCCACCATCTCGCCGGCCGCGACCTCCAGGTCCAGTCCGCGAAACAGCGCTAGCCCGTCGCCGCGTCCCTGCACGGCCGGGTACACCTTGGAAAGGCCGACCGCGCGCAACACCGCCGGTCCGGCAGCGCCAAGGCTCTCGCCGTGTGGCGACAACAGGCTCACTCGGTGGCCACCGGACCGCCGCTCTCATCGGCCGGAGCCCCCGTTCCACCTGAGCCCGCCGCCTCGACCGTGGCCGAAGCCCGAGGCCGCGTCGCTGAGGCGTCCTGAGGCTTGAGCACTGCGTCTCGCACCTCGGAAACCGGACCCGCACGCGGCCGCCATTCCGGCCGAAACGCCACGCCCATCCGATTCCACGCATTGATGTTGGCGATGGCAAAGGTAAGGTCAACCAGATCTTTGCCCTGAAAGAACACCGTCACCGCGGCATAGTCCACGTCCGACGCATGGCTGCCCTCCAGCCGCGTGATGACTTCGGTCCACCGCAGGGCCGCGCGCTCCCTTGGTGTAAAAGCATCAGAATCGGGGGCGATGCTTACAGCCTCGACGCGGCCGTCCGGCTCATGGTGTTTGCGCAACTCCGCCCTGTGTAGCCCGATGCAGAATTCACACCCGTTCAGCACCGACGCCCGCAGATACACCAGGCCCAACAAAACCGGCTCGAGCGCCGTGCCGGTATTCACGTAGTGTCCGAACGCACTCAGCGCCGCAAAGCCAGCAGGCGCAAGCTCGGGATATCGAAGGCGAGTGGTCATGGTTCCTGTAATGGTAAGCCGCCAGTGGTAGCGAAGAAAAGCGGCTCCGCCGACGTCCGTTAGCGCACGCTTCGAACCTAACTCACTCGTAGCGTAACGCGGTTGCGGGGAGCACCTGCGAGGCCGAGCGCGAAGGGTACAGGGTAGCCAGCAGCGCCATCCCCAAAGACACCCCTGCCACCAGCACCGCATCCATCGCCCGCGGCGCAAAGGGCAGATGGTCGATCGAGTACACGCCCGGGTCCAGCTGAATGAACCGGTACCGCGCGCCCAGCAGGCTACCCGCATAGCCCAGCGCCAGCCCGAGCGCCGTCCCCACAGCGGAGATCAAGATCCCTTGCAGCAAAAAAATGCGGCGCACCTGCGATGGGGTCACCCCAAAGCTCATCATCACGGCGATGTCGCGGGTCTTTTCCATGACCATCATGGTGAGCGCGCTCAGGATGTTCAGCGCGGCCACAACCACAATCAGAGCCAGCACGACGAAGGTTACGGCCTGTTCCAACTTCAGCGCTCGAAACAGCTCACGATTCTGTTCCTGCCACGTGGTGGTCTGAAAGCCCGGCCCGGCTACCCGCTCCAGTGCGCGCGCGACAACCGGCGCGCGATTCAGATCGTCCAGCCGGACGCTCAACACGCTCACCAAATCGGGCTCAGAAAACAAACGCTGCGCGTCCCGCAATCGCAAAAAAGCATACGCCGAATCGTATTGGTAGAACCCGGACGAGAACACGCCGGCCACACGGAACCGCTGGTAGCGCGGCACCAGACCAAGGGGCGTCAACTCCCCTTGCGGACTGGTGACCAACAGCGTGTCGCCCACCCCTGCCCCCAGGGTCAAGGCCAGCTCATGCCCAATCACGATAGGAGGCGGTAGCCCGAAGGCAAGGACGCCGGAGCCGTTCTGCCCTGAGCCGTCCGCCGCTTCGGGAGCCAGCTCGGCATAGCTCCCTTCGTTCACTGACTGCAGAAGATTGCCGATGTGTAACTCATCGGCGGGAACAATGCCTTTGATGAGGGCTCCTCCGGATCGAGGCCCACGAGACACCAGTACCTGTCCGTACAGCCCCGGTGCTACAGCGGCCACATGCGGGACCGCCGCCAGTCGCGCTGCCAGCGGGCGCCAGTCCCGAATGCCATCCCCCGCCACACGCAGTAGCTCCACATGCGCCGTTGCGCCCACCAGCCGATCCTGCAGATCCCGCCGCATGCCATTGGTGATCGCGAGCGCCAGGATCAGCGCGGCTACGCCAGCGGCCACACCCACCACAGAGATAGCCGTGATCAGCCCCACAACGGCCTGACGCCGTCGCGCCCGCAGATACCGCGTCGCCACAAAGAGCTCAAATCGCACGTGGCTTCATCCTAGTCGTTCTCCATCCTCGGCTCTCCAAGCATCCCGACTCGTACGAAACACCCCTTGCTTGGAAGCTTATCGGCTCCAGTGCCACAAGTCTTTCTGCCACTTTTGTTGCAGCCCCATCGTAGGTTTTGCCCGACCTGCGACCGTTTTCCCACACGAACGTCCAATCTCTGGTAACCACCTTCCGGTTCGCGCTTCCGCAATCCTGCAAAGCGCAGATACACTGGGTAGCAACTCTCCGACTGCCTCCCAAGGCACCGGATTCCCTTTCGCCGCAGACCATCGCGGGCCGTCACAGTTGTCCATCGCAGACCACGCCCTCACCGGATACGGGCGAGGGCGGTGGCTCTAAGGGGGAGCATGTTCGAACGCTATACAGAGAAGGCGCGGCGCGTCATCTTCTTCGCTCGCTATGAGGCGAGTCAGTTCGGTTCGCCCTACATTGAAACCGAGCACCTCCTGCTGGGCCTCTTGCGTGAGGATAAAGCGCTCACCAACCGCTTCCTGCGCTCCCACGCTTCCGTGGAGTCCATCCGCAAGCAAATCGAGCAACATACCACCGTCCGCGAAAAGGTCTCCACCTCCGTCGACCTCCCACTTTCCAACGAGTGCAAGCGCGTGCTCGCCTATGCTGCCGAAGAGGCCGAGCGACTCAGCCATAAACACATCGGCACCGAGCACCTTCTGCTCGGCCTGCTGCGCGAAGAAAAGTGTTTTGCCGCCGAAATCCTCACCGAGCGCGGCCTCCGTCTTCCGGCGATTCGAGAAGAGCTGCAGCGATCCACACAGGAAAAGCCGCAAGGCTCCTCCTCGTCGTCGTCGTCTTCGAGCTCCGGGGGCAAGCAGCGTGGCCAGCAGCAGGAGCAATCCATGCTCGCTGAGTTCTCGCGAGACCTCACGCAGGCCGCCACAGACCAAACCCTCGACCCGCTCGTTGGTCGGGACTTTGAGGTCGAGCGCGTCATCCAGATCCTTTGCCGCCGCACCAAGAACAACCCCGTCCTGATTGGCGAACCCGGCGTCGGGAAGACGGCCATCGTCGAAGGCCTGGCACAAAAGATCGCAGATGGTGAGGTCCCCAGCTTCCTGGCCGACAAGCGCGTTCTTTCACTCGACCTGAGCCTGATCGTGGCCGGCACCAAATATCGCGGCCAGTTCGAAGAGCGCCTAAAGACCATCATGAAGGAGTTGATGGAAAGCCAGAACTCCATCGTCTTCATCGATGAGCTGCACACGCTGGTCGGCGCAGGCTCCGCTGAGGGCTCGCTCGACGCGGCCAACATTCTTAAGCCCGCCCTCAGCCGTGGTGAGATCCAGTGCATCGGCGCCACCACACCGGCCGAGTACCGCAAGTCCATCGAAAAGGATCGCTCCCTCGAGCGCCGGTTCCAGGCCGTCAAGGTCCCGCCGCCGAATGAAGAGGACGCGATCAAGATCATCATGGGCATCCGCGAAAAGTACGAGAAGTTTCACGCGGTCAGCTACACCGACGACGCCATCACCTTCTCGGTCTCGCACTCCAACCGCTACATCCCCGACCGCTTCCTTCCTGACAAGGCGATCGATCTCATTGACGAGGCCGGTGCTCGCGTTAAGCTGCGCCAGACCACCTTGCCCGAGGAGCTGACCGAAGTCCAGAAACGGATCAAGTTCATCGTTCACCGGATGGAAAACGCCATCGCGAACCACGAGTTCGAGAAGGCTCGCTTTTACTCCGATGAGGAACGTAAAGAGCGCGAAAACCTGCGTGCCCTCCGCGACAAGTACCACCTCGATGAATCCAGCTCCGGCATCGTCACCCGCGAAGACATTGAAGATGTCGTCTCCCGTTGGACCGGCGTGCCCATCACCTCGATCAAGGAAGAAGAGACTCAAAAGCTCCTGCGTGTTGAGGAAGAGTTGCACAAGCGCGTAATTGCACAGGACAAGGCCATCTCGGCCCTGGCCCGTGCTATTCGCCGCTCACGCGCAGGTCTCAAGAACCCTGCGCGTCCTATTGGTTCCTTCCTGTTCCTAGGACCTACTGGCGTCGGTAAAACCGAAGTCGCGCGCACTCTGGCGCAGTTCCTCTTCGGCTCCGAAAAGTCGCTCATCCGCTTCGACATGTCGGAGTTCATGGAGAAGCACTCCGTCAGCAAGCTGATCGGCTCGCCTCCGGGCTACGTTGGCTACGAGGAGGGCGGCCAGCTCACCGAGCGCGTCAAGCGC
>CAXUIF010000227.1:0-4940 GCA_964250995.1 uncultured Acidobacteriaceae bacterium
CACATGGCGGAGGTGCGGCAGCAGTTCGTCACACACGCCGGCACCATGTTCCGCCTCGGAGGGTTCGACCACCCCGACCAACGAGCGGCGCAGGTCGTCGCGCTTGAAACTGCGATCGCCAAAGCTCACCTGTCGCTGGCCGACAGCGAGAACATTCGGAAAGCCGACAATCTCTGGACCACCGCGGACTTCAGCACCAAAGCCCCGGGGCTGGACTGGCCTACGTTCTTCGCGGCGGCGCAACTCGGGGCGCAGAAAAGCTTCTATGTGTGGCAGCCCACGGCGGTCACGGCGGAGGCTGCGCTGGTCGCCGCCACCCCCCTCGACACCTGGCGCGACCTGCTGCGCCTGCACGCCATCGAGGCCCTGGCCCCGTATCTGCCACACGCCTTCGCGGACGAGGCCTTTCACTTCTTCGGCACCACCCTCAGCGGTGCCCCGCAGCAGCGTCCACGCGAGCGCCGCGCGCGCGATCTCGTCAACACAACCCTGGGCGACACCCTGGGCAAGCTCTATGTCGAACGCTACTTCCCGGCCAGCTCGAAGCAGCAAGCGGAAGCACTCGTCGCCAACCTTCTGGCCGTCTACCATCGGCGCCTGGAAGCCATCACCTGGATGACGCCCTCCACCAAAGCCGAGGCCCTCCGCAAACTGAAGACCCTGCGGGTCAGTGTGGGTTACCCCGACCACTTTCGCACCTACGACGGCCTGGAGATCCGTCCCGACGACCTCGCCGGCAACATCGAGCGCAGCCGGCTCTTCGAGTACCGCTTCAACCTCAGCCGCCTCGGCGAGTCCACCGACCCCGGTGAGTGGTCGATGACGCCGCAAACCGTTAACGCCGTCGAGATGCCGCTCAACAACGCGCTGAACTTCCCCGCCGCCATCCTGCAGCCGCCGTTCTTCGACCCCGCGGCCCCTGCTGCGGCCAACTACGGCGCCATCGGCACCGTCATCGGCCATGAAATCTCGCATACCTTCGACTCGGAGGGATCGGACTTCGACGCGGAAGGTCGCGTCCGCGATTGGTGGTCTGCCCAGGACAGAGCCCACTTCGAGGCCTCCACCGCCGCGCTCGCCGCGCAGTTCGACAGCTACGAAGTCCTCCCCGGCTTGCACGTGAACGGCCGTCAAACGCTGGGGGAAGACATCGCCGACGTCGCCGGGCTCAGTGCCGCGCTGGACGCCTACCATGTCGCCCTCCATGGCCAACCCGCGCCCCCGATCGCCAAGTTCACAGGCGACCAACAGTTCTTCATCGCCTTCGGCCAAAACTGGCAGGGCAAGGCCCGTGAGGCCGCCCAGCGCCGCCAGATCCTTACCGACCCGCACGCCCCCGGCCCCATCCGCGCCCAAACCGTGCGCAACCTGGACGCCTGGTACACCAGCTTCGATGTGCAACCCGGCCAGACGCTGTACCTGCCGCCAGACAAGAGGGTGAGGATCTTTTAGAGCGCGGAACGTATGCAAAAGTCTGTCATTGCCGGAGGGGAATCTACATTTTGCGGGCTGTCCCTTTCTCGCTCCGGCGAAGACTCTATGCCTGGCAAGAACTGCGCTTGGAAAGCTTATGCCCCCGGCGGATTGCCCCGGTTCGCCGCTGTCGTCCCAAAATAGAAGCCGATCACGGTTCCGATCAGACCGGTCAGCGCCGGTAGCAGGATCTGCAACATTTCCTTGGCCTGCCCCCAGTGCGCAGGGTAGGACGCGCTTTCGATCGTCGCAAACACAACCAGGTAGCCCAGAATGAACAGAAGTCCGCACGTAACAACCAGACGGACCGCGTCGCGCTGCCGCTCGGGAGAATACACCTTGTCGCTGGCCGTGGGCGCGGCGTCGTCGCGAGGGCTGATGGTGTGCGGCGCTGACGGAACCACCTCCAGCGGAACGCTCACGCCGTGCAGCTCCTGATCCCCGACGGGATCCCGATTCGGAGCCATGAGGTCCCTCAACGCCAATTCGTCGTGAGTTCCCGGTACTGATTTCCCGTCTTGAACAGCACCTTGGTGGCGGGATCCTTGGTGCGCTGGACAACGACGCCGCTGACAAGGATGGCCCGCGCCAGCGCCTCGGACAGGTCGATGTTCTGCTCGCTGGCCTGCTGGCGAAGATTTTCAAACTGATCTTCCGTCAGGACCAGCCGGTCAGGAAGCGAAACAGATTGCGTTGCCATACCTCGGCCCTCCTCAAACGTGAGACTACATCCCTACCTTGGATGTACGCTACACAAATCTGGACGCACGAGGAGCGGCCCAGGCTGGCCGCCCCTCGCGCCTGTTTGCGCCTCGATCACCGGCCCGGCGCTGCCCCCACGTTGCCCGTGTCGCCTGTGGCCGGCGCCGTCACAAGCGTCCCATTGATGTCGCGCACCTCCACAGCACCCAACCCCGCCGCTTTCAGGCCCGGCTCAATCTTTGTCCGGTCTCCCGCAGCCACAATCACAAGTTGATCCGGATGCAGATCCTCCTGCGCAACCTTGGCCACCCCAGCCGAGCTCACCGCCGCAAACTTCGCGGGTAGCGCAGCGTAGTAGTCCAGCGGCCGCTCGTAAAGAAACAGTGACCCCACTGCGGCGGCGGTCGCGCCCACGGTCTCAAACTGCCCAGGCAAGGATTGCGTCAGCGCTGTTTTCGCAGCATTCAGCTCTTCCTCTGTCGGCGGATGCGACGGGAAGTTGCGTACCTCCGTCATCAGCTCCTTCGCCGCCGGCGCGGTGACGTCGGTTCGCACCAGGCCACCGGCCAGGAACTGGCCGCCTGCCCGGAAGTTCTGATACACCGACTGCGCTCCATACGTGTAGCCATGCACCTCCCGCAGGTTCATGTTGATGCGCGAGGCAAAGGAGCCTCCCAGCACGTAGTTCGCCACCCGGATCGTCGGCAGCTCCGGCGAGTTCGCGGGTACGCCCACGCCAAAGGCAAACAGCGCCGTCTGCGGCGCACCCGGCTTATCCACAATGACCACATGCGTGGGCTGCGATGCCGGCGCGGGCGGCAGATTTACGGCGGCGCTCGCTGTGCCGCTCCACGCGCCGAAGTACTTTTCCGCCAACTGCCGCGCCTCCGCCTGGCTTACGTCGCCCGCAAACACCAGCGCGGCATCCTGCGGCCCATAGTGCCGCTTGTAAAACCCGGCCACGTCCTCCGGCGTCAGCGCCGTTACGCTCTCCGTCGTACCCGTAGCCGCCGCGCCATAGGGCGTCTCGCCGAACACGAGCTTCGGCCCGACCCGGAACGCCATCTGTTGCACGTTGTCGGTCTCCTGCTGGATGCGCACCAGCCGCTGCTTGCGCCGGCGGTCCAGATCCTCGGCGCGAAACGCCGGGTGCTCCATCACATCGCTCAGCAGCTCCATCCCCGGCGCGGCATAGTTCGTCAGCACGGTCATGCTGGTGGAGCTGCCGTCCATCTGCGCCCCCGGCGTGATCGACGTGCCGATCACCTCCTGATCCTCGGCCAGCTTCTCCAGGCTGCGCGACTGCGTGCCGTCGCTCATCAGCTCCGTCGTCAGCGTCGCCAGGCCGCCCTTGCCTTCGGGATTGCTGTCGCTCCCGGCGCGCACCACCACCTGCGCCGAGAGCACGGGCAGGGCATGGTTCTCCACCACATACACCTTCAGCCCATTGGCCAGAGTGAACGTCTGCGGCACCGGCAAATGCACCTGCGGCGCGGGCCCCGGCTTCGGCGCACCCTTGCGCCAGTCCTGCGCCGTCTCAAACGCCGGCGTATAGGGATTGGTCAGCTTTACCTCGGCGTCGGTGTTCTCCGGGCTGCGCGGCACGTCGTCCACCACCTTCTTGCCTGGCACCGTATAGACCACCACGGCCGCCGCCTTGGTCAAGTACTTTGCCGCAGCCGCCTTGGCGCTCGCCACGGACACCCCCTGGATCATCGCCACATCCTTCGGCAAAAACCCAGGATCCCCCGTGTACTGGTTGTACTGGTCCAGCGTGTCCGCCACGCCGCCAAATCCTCCCAGCCGCTGCAGACCGGAGATCTTGCGCGTCATCGCGCCGGCCCGGGCCGCTTCCACCTCTTCCGCCGTCGGCCCGTCGGTCTGCAACCGTCCAATCTCCTTCCAGACCGTCGCCTCCAGGTCCTCCAGCTTGATCCCCGGCTTGGCCGTCACCACGCATTCGGTCACGCCCGTCAGCTTCAAGGCATCGCTGCCGCAATGGACGCTCTGCGCCACCTGCGTCTTGTAAACCAGCGCCTGATCCAGGCGGCTCGCCTTCGCCCCGCCCAGCGCAAAGATCGCCGCCGCCGTCTCATACGCGCCGGGAGTGAACGCCGGCGGGGTCAACCACGCGATTCGCACCTGGGACAGCTGCACCGTGTCCGTCACCGTCGCGCGCTTCTGCTGCGTGATGGGCGGGGTAACCACGTTCACCGGAGGCACCGCCGGCCCCTTCGGAATCGGCCCAAAGTACTTCTCCAACAGCCCCCGCAACGCCTTCGGGTCGAAGTCCCCCGCGATCGCGATGGATGCGTTGTTTGGCGTGTAAAACTGCTGGTGAAAGTCGCGCACATCCGCCACGCGCGCCGACTCGATGTCCTGATGGCTCCCAATCACGCTCCCGTAATACGGGTGCTCCTTCGGGAACAGCAGGTGGTACTCCTCCTCGTTGGCCAGCTCGTACGGCTGCCCTTCCCCTTGTCGGCGCTCATTGCGCACCACGTCGCGCTGGTTGGCCAGCAGCGTGCGGTTCAGGCCTTCCATCAGAAAGCCCATCCGGTCCGACTCCAGCCAAAGCGCCAGGTCCAGCTGGTTCGACGGCATCGTCTCAAAATAATTCGTCCGGTCGAAATCCGTGGTCCCATTCACATCGGTCGCACCCGCGCCCTGCACATACTTGATGTGCGCCTTCTCGCCCACGTGCTCGGAGCCCTCAAACATCATGTGCTCGAACAGGTGCGCGAAACCCGAGCGCCCTGCAGGGT
>CAXUIF010000228.1:0-4927 GCA_964250995.1 uncultured Acidobacteriaceae bacterium
CCCCACCACGCCGGGCCCGCACACCGAAGCTCACGCCAGCGCCCCGTTCAATAGCAACTCAGCGCCCGACGAAGCCTCCCACATCACCATCGACGACTTCATGAAGGTCGAGCTCCGCGTCGCCCAGATCCTCGTCGCCGAGCGCATCCCCAAGGCCGACAAGCTGCTCCGCCTTGAGGTCGACCTCGGCCCCACCTTCGAGCCGCCAAAGCGCCAGATCCTCTCCGGCATCGCCCAGTGGTACACGCCCGAAGAACTTATCGGCCGCCGCATTGTCGTCGTCGCCAATCTGGCTCCCCGCAAGATGCGCGGCCTCGACTCCCACGGTATGCTCCTCGCCGCCTCGGAAGGCCCCGACGGCAAGCCCATCCTCGCCTCCTTCCCAGACGACATCGCGCTCGGCTCCCGCGTTCGGTAAGCCGCCCTGCCCTGCGTGACCATCCCACCCAGCAGGCGACCACCCTCCATCGAGCCCACATTTCGCACAGGCCTACGCTCATGAGCTTCTCCGCAGCGCTACAAAGCAAACCCGCGACCGCACTGTTGCGAACGGCCAGCCTCGGCTGCCTCCTGCTGCCCGCGGCTTGCAGCTCCAAGCACACCGGCGCAGGCACGGTCACCCGCTCCGGCCGCCTGGTCGACCCAAGTTGGGTCACCGCGACCCAGGCCTGCTGGCCCGACCTCACCAAGAACGGCTACACCGCCGACGATCTGAAGCGCAACCTCGCCGACAGCGGCAGCTTCCATAACGCCTTTCCGGTCTACACCGCCCAAAGCCGCGCCGACATCGACGCCCTACTCGCCAAGCCGCTCGGGATCGCCCCGGGTCCCGACATCAGCAAGCTCACCCACGCGCAAACGCCCGTGCTCACCCGCGGCCAGGCCGCGCTCGGCACCGGACCTCAAGCCGCCGTCGTCCAAAGCACGAACGGCATCGCCCCGCCCGACGCTCTCTGCTCCATCCAGCCCGGCGTGCCCCAGGGCTTCCGCAAGTAAACCCTGATGGCCCTGACAGCGAAGGAGATCATCAAGCGGATCGAAGCGGAGGGTTGGCGCCCGATTCGGCACAAAGGCAGCCACCGCGTTTTCGTGCACGCCACACGACCTGGTCTGGTCGTCGTTCCGGTGCACAAAGGCGATTTACCATATGGCACAGAGCGGCGAATCCTGAAGGACGCAGGTCTGCTATGAAAAAGACATTCCTTGTCGTGTACGAAAAGGGGAAGAAGAACTACGGCGGTTTCGCGCCCGACGTGCCGGGATGTATCTCTCTCGGCGACACGCTTGAAGAAATACGCGCCAACTTGCTCGAAGCGCTGCAGCTCTACATGGACACTGCCGCCGAGCTCGGTTACTCCCTGCCCGAGCCGACCAGCAAAACGATCACGTTACCCATCGAAGGCGAAACCGACCCCAAAGTGACCTACGTCGTCGAACACCTCACCGTGAAGATCCCGCGTGCGCGCGCTGCAAAGACGAAAGTTGCTGTCGTAAAAAAGACCTCCTCCACCAAACGCCGCACCTTGCAAGCTGCCTAAAGGACCACCCATGCCCGACGTTTCCTTCACCGTAGACGGCAAAAAGCTCACCGCCCCGGCGGGTACCCTCCTTATCGAAGCCTGCAAGGCCGCTGGCGTCGAGATCCCCGCGTTTTGCTATTACCCCGGCCTTTCGCTCCAGGCTGCTTGCCGCATGTGTGTTGTGCGCATCGAAAAGATGCCCAAGCTGCAGACTGCTTGCACTACGCCGGTCGCCGAAGGCATGGTCGTCCAGACCGAGACGCCCGAGATCGCGCAGGCGCGCAAGTCCACGCTCCAGCTCCTGCTCGGCAACCATCCCCTCGACTGCCCCGTCTGCGACGCCGGCGGCCAGTGCGAGCTGCAGGACATGACCTTTAAGTACGGCGCCGGCGAAAGCCTCTACGCCGAGGCTAAGAACCACCGCGAAGAGCAGCAGTGGTCGCCCGTCGTCTTCTTCGACCGCCCGCGCTGCATCCTTTGCTACCGCTGCGTGCGCATGTGCGGCGAAGGCATGGACGTCTTCGCGCTGGGGATCCAGAACCGCGGCTCCGCCTCCGTTATCGCGCCCAACGTCCCGGCCGAACTCTCCCCCGACCACCTTGCGCGCATCGACTGCGAACAGTGCGGCATGTGCATCGACGCCTGCCCCGTCGGCGCGCTGCTCCCCGGCCCCTATCGCTACAAAACGCGGCCCTGGGAGATGAACCACACCTCCACGATCTGCACCCACTGCGGCGACGGCTGCAAGACCACCCTCGGTGTCCGCGCGACCGCGGAAGGCTCCACCATCCTGCGCGGTGATAACCGCGATAAATCCGGCCTCAACGGCGATTTCCTCTGCAACAAGGGCCGCTACGCCTTCGACTTCACCAACGAGCCCGACCGCCTCACCCAACCCCTTATCCGCAAGCACGGCAAAGGCTCACCCCTGACCCCTGTGAGCTGGGAAGAAGCCCTCGCCTTCGCCGGCACTCGCCTCCGTGAGCTCCGCGATACCCGCGGTCCGGACAGCCTCGGCGTCATCGGCTCCAACCGCACCACCAACGAAGAAAGCTACCTCCTCCAGAAGTTCGCCCGCACGGTCCTCGGTACCAACAACATCGACCACCATCGCACCGCCGACTTCGTGACCCTGGCCACCTCGCTTCAAGGCACGACCGGCCGCTACGCCTCCCAGCGCGACGTCGCCAACGCCCCCGCCCTGCTCCTGCTCGGAGGCGATCCCACCGAGCAAGCTCCCCTTACCGCCTGGAACCTCCGCACCAACGTCCGGCTGACTCGTGCGCGCGTATACGTCGCCAACACCGACGAGATCAAGCTCCGCCGCCAGGCCAAGGCCTTCGTCCAGGTAGCGCCTTTTGGCTACGGCAGCTTCGTCAGCTACCTCGCCGGCAACGACGCCGAGGCAGCCGCTGCCTCCGTCCTCGCCCAGGCCGACCAGCTCTCCACCTTCCGCGAAGCCGTCCTGAGTGAGCCCACCCTCGTCGTCCTGGTTGGCAACGACATCCGCGACGGCGAACTCACCCGCTTGATCGCCGCCCTGCCCAACGCCAAATTCGCTTGCAACGCCGACTACGTCAACTCCCGCGGCGCGAGCGACATGGGCCTCCTCCCCGACATGCTCCCCGGCTACCAGCCGCTGACGGGCTCCACGGTAGCCGCTGAGTTCAACACCCCCAGCGAGCCCGGCCTCGACCTCCTCGCCATGTTCGACGCCGCGCAGTCCGGCCAACTCGCCGCCCTGTACATCGTCGGCGCCAACCCCATAGCCCGCTTCAGCATCGACCCGGAAGCCCTCGCCAACACCTTCACCATCGTTCAGGATCTCTTCCTCACCGAGACCGCCCAGCTCGCCGATGTCGTCCTGCCCGCCGCCAGCCTCTACGAGAAATCCGGCTCTGTCACCAACTCCTACGGCGACCTTCAGCTCGTCCAGAAAGCTGCCGACAAGCCCGGCACCCGCACCGACTTCGAGCTCATCGTGCGCCTCGCCGACAAGATGGGCCACCCCGTCAAAGCCCTCGTCCCCTTCGGCCGCGGGTCCACCACCGGGGTCCGTGCCGACCTCGGCCAGTCCCGCGGCGCCCAGTCCGGCGAGGCCGACCGCCACGCCGTCTGGCTCACCGCCAACAACCTCGAACCGAAGACCTCGCCCTTCGACCCCTTCGCCATCCTCGACGAAATCCAGCGACTCGTCCCCGGCTACACCAACCTCCGCCGCCTCCAACTCCTTTCGGGCAACGACCAGCACCTCACCCCAGCCGCCTCCGGCCTCGTGCAGATCGGCGACACGCGCAAGGACCTCATCCTCCCCAGCCGCGACACCCTCTTCACCTCCGGCTCCCTCACCCAACACTCGCCCATCCTGCAACAGAATCAACGCCACCAGGAACGCGAGATAGCCGATCACTTCGCCGAAGCCGCCGGCGACTAGGTCCGGACCGTTATCCGTTGAATCGCCGTGCTCCTGTCACTCGGAAGACGGCGATAATTTGCGGCCGTGTATTCCGCAAAGCTCGTTTCCGTTACCTATCCCGCTTTGGTCCAATGCAGGCAGACTCGATGAGTGATTTGGCCTGATCTCTTCAATTGATGCACCAAGGAACCCAGTTGAACTGCGCGACGGATTTGTGTCCTCGATCGAGTGGATATAACTCCAGCAGGTACCATAGCGGGATGAACATCCGAAGAGGCACATTTCGGCTATGGGTGATACTGAGTGTGCTGTTTGTTATTGGTGTCGCTGCGTTCTCCTATTCCGATATTCACACTGAGTTTAGGAAGGCAGACACGGATTGGAACGCTGAGCTTGCGAAGTATGGCGGCATTAGCCTCGTACCTGCCGATTGCGAGAAGACGAGGGGAATTCTCGGAACTGACTATACCCGAGACGCCGACGGCGTTTGCTGGTATGAGTTTTCCAAGCTCAGGTCGCTCTATCCAGAGTACAAGGACATCAGAGACAAGGAACTGGACAAAAGACTCTACGCCAAAGCTGGCAAGCCGCTTGCGGTTTTCCACCCGTGGGCAAAGATTGCGAAGGCCGCTGCAATCGCCGTGGGAGCACCGCTTGCCATTCTCGATCTCGGATATGCGCTGTTCTGGGCCCTGGCGGGATTCAAACATCAGCCTGTGAACGTTCCCGCACACCCTCGCAACACCCGGGACGCTCATGGAAAGAACGCTAGCAATCGTGATCGGAGCCGCCGTGTCTTTTGTACTGGTCGAAACAAACTTCCAGAATCATTAGCGCCTGCTTAGCCTAAACGGCAGCTTGGGATGGTGGATACTAAACCAAGAGCCATGATCCACATCGACTTACAACCCGAGCTCGAAGCCCGAATCGCCGCCGAGGCCCACGCGCGCGGACTCGCTCTGGAGCAGTACATCGTTGAAAAGCTGGAAGC
>CAXUIF010000229.1:0-4915 GCA_964250995.1 uncultured Acidobacteriaceae bacterium
TTTATCGCGTGGATGGCGTGGCTGGTGGTGCACATCTTCTTCTTGATCGGGCTGCGGAACCGGCTGAGTGTCTTTCGCAGCTGGTTCTGGACGTATGTCACGCTGCGGGACGGGGTGCGGCTGATTGTGGGATCGCAGGAGCTGCCGGGATGGAGCAAGTTGGCGGGCGTTGTGTCGCCGGATACGTCGATGACGCCGTCCACGAGCGCCGGGCTTGCCAAGCCGGCCGCGGTGGGGGCATCGCAGTAAGGCCGTTTCGCGCCATGGAGGGCGGGGAGACACCGGAGTGGGCAAGACGCGCATCCATGCTTGCTGGGGCTTTGCCCCGGCAGGAGCATGGATCTTATGGCGCAGGCGGTGGTGGTCAACGGACGCAAGGTCCGCTACGGTGTGGTGGGTATCGGCTGGATCTCGCAGACCGCTTTTCTGCCCGGGGTGGAGCACACGGGCAACAGTGAGGTGGTTGCCTTTGTGAGCGGCCACGAGGACAAGGCCGCGCGGGTGGGCGAGAAGTACGGCGTGTCCGCGCTGTACAGCTACGACGAGTACGATCAGCTGCTCGCTTCGGGGACGATCGACGCGGTATACCTGGCGACGCCGAACTTCGACCACGTGGACCTTGCCGTGCGGACGTTGAAGGCCGGGCTTCACCTGTTGCTGGAGAAGCCGATGGCGATCTCCGTCGCGCAATGCGAGGAGATCATCGCCGCCGCCGAGGGCAGCGGGGCCAAGCTGATGGTGGCCTACCGGCTGCATCATGACCCGGCGACGCTGCGGGCATTCGAGGTAGCGCGGTCGGGCAAGCTGGGACACCTGCGGTATTTCAACTCATCGTTTTCGCAGCCGGTGAACTACCAGAACCATCGGGCGAAGCATGGGTACTGGGCGGGACCGGTGCCAGACATGGGGCCCTACCCCATCAACACGGTGCGCAATCTGTTTGGCGCGGAGCCGCTGGAGGTGAGCGCGATGGGCGTGCGAACGGACCCGGAGCGCTTCCGTGACTTCGACGATCAGGTGACGGTGAACCTGAAGTTCCCTGGAGCGCGTCTGGCGACGATGCTGATGAGCTATTCCGGGGCTGACCTTGACGACTACCGCGTCGTGGGGACGCTGGGAGATCTGTATTCGAGCCCGGCGTATGGCATGAATGCGGCCATGAAGCATGTGACGACAATTAACAAGAGCAAGAGCGAAGAGAACTTTCCCAAGACGGACCACTTTGGCGGGGAGCTGAAGTACTTTTCGGAGTGCATTGTGGAAGACAAGCGTCCCGAGGCGGACGGCGAAGAGGGCATGCTGGACATCCGGGTGATCGCCGCGGTGGAGCAGGCGCTGCGGACCGGGCAGCCGCAGACGCTGGCACCGTATACGCGCAAGCGCCGACCGACCAACGAGCAGGCTGTGAAGCTTTCGTCGGTGAAGGAACCGCAGTTGATCGACGTGCATAAGCCAGCCGAAGGGCGATAAGGCGCGAGGCGAAGGGCTCAGGAGCTGATGCGTTGCGGCGTAAGGGAAGCGCTGCTGCGGCCGCCGCCGAGAGAAAGGATGGGCTTTTCGAGGAAATACCAACTCAGGGTGGCCAGCATGAGCGTTGTGACGAAGCTGGCGATGGGGTTGAGGCGGGGTGCGAAATAAGGACCGAAGCGAGTGAGCACTAGCAGGTGGAACAGGTAGAAGGCGTAACTGATGCGACCCAGGGCGCGCATGGGGGCGCTTGCGAGCAGGCGGAGTGGCAGGCTGTTCGATCGTGTCAGCACGGACCAGACGAACAGCCCGCCCAGGACGACAATGTTCAGCGAGTAGGCCAGCCCGTTAAACATCGGCGTGTTGGCGTACCGACGGAACCAGGGGTGCATGCCGAGCAGAGCGTAGGCGAGCAGGCCCAGGGGGATGCAGCTCTGTGCCCAGCGTAGAACCCGCTGCGGGTGGCAGCGGGGGAGCCAGAGTGCAGCAAGGGCGCCAGCGGCCATCGTGTCGATCCGGAAGGGCGTGAGGACGTAAATGGGCTCCGGAAACGCGAACAGGGGCGTGCAGAGGGCGCGTAGAACGGGCAGCCCGAGAAGCAGTGCGAGCATGCCGGGCGCGAGCCAGCGGCGCGGCAGGAAGTACACCAGAAATGGCCAAAACAGATAGAAGTGTTGCTCTACCGCCAGCGACCACAAGGGGATCAGCGGGCCGAAGGCAATTTGGCGGAAGGCGTACGGCACGTTCTGCAGAAAGAATGCGTAATAGGGCCAGATATGCGACCAGTCCTGCACGGTGAAGGCGGCGATGAGCGCCAAGCAAAGCGCGTAGGCGGGCAGAATGCGTTGCGCGCGCCGCAGGTAAAAGTGGCGGAGCAGCGGGCCGAAGCGCATACGGTCACGGTCGCGCAGCAGAATGTTGGTAATCAGATAGCCGGAAAGAATGAAGAAGAGATCGACGCCGGACCACAGCAGGGGCACGCCGTAGGCATGGTGCACGAAAACCATCAGGACGGCGAGGGCGCGAAGGCCATCCAGTTGGGGGAGATAGGCGCTGTGCGTTGGGCGCTCGGGCAGAGGCGGCGGGGCTGCTTCGGAGCGTGTCTGCGGGGCGGAGTGATCCGCGGAGGGTTCCGGCGGAGCAGAGGCAGGAGGACCCGCCTCTGCTGGGAGCCGCGGTTCAGCTTCAGGCATTCACCGGCTCGCCGACGGCCTCGCGCGAACCGACCTTGACGGGCGTGAGCCAGTTGTAGCGATCCGGCGCGATGCCGTGCAGGATGTCGAAGTAGGCCTGATGGAGCGTGCGGGTGACCGGGCCCATGCTGCCGTCGCCGATCATGATCCGGTCCACGGAGCGCAGGTGAGTGACCTCCGCGGCGGTGCCCGTAAAGAAGGCCTCGTCGCAGATGTAGAGCATTTCGCGGGGCAGTGCCTGCTCCACGACGGGGATCCCGTGCTCGCGGGCAAGCACCAGGATGGAGTCGCGGGTGATGCCGTTCAGCACGGAGTTGGCCAGCGGCGAGGTGTAGAGCACACCATTGCGTACGAGGAAGAGATTTTCGCCGGAGCCCTCGGAGAGATAGCCGTTGCGGTCGAGCGCGATGCCCTCGACGTAGCCGTTGATGTCGGCTTCCATGCGGATCAGCTGCGAGTTCATATAGTTCGCCCCGGCCTTCGCGAGCGAAGGCATGGTGTTGGGCGCAAGGCGATTCCAGCTGGAGACGCAGACGTCGGCACCGGCATCGCTTTGAATGAAGTTGCCCCAGGGAAAGTTCGCCATATAGACCTCGACGGGGGCCTTCAGTGGGTTGACGCCGATCTCGCCGTAGCCGCGAAAGGCAAAAGGGCGGATGTAGCAGGGCGCCACGCCGTTGGCCTCGATGAGCTCCACCACGGCGGCACCGAGCTCGTCGACCGAGAAGGGCAACGGCATGCGGTAGATCTTGGCGGAGTCCACCATGCGGCGCATGTGTTCGGGCAGACGGAAGATGGCGGCGGCGTTCTCCTGCCGGTAGCACCGAAGGCCCTCAAAGACGGACGAGCCGTAGTGAATCACGTGGCTCATGACGTGGATCTGGGCTTTGTCCCAGGGAATGAGTTGGCCGTTGTGCCAGATGTGCTGCGTGGGTTGGATAGGCATGCGCGTTCGGTTCTCCTCGGAGGGGCTGCCGGGCGCGGGGGACCGCGCGGCAGAACGGATCAGAAATCAGTGTACGAGCTTCCCGGGTTTTCAGAAACGCTCTTCTGCGCAGCGCGCAACGGCGCCGGGCAGGCAAACACGCGGGCGGTGCTGTTGCGGTAGCTCGGGCGCAACTGCCAGACCCAGCTGGCACGATCCCACCAGACGGGATCGACGTAAGTGGCCACCACGGCGCTTAGCTTGTAGGTTGCGCACAGCCGGGCAAAGTTTTCGGGCGTAACGGCGCTGGGCTCCAGGGGAAGGGTTTCGTTCAAGGCGTTGGGTGCTCCATGGTAGTGGGCGCCCGTGCCCCCAAACAGCTGGATCAGCGAACGCGCCATGGGCAAGCATTGCCGGGGATCCCCGCCAAAGGGCGTGTTGCAGCCGTCGTCGGAGGCGGCCATCTGACGGCTGGTGTAGAGAAGCAGCACGTTGCGCAGCCGGGAATGCGGATTACCCTGGACGATGCCGTCCGGAGGCGTGGTGTGCATGGCCGCCTCCATGGCGCTTTGTATCTGTCCAAACCGGAAAGCGAGCCGGGGCACACGCTCTTCGACCACAACGCGAGGCAGGTGACCGGCATCGGTAAGCGCGAAGCGCGTGCGTACGAGAAGGATCTGGGCGATTTGACCCGCTAAGCCGATCCCTGCGAACGCCACGCTGCAACGCGCCCAAAAGGAGAGTGGAAGGGGTTTAAAGGCCGTCTTGGAGGCCCTACGACGGTCCAAAAACGCGGCGATCAAGGGAGCCGACCAGAGCAGAAGGAACAGCCGCAGGCAGAAGCCAGCGTGACGGCCGAGGTCGTTGTTGTTCTGGAGCCCACCTGAGGTGAGGAAGAACCCCGGCAGAGCCATGCCGAAGAAGAGCATCCAGAGGACGCGCGAGGGACGGTCCATCGGCTCTTTGCGGAAGAGATCCTTGCGGGCCTGATAGCCCAGGACAAGAAGAAAAAAGCCAAGATCGAACACGAGCAGAAGGGCGATGTAGGGCGGCCGGAGAACGCGGAGCAGCCACTTCAGCCGATTGGAGCCGGGATTACCGGGCAGCGCATGGCGCGTGAGGCGCGGATCAACGTGATGAAAGGTTAGCCACAGCAGCCCTCGTGACTGGTTCCGGTAGCGCATGCCAAGCTGCACCACATGCCGCGGTGCGTCGGTCCCGCGCGAGTCTTTGTTGGCAGCGAACAGCACGCGCTGCAAGAAGGGAGCGATCAATACCGCGGCGAGAAGGCCGGCGGTGGCGATTGTACGGACCACAGCCCATTCGCGAC
>CAXUIF010000230.1:0-4887 GCA_964250995.1 uncultured Acidobacteriaceae bacterium
AGCACCATGAGACTCGTGAACGCTCCGAGGTTGGCGTGCCCACCTCCGAAGACGTTCTATCTGTTAGCTAAGTATCCCTCCACATAGAGCGCGCTAGTTTGGCTGCGGGCCGGTCCTGCATGGTCCCGCTCTATTTCGCCTTACGTCCCTGTACGCTCTGAATCTGCGACTCGCCCACGTTGACCTTGCGACTCCTGGCTAACTTTCCAGCCCTCGCACAAAGTCTTTCGAGTTAGAGCTGCACCCAGCATCATAGCCAGGACCGTGACCTACCTGCTAGCGTCTTTTCGCCGGATCGCACATCCCTCAGCAATCGGGCAGACTCACCGGGAAGCATCAAGGCCGGCTTCGCTGAGCCGCCAATTGACTCCAGCAATCCTTCACGTTACCGCTGCTCAACACCAGGGTAATCTCCTCCAATCATGGGTAATCGGCGGAATTCGGCATGGGTCATGTGACCTCCACCTTCAGCAAGGTTACGTTACGCTTTTGGGTTATACCGCCCCCGGTACAACAGCGTACGCTCAGGTTGATCGAGGGCTCCGCAGCAATCAGTCTCCGTGGTTTTGCAGAGCTTTACCTGGCTACGTAACTTGACACTTACTTGTTTCCCTCCGATCTGAACCTTTGTTGTGCTTGGGCTTAATTGAAGTAATCCACGTCCTCCGGCGCGTGCTGCACCGCTGCTCCCGAGGAGACCTACAGGAAGGTAAGTGATGAAGTTAGAAACTGTTCGCCGCAGTGCAACCTGGGGTAAAGCTGTTCTTATCCCGTCTGCCCTGCTCTTATCCACGATCGCTGCCCTCGGGCAAGCCAAACTCTCCAAAGAACTCCTGAACAAGGAGGACTCCGAAGAAGTGGACGTCATTGTTCAGTTCAAACAAGCTCCCACGGCTGATTCGCATCAAAAAGTTCTTCACTATGGCGGGAAGCTAAAGCATGAACTGAAGCTGCTTCAGGGAGCCTCCTACCATGTACCGGCTTCTGTGCTCGCAGAACTGTCGAACGATCCGGACGTCGCCTATGTGTCCCCAAACCGCCGCGTGTTCAACACCTCGACCGCGGGGGCTCCTAAGGGTCCTGCCCTCGATCACCACTTGGAAACGATCGACCTTCCCAAGAACCCAACCATCTCGGTCGGTGGGCTCCTCTCCCTCAATCTCGGGACCGTCCTGAACGGTTCCGGCGTTGGCGTTGCCATCATCGACAGCGGGATCTCTCCTGTTGCGGATCTCGCCAGCAACAGAATTGTCTACAGCCAGGATTTCACCGGCTCCGGCACCGCGAGCGACGCCTACGGCCACGGCACCCACGTCGCCGGCATCATTGCGGGCAACGGCGCCGGCTCTACCGGGTCACGGTACTCGTACACCTTCAAGGGAGTAGCGAGTAATGTTAACCTGATCAATCTGCGCGTTCTGGACCAGAACGGCGCGGGGACTGACGCCGAGGTCATCGCCGCCATCGAGCGAGCTATTGCGCTCAAGGAGACCTACAACATCCGCGTTATCAATCTGTCCCTGGGACGCGGCGTGTATGAAAGCTATCAGTTGGACCCGCTCTGCCGCGCGGTGGAAGAGGCCTGGAAGGCGGGCATCGTCGTCGTGGCTGCCGGCGGCAACTTCGGCCGCGACAACAATGTGGGGACCTATGGATACCTCACCATCACGGCCCCGGGCAACGACCCGTACGCTATCACGGTCGGCGCCATGAACACCCTTGGCTCCAGCTCGCGTTCCACAGTTGTTCCGACCTCCTACAGCTCCAAGGGCCCGAGCTGGGGGGATTGGGTTGCGAAACCGGATCTCGTCGCACCGGGGAACATGATCGTGTCTCTGTACGCCAAGGGACAGACCCTGTCACAACTGGAATCTGCGAATGTCGTCCCAACCTCGGTGTACGAGGTAAACGGCAGCTCCAGCGCCTCCTCCGAGTACATCGCCCTGAGCGGCACCAGCGTCGCAGCGCCGATGGTCACTGGCGCTGTAGCCTTGATGCTGCAGCAGGACCCCAAGCTCACGCCAGATCAGGTGAAGCTCCGTCTCATGAGCAGCGCCATGAAGCAGCTCACGAAAAAGAGCTCGACTCATGACGAGAAAACAGGCCAGCTCTTCGCCGAGCAGTCAGACCTTTTCACCGTCGGCGCGGGCTACCTTGACGTGAACGCGGCGGTTTCGAGCGACGTGCTTGCGCCCTCGACGCCGGGCAGTGCAAGCTCACCCAACGTTGGCTTGGACAGCAGTGGCTATGTCGTCCTGGTGAACGGCAACACATCGGCCTATGGATCGAACGTCTTCTCCGGGACCGACGCGGACGGTTTGCCGATCGTGTGGGGCATCAGCCCTCAGCAGGTTGCCGGCATCCTGCCCAAGATCGGTCTCCAACCCTCCACAAGCTCGGTGAGTGGGAGCACGGTCGTGTGGGGCAGTACCGTCGTCTGGGGCAGCACGGTCGTCTGGGGGAGCACCGTGATCTGGGGCAGCACGGTCGTCTGGGGGAGCACCGGCACAGTAGCAGACGCCTGGTAGTCACGTAAACGTCACAGAGCCTGAGTCCACCCGGACTCAGGCCTGTGTTCGTGACAGCTACGCAGGAACTCCTTTCCGCGACAGGAAAACTGCAAGCGATTTGAGTTCCTAAGACCCGGTCAGCTGTCCGTGCCTGGCCCGAACCGATGTAACTTGGGTCTTCACCTTGCGGTTATATGCTCCACGAGCGCACGGACGAACTCCGCAAGTTGCGACGCTTCGCAAACGGCCTGCGCGAGCTGTGGACCCCCGCCACCACGCGCGCCCCAAGGAGCAGCCCACGCGCGCAATACCTCTCCTGCATGCCTTCCATCGCTCGCCGGAAAGGCCAGCGCTACCGCGGCCTTCTCCTGTTCGCTCGCGCCGATCACGGCTCCCCGGCCACTCAACGCCACCGCGGATGCCACTCGCTTGGCAAACTCGACCGGCTTGTCCGCAAAGATCGCGTCCACGACAGATCCCTCACCGGCGCGCCCTACAAGTTCTGCAGCGCGTGCTTCGGCGAGTTCCTCGAGGAGTCTGCGGCGTATCTTCTCAGCCGCCTTGTGCTCTTCCTGCAGGCCGACCACGCGGGCCGGCACGTCGCTCACTCCCACGCTAAGCCGAGAGGCGGCCTCGCGCAGCAAGGCGAAGTCCTGGCGTGCCACTCTGGCCGCGCGCCCACCACACACAAACTCGAGCCGCCACCCACCTTTCGCCTTTTCCAGGCTCCGCAACAACACTCCCCCGATTGCCCCCGTGGCGCCCACATGGGTGCCCCCGCAGGCGTTCCACTCCACACTCTCCATCTCCACCACTCGGATCGGTCCGGTGCGGTCCGGGAGCTTGCGCAATTCGCCACGTGCAAGCATCAGCTCCGCCTCAGCCCGTGTGTACCAGCGCGGCCGTATCGGCAGGTCTTCCGCGAGCAGGCGGTTGATCTCAGCTTCAGCGTCGTCCAAGTGCCGCCGTGCCATCTCGCCCTTTCCCTCCGGAAGCGCGAGATCGATTATCGAGCTATCTTTGCCCAGATGGAAGGAAACCGTTCGCGCCCCGAGCTGCTGGAAGAGCACCGCCGACAAGAGGTGCTGGCCGGAGTGCTGCTGCATATGATCCAGGCGACGCGCCGGCGCCACACGCCCTTCGATGGCCGTGCCCTCGACCAGCGGCTTGCGCACAAGATGCCAGACCTCGCCAGCTTCGTCTTCTTCCACCCTCTCGACAGGGACCTCCAGCACAGCCCCACTTCGCGCCGTCGCCACCAGCGTGCCGGTGTCCCACGGCTGTCCGCCGCCCTCCGGATAAAACGCGGTCCGGTCGAGAGCCACTCGCCAAAGCTGCACCGGTCCGCCGTCTTCGCCACGATCGCGCGCGACAAGCTGGATGTCGGTGACACGAGCCGCAAAGGTCAAGGCAGGCGAGTCAAAGTAGAGCCGTTCCGCTACACGCGCGCCTGCGGAAGTCTCCGTCATGCTCCGGCCTCGCGCACCAAGCGTTGTAGGAAGGCCACCTCATGCCGGCCGCCCACAACGAGAGGTGTCCGTTGGTGCACGTTGCTCGAGGGCAGGGCCAGGATGCGTTCCACCCCATTTACGGCCGCGCCGCCAGCCGCCTCGGCCAGCATCGCCAGGGGATTGGCTTCATAGTGCAGCCGCAACTTACCCATCGGCGTCTTTTCCGTCGGCGGGTAAAGAAAAACCCCTCCTTTGAGCAGCGTTCGATGGAAGTCGGCCACCAGGCTCCCGATGTAGCGCGCGCTGTAGGGCCTTCTGTTCAGGTCACCCCGGATCAGCCCCGCAACATACTCCCGATAAGCTGGCGGCCAACTCCCCGCGTTGGCTTCGTTCGCAGAGTAGTACGCTCCCTGCTCGGGCATACGAAGGTCGACGGCGCTTTGCACAAAGGCCCCATCCGCGTCCAAGGTGAACGCGTGCACGCCGGAACCCACCGTCGCCACAAACACCACCGAGGGCCCGTACACCACATAGCCCGCCGCGACCTGCTCGGCACCCGGCCGCAACACGGCAGCTTCCACGCCCATTCCTGCGGGCACGATCCGTATGCCGAAGATGGTCCCGACATTGACGTTCACGTCGATGTTGGACGACCCATCCAGCGGGTCGAAGCTCACCACGAACTGCGGCCCCGGCCTTTCCTTCGGGGTGGCGAACACAACCGGCAGATCGTCTTCCTCGCTCACGACGCCGGCCACAGGCGCACACTGCTGCAGCGCTGCCGTGATCACCTCGTTGGCGAAAACATCGAGCTTCTGCTGCTGCTCGCCCTGCACATTGGTTGCGCCGACCGCGCCATAAGCGTCCGCCAGCCCGCCGAGCCGGATCTTCGCGGCAATTTGCGCCGCCCCTTGCGCGATCGCATG
>CAXUIF010000231.1:0-4676 GCA_964250995.1 uncultured Acidobacteriaceae bacterium
CCCGACAGGTTGGGAGGGAAGAATCGGGAAAAGGGTCGGGCTGGGCAGGGCTGCCATATTCGCTTTATCTTCGCCTCCGTGAGATGACGTTACCCGAGCCAGGATGGATCGTCAAGAGCCGATTGCAGGGTGGGCTTTATGATTGACGCATGCAGATGGATCTTCACGAGGTCGAGCTTCCCGTGCGCCTGAGGATGGAGCGGCCAATGACTGACGAGGAGCTGATGCGCTTCTCGTGGCTTAATGAGGCGCTGCGGATTGAACAGGAGAGTAATGGAGATCTTTTAATCATGTCGCCAACGGGGATGGAGGGCAGCGGAGCAAACGCGGAGTTGACCTTGGAGCTTGGGTTATGGGCGCGGCAGGACGGGCGCGGCAAAGTCTTCGATTCGAATGCAGGATTCCGCATGCCGGACGGCTCGGTACGCTCGCCGGATGCGTCCTGGGTATCATGGCAGCGCTGGAATGCTTTGAGCCGGGAGGAGCAGCGCCGCTTTTCGCGAGTCATTCCGGAGTTTGTGGTGGAGCTGCGGTCCGTGAACGACCGTGTGCCGGACCTGCAAGCGAAGATGGAGATGTGGCTCGCGCAAGGGACCGAGCTGGCGTGGCTGATTGACCCCGAGCGGAGGGTCGTGGAGATTTACCGTACGGGGCAGGAGCCGGAGACGGTGGAAGGTGCGAGCGCGGTATTTGGGGACGGGCCAGTCGGCGGCTTTGTGTTGGAACTGGCGCGGATCTGGGGTTGACGTAGAGTGCCACTGAGCTCTGTGGATGTCAGCCGGGAGTTTCTGCAGGCGCTTCTGGACCATTTCTGGGAGGCGCGACGCCAGGGCACGCCGCGGGAAACGAGCCTGCATCCGCGGGGGTACCTGATCAGCTATAGCTCGCTGATTCAACGGGCGGGGATTGTAGCGGAGGCGCGGCGCTTGGGAGGGCCGCTGGCTGAGATCAGTGCCTTGTGCGATCTGCGTGGGTGGCCTCCGCTGGCCGCGCTGGTGGTGCGTCAGGACAGCGGCCAGCCGGGGGTGGGGTATTTTCGGCGGCCGGGCGGCCCGGCGATCGATCTCGTAACAGACGAGCATGTGCGCGGGTGGGACGCCGATGCACGGGCCTGCATGGCCTATGCGGCGATGCCCCGGCGAGCGCCCGCCTTCGTGCCTGGAGCATCCCGTCGAAAGACCGGAAGGTGAACAGCCCCGCAGCCAGCCCTTGACGGCCCAAAAGGATTGCAGCAGAATAAGAAGGTTGTCCGGATCGCTTCCGCGACATCTGTCACACCACGCCCATGCACGCCAAGCGCATGTCCTCCAATCTGAGTAAGGGATTGGGAAGAGGGGTGGGAGACTGGGATAGGGAGAAAATGGCACAAAAGATCTCAAAGAATCTGACCAAGGCGCGTGCGCTTGTGGAACCGCGTCCGTATGCCCTGGGCGAAGCAATTCCTTTGCTCCAAAAAGCCAAGTACGCCAAGTTCGACGAAACCGTGGATCTAACGCTGCGTCTAGGCGTGGACACGCGGCACGCGGACCAAATGGTACGCGGCACCGTGATTCTGCCGCACGGTCTGGGTGGCAAGTCCAAGGTGGTCGCGGTGATTGCCTCCGGGGATAAGCAGCGAGAGGCCGAGGCGGCGGGCGCGGAGTTCGTCGGCGGCGAAGACCTGGTCGAGCGCATCCAGAAAGAAAACTGGACGGACTTCGATGCCCTGATCGCCACACCGGACATGATGCGGTCGGTTGGCCGGCTGGGCAAGGTGCTGGGCCCGCGTGGCCTGATGCCCAACCCGAAGACGGGTACGGTAACGACCGATGTAGCGGGCGCGATACGCGAGATCAAGGCCGGCAAAGTGGAGTTTCGTGCGGACAAGACCGCCTTGGTGCATGTTCCGGTCGGCAAGCTGTCGTTCACCCCTGACAAGCTCGAAGCCAATGCGTTGGTGGTCGTGAACGCTGTGATGAAGGCCAAGCCTTCGGCCGCGAAGGGCAAGTACGTCAAGAAGATCGTGCTGTCGTCCACGATGGGACCTGGCATTGAGCTCGCAGCGGACACGGCCGAGGTTGCGGCGAAGTAAACACAAGCTGCTGGGCGCGACCTCCTCGCTCCTCGTAGGACAAGGGCGCTCTGCGCCAACAAAGTTTGAGCTGGCGGCGAACCGCTAGCAGCTAAAGGCTGGATTACATGGCGTTGACCAAGGCACAAAAAGACATCAAGGTCGCTTCACTGGCGGCCGATCTGGAAAAGAGCACATCCGCGATTATCGGCACGTTTACGGGGCTGACCGCGTCCAAGGACTTCGCGCTGCGTAAGACGGTCCGTGAGGCGGGCGGGGCGTACCACGTAGTGAAGAACAAGCTGGCGGCCCGCAGCTCGCAGGGGACCAAGGTCGAAAAGGCGCTCCAGGGACTCAAGGGCGTGAGCGCCGTCGCGTACACCGCGGGAGACCCGGTGGCGCTGGCCAAGGCGCTTTCAGATTGGGTGAAGGACAACGCCGAGTTTACGTTCAAGCTGGGCATCGTCGACGGCCGGGTCATTACGGTTCAGGAGATCGGGGACCTGGCCAAGCTGCCGGGCAAGGAAGAGCTCTTCTCGAAGCTGCTGTTCCTGATCAACGCACCGGCACAGCGCCTGGTAACGGTAGCCAACGCGGTGGGTCGCAATCTGGCCGTGGTGGTGAATCAGGCCGTGGAGCAGGGCAAACTCCCTGCCGCGGGCGCATCGGCCCCAGCCTCCTCCGCTCCGGCCTCTTCCAGTCCGGCATTTTCCACTCCGTCAGGTCCTGAGTCGGAGGCGCCTGCGGAGACCCCGCTGGCGGCGGCGCATGCCGAAGAGGCGCCCACTCCGGCGGAGGCCGCGGCAGCACAGATCGCCGCCAATCCGGCCTCCGAGGCTGATCCGATTAGTGAGCAGCCCTCCGGGGCCGCCCAGCCGGAAAACGCGACGGGCTCGCAAGGCGGCGAGGCCGCCGCGATGGACCCGGCAGAGGGATAAGTCCCCTCTGGGAGCACTGAGTTTCGTCACGATCCCCGGCGGGTGCGCAGTCTGAGCGCATCGGAAACCCGGCGAGGCCCGTGGCAACCCGAGGCGTGAGCTTAGGGGTGGTACCAGGCAAGAAATTGACTTTTCAAGACATACGGAGAAGATTATGGCGGACATTCAGCAGATTGAAGACGCGATTGTGAGCCTTACGCTGCTTGAAGCAGCGGAGCTCGTGAAGAAGCTTGAGGAGCGCCTGGGCGTCTCCGCGGCGGCCGCCACGGCAGCTGCCCCGGCAGCAGGCGGTGGTGGTGCGGCGGCCGCACCGGTGGAAGAGAAGACCGAGTTTACGGTCATCTTGAAGGACGCGGGCGCCAACAAGATCAACACGATCAAGGCCGTGCGCGAGGTGACAGCGCTTGGCTTGAAGGAAGCCAAGGATCTGGTCGATGGCGCGCCGAAGCCGTTGAAGGAGAACATCTCCAAGGACGACGCGGCGGCGATTGCCAAGAAGTTCGACGGCGTCGCGACAGTGGAGATCAAGTAGGCCGAGATCTGGTAAGCACAGCAGGAGTGCGAACACGGAAGACAAGGAAGCGGGAGGAGACTCCTGCTTTCTTCTGTTTTGGGCTAGGTGTCTTCCTGGTGGCCGGAGTCTTCCGCTGTCGATGTACTGCGCGCAGCGCGGGAGCGTTCCCGCCTTCGTAGCCCTTAGCCGGTTAGTTGGCGGGCATTGGCCCGGCAGCTTACCTGAGAGAACCTATGCTTCTTGGAAGGCGCAACTCCCCCAAAGTTGCACCCAACGGCTCCCATGGTGTAATCTTCTCCTTGGGAAGAACGCACCTCCACCCTGGCATGTGGCATTGCATCGGCAGCGGGGATCGCAGTAGGCGGGTGCGCCAAACGACAATCGTGTAGCGTTTCAGCGTACGTTCAGTCATCAGCACACCTTAGAGCAGTATCCGGTTCATCCCGTGTTTGGGCGCGCGGGTTATGGAGCCGGCCACCTTGCGATCCGAGCAGCGGGATCGGGGGGTGACACGCAAAGATCGGCGGCAAGCTTGAGCTCTCAGGGCAGGGAGTTCAAAGGCGGCGACTATTCAGTTTTTTCAGCAGGCGAATCGATTTCAAAGTGCAAACGCGCTCTTCGGGCAACGGGTCCGGCAGGGCGCTTTTGCCGTTTCCGGCGAGCCGGCGTCTTTCTGACCCCGGGGTTCGCTCTGTGTGCGCGCACGGCGTGGGTCGCCCTGCGCGAGGCGCCGCCTTTGGCTTGATCGCACCCTTTGAGGTTTGAGGCAAGTCCCAACCTTCCACCCCGCAGAATGCATCGCTGGGGTCTTGACGTACAACGCGCCGCAGGCGTGCCCGCACGAGGAGCGGGTGCACCGAAAGTAGGGCGCCGAAGTCCAATGAAACGAGGCCGCTTACCCCGGACTCTTTTCCCTTTCCAGACGGTTCAGCCGCGTTCCGATGCGCGCCGGACCGTTGGGAGAGGCCTCGATCACACCAGGAGAGAGCATGTCGAACCAGACAACCGAAACGCGCGCGCTTCGCACCCGTCTCGACTTTTCCAAGATTCCTACCAGCATCCAGATTCCCAACCTGATCGAGGTGCAGCGCCGCTCGTATGAGCGCTTTCTGCAGATGGATAAACTGCCGCAGGAGCGTGAAGACAACGGCCTGCAGTCGGTATTCACCTCGGT
>CAXUIF010000232.1:0-4628 GCA_964250995.1 uncultured Acidobacteriaceae bacterium
TCCCTTTCCGCACCACTGCGGGTCGGGCTCTCCGGCATCGGCATCGCTGGGCATCTCGAGGTGACGCCGTCCACGCTCACCTTCGGCACGGTCGGCCTCAACACCCCGACGACGTCTGCACTGGAACTGACTAACACGGGGTCTGCCCCGCTTACGGGCATCTCAGCTTCGCTGAGCGGAGCGGACGCGTCCTCGTTCGCGATCGCGTCCCCATGCAATGCGGCGACTCTCGCCATAGGCGCCAGCTGCACCGTGCAGGTCAGCTTCGTGGCCACGCAACCGGGACCGTACAGCGCCACCCTGACTCTGGCGAGTTCGGACCCCGGCGGTCCCACGCAGGTGCCACTCTCCGGGGCCGGCGCGCAACCGCCCGGCTTTGTCCTCACCGTGAATGGTGGGCCTGCCGCGGCCACCACGTTGCACGGTGGTGCAGACGCCAGGCTCCCGCTTTTGGTCTCGCCATTGGGCGGCTACGCCGGGTCGGTCGGACTTGCCTGTCTGCCGGTCGTCCCCGCGCCGAACGCCACTTGCTCGCTGTCGAGCACGCAGCTCACGCTGACGAACGGCCCCGCGCGCGGCACTGTGACACTGTCCACCCTCAGTGGCTTCACTACCGCCGCGGTTACCCCCTGGGGGCTGCTCTTGCTCGTCCCTGCAGCCTTGGGGCGAGCGCGGCGCCTCTCCCGTCTTCGCCGGCTTGCCTGCTCGCTCGTAGCCTGTGCCGTGTGCCTGGGTTTCGCTGGCTGCGGCGGTTCCGGCGCGCTGGGATCGCCCTACACGCCACCTGGCACCTACCGCTACCAGGTCGCCGCCAGCTCCATTGCCGGAGCTCCCCTTCGCTCGTCCGTGACCGTGACCTTCACGGTCCAGTAGCGCTGCGGTCCCCTACCACCGCTATCCCAGAGGCCGGGTGGCCTGCATTGGGACACATGACACGATCTCGATGCCGAACCCGTGCAGCGCAGGCACGTGCGTGGGGTGCTTGGTAAGCAGACGTATTCGGCAGATCCCCAGATCCGAAAGAATCTGCCCCCCTAGTCCCACTTCACGCAGAATGCGCTGTTCCTGATCGGCGCCACGTTCGCGCGGCTCCCCGCTGTGATGAAACACGATCCGCTTGGGCTCGCTGCCTCGCTCCAGACCGAAGCCCCGCTGCGTATGGTGCAGGTAGATCAGCGCGCCCCGGCCCTCGCGCGCGATGGCCTCCAGCGACGCATCCAGACTCCCCCGGCAGTCGCACATCGTCGAGCCGAATAAGCTACCGCCCAGGCAATGCGTCTGCATGCGCACCAGCACTGCCTCGCCGGTCTGCGCGGCGCTGCGTACGTCGCCGCGCACCAGCGCCACATGCGACTGCCCACCCTCGATCTCGCTCTCGTAGGCAATCACGCGAAACTCGCCGTGCGCGGTCGGGAGCAGACCCTCGGCCAACCGGTGAACATACCGCTCGTTCTGCATCCGGTACCGGATCAGCTCGGCCACTGTGACCATCTTGAGCCCGTGTTGCCGGCAAAACACCACAAGATCCGGCACGCGCGCCATGGTGCCGTCTTCGTTCATGATCTCGCAAATCACCCCGGCGGGCATCAGCCCGGCGATCCGCGCCAGATCCACCGACGCCTCTGTCTGCCCCGCGCGCACCAGCACCCCCCCGGCCCGCGCGCGCAGGGGAAACACGTGCCCGGGACGCGCCAGGTCCCGCGCGGTCGCTCCCGGCGAGATCGCCACCTGGATCGTGTGCGCGCGATCGGCCGCAGAGATCCCCGTCGTTACACCCTCGCGCGCCTCAATCGACTCAGTGAACGCTGTGCCGAAGCGCGAGCTGTTCTCCTGCACCATGGGCGAAAGCCGCAGATGATCGGCCTGCTCTTCGGTCAGGGTCAGGCAGATCAGGCCGCGCCCAAAGCGCGCCATGAAGTTGATGGCCTCCGGCGTGCAGAACTCGGCGGCAACCATCAGATCGCCCTCGTTCTCGCGGTCTTCGTCGTCTACCACGACGATCAGCCGCCCTGCCCGCAACTCCTGTACCGCTTCGTCGATGGAAGCGAAATGGGCCTGATTCTCCATGCCCTCTCAGCATACCCGGAAAAGAAAAGGCCACCCCAAAAGGGTGGTCTCTCTTGTTTATCCTCCCGAAGGGGACCTGCGTTTCTGCCGCTACTACGACCGCATCAACCTACAGCGTCGACTCAATCTCAAATCCCCAAGCCTCTAGCAGAGCCTCCGGGATGTACTTCGAATTCTTGTTGCGGCGCGCCCATTCCCGTAGCCGCGTCGACCGGACATACTGGTCCGGCGTCAACTTGTATTCCTTCACAATCTGCTCAAACGACGTAATGGTAGGCACGACCGGACCGATCGGCTCCGGCTTGCCCCAATTTGGATTGCCACGGCGCTTCGCCATTCCCGCTGCTCCCTTCCAACACACGATCCCGCTCATCTCGGCGGGAACCGCAACACTTCATCTTACCGTGTTACAGCCCGGTAAACCAGCTCCGCTTGCGTTTTGGTGCGTCCAAGATGGACGCGCACCCTCTTCCGGCCACCCCACGCGCCCGGAGTGAGGCCTGCCCTGCGCTGGTGAGAGAGATCGCTGCGATACACTCAACGCCGATGTCTGCCCCAAGCCACCGTCCCGAACTCCTGACGATTGAAGACCTGCGCGGCCCTGCCGGCCGCCTGGAAGCCCTCCTCAACACAGGTGCCCCTGACGCTCCATTCGCCGCCCTGGTCGCCCATCCCCATCCGCTCGGGGGCGGTACCATGCACAACAAGGTCGTCTACCACACGGCCAAGGCCTTCGCCTCGTTCGGGCTGCCCGTCCTGCGCTTCAACTTCCGGGGAACCGGCCTCAGTGAGGGCGCTCACGACGAGGGTCGTGGCGAAGTCGAGGACGTCCGCGCCGCCCTCGACTGGCTCACGGCACGCTACCCGCATCAGCCGCTCCTTTTCGCCGGCTTCAGCTTCGGGTCCAACGTTGGCCTGCGTGCCTGCTGCGGCGATCCCCGCCTCGCTGGCCTCGTCGGGATCGGCTTGCCGGTCCGTGCCGCTGGCCGGGATTACCGCTATACCTTTCTGCCCCACTGCGGCGTAATCCCCAAGCTCTTCATCTCGGGCGATCACGATGAGTTCTCCCCGCAAGGCATCCTGGAAAGCTACTTGGTCACGGCAGCCGAACCCAAGCGGATTGTGTGGATCTCCGGCGCGGACCACTTCTTCGCTGGCGTCCCATCCTCGCCCACCCCAAAACTTGAAAACTTCGCCGCCGAACTGCGCGCCTGGCTGACGCACAGCTTCCCGCAACTCACCCCTGCCGTCCTTTAGAAAAGGGCCGCAGCCCTCGTGTCAGCCTCCGACCCGAGCCCCCTGAGTCAGTCGGCTGCACGCGGCGGCACCTAGCGTCCAGGCCCGAACCCTCGTTCGCACCAGCCTTCAATCAGCTCTGCACAGACCTGTGGCCGCTCTTCAGCTGGCCGGTGCCCAACCCCGGCCAGGACATGGAGCTCTGCTTGGCGAAGCCGCGCAAGGAGCGGCGTGGCCGTGTCGACCGGCACCGCCCTGTCGTGATCTCCCCAGATCACCAGCGTTGGCAAACGAAACGGGGCCTCTAACAGGTGCCGCAACTCCCGCATATCGCTGTGCCATGTCTGCAGCAGGCGCAGCAGGTGGCCGATCGTGCCGCGCGTTCGCAGATTCTCCCGGTACGGTACCAAGCGCTCCGGCGTATCCCAACTCTGGGGGCCGGCCATGCGTCGCAGCCCAACCATCTGCAGCCACTGCGGATACCACGGCATGGTATGCGCAAAGGCGATCCCAAAGGGAGAGAGATAAAACCGGATCAGTTGGTCTGCGTGCCGGAAGTACGGATGGGCCGGAGCCAGCAGCACCAGCGAACGGAGCATACCAGGCTCCGAGGCAGCGAGATGCAGCCCCACCGCTCCGCCATGGGAGTGCCCCACCAGGACTGGCCTGTCGAGTTCGAGCGCCCGAAGGATCTCCGCCACACACCGCGTCGCCGAGGACAGGGTTGCACTGAGCCTCGGGTTTCGCTCCGATCCTCCCGCACCCGGCAGATCGATCGCAATGGCGTGACGATCCGGTGGAAGCACCTCCAGCAAGGGTTGGTAGGTGGCTGCCGTTCCCATCAACCCGTGAATCAGCACCAGCGAGGGTTGATCCACCCGCGGCTTACCCTGTTCCAAACAGGAGATACGCCACTGCGACAGGGTCAGTTCGCGCCGAACCGCCAAAGCCACACCTCAGGCCGTCACCGGCACCAGGCGAGCCTCGGATTGGCCCTGGCCTGACCGCCGACCATCCTCCAACAACTCCGCCAGCAGCTCCAGGACACGGTCCACATGGCTGCGCTCCAGCAGAAAAGAAGGCAAGAACCGCAGCACATTCCCTTGCACCAGATTCAACAAAAAGCCGCGCGCCAAACCCTGCTCCGCAATGGGCCGGGCCGGCTCATATAACTCCAGCCCCAGCAGCAAGCCGCGGCCGCGCGCCTCCACCACCCGCTCGCTTTCAGCAGCGAGCTTCTGCAAGCCGGACATCAGGTACGCACCCGTATCCCGTACTGTTAGAAGGAGTTGTTCCTCCTCCACCGCCGCCAGGAAAGCCAGCCC
>CAXUIF010000233.1:0-4550 GCA_964250995.1 uncultured Acidobacteriaceae bacterium
GCTTGCGAGCACGACCGCCCTCGTCAGCGGCGCGGGCTGCCTGCTTGCTGCAGCAGCCCTGGTTGGCGAATCCCAAGGGAAGCTTTCCCGCCCGGAGGACTCCGAAGCGCCAAACGACAGCCCTGCCCCCGCCGAAAGCCCTGCCCTATGGATGGTGTTGCTGGCCTTTACGGCGCTGATCTGGCTCGATTCCGCGGCGTTCTACATCATCCAAAACTCCGCGACGCTGAAGGCGCAGACCTGGCAAGGCACCTTGCCCCTTTGGCGCAACGGCTTTGTGCACCTCGTGGCCGCGCTCGCCAGCGCGTGGCTGCTTCGCCACCGTGGACTGTTTCCAACGCTGCTGGCGGCCTTTGGCTGCATCGGCGCGGCCTGCCTTCTGCTGCACCAGGCGGCGAGTGTTTCCCTCGCGCCGCTCTTCTATCCCGCCGGGGTCTCGCTCTACTCCGTCGCGCTGGTGGCCTATCCGGCGTTCCTGCTGCGCGACCGCGGACCTGCCGATCGTGAACGCCAGGCGGGTCTCCTGTACGCCATCGCGGGCTGGTTCGGCTCCGCGATGGGCATCGGCATGGGACAGCACCTCCACCGTGTGCCGACCACGTTCGTTTTAATCGCGGGTCTCGCCGTCGCCCTGCCGTTGTGCCGACGTGTCTGGCAGAGCAACAAGGCGCCCCTCACCGCCATGGCCGCCCTGGCCGCTGCCGCATGGGGCCTGAACGCGACGACGCAGCACCTCCATCCCGCCCCCCGGGAGGAGGTCTCTCCAGTTACGCGCGGACGGCAGGTCTACATCGCCGAGGGCTGCATCCACTGCCACTCCCAATACGTGCGCCCCAACGCTCCCCTGGACGTCACCATGTGGGGCCCGGGTAGCAATGTCGAAGCTGTCCGTCGCCAAACGCCGCCGCTGATCGGCAATCGCCGCCAGGGCCCTGACCTCAGCGAAGTCGGCGGCCGGCGATCCCCGCTGTGGTTGCGCCTTCATTTGCTCGACCCTCGCGCCGTGAGCTACCGCACCATCATGCCGAGCTACGCACCCCTGTTCGCCGACAGGCGCGGCGACGCCCTGGTCGCCTACCTCAGCAGTCTCCGGTCTCCCGACGACGCGCCGCACCTCCACCAGATGCTCACCTCCTGGACGCCCGCGCTGGAAGCAGGCCCTCGCGAGCCCACCGCGAACGGCGCGCAGCTCTTCCAGCAGTACTGTGCCACCTGCCACGTCCCTACGGGCGCCGTACGCAGGCGATGGTCAACTAGCTTCCGCGTCTTGCCGCCCGATCTGTTCACCGCAGAATTAGGCGCACTCCCGCACGCGGCCTCGCCCGAAGCCGAGAAGCTACAGTTGGAACGCGTCCTCAAGTTTGGACTGCCCGGAACCGATATGCCCGGACACGAATACCTGCCCGACACCGATCTCGCGACGCTGGCCGCCTGGCTGCTCGAACAGCGCCGCGTCGCAGCCGGTGGCCACGAGCAACTCAGCGGCGCACGGAGTGCAAATATCCGATGAACCCCAACGCGATCAACCCCGCGACGACGGCCACGGTGTTGAGGTCGATCTCACGCCGACGTCCGCCCACCCGGAGCCGCAGCGGCGGTATGCCCTTGGGATCGGAAAGCGTTCCGCCGTACGCTCTCCGGAAGACAAGCGCGACCAGAAAGCCCAGCATCGGCACGGCGGCAAGCACCAGCGCCAAGTGGAAGCGAACCTCCTCCGGAAGCACGTGGCTCCAGAGAAGATACTCGATGACAAGCGCCGTCAGAGCCGCATTCGCGCACTGCCACACCACGTGAAATCGCGCGTGCCCAAGCCAATCCGGATGGGTTGCGTGCGTGCGGCTTAGGTCGATCGCAAGGGTCGCCAGGCCCTGCCCTGCGGCCAACATCGCGAGCAACACTGTCGACCAACTCATTGGACCGAAGCGCCTCGTCTCAGAATGCCGCTACGACTGCGGCGCCATCGCCTTGCCACGCTGCCGCTGATACGCTTCCACCGTCGCCTTACCATCCAGCACGGTTCCGGCAAACGGGTGCAGGCTGCGCTTGGCCGCAGTCCGGGCAGGCTGGAAGGCGGCGGTTTCGGCCGGCGGCGGTTCGGCGGAGGCCGCAACCGGCTCCAGGGCCGTGCCGGCATCGCGGAAGGAACGGGGCAGCTCCGAAGGCTTGAACTCGATCCCTTCGTCGACCAACTGGCGCGCGGTGCGGGCCAGCAGCTCCCGTTTGGCGGACATCTTGTGCGCCGACTCGTCCCGGGCAGCATCCGTCGCAAAGCTCTCGTGTTTCAACAGATGCGCGAGTTTGCGATCGAAAAGATCGATTTCCTGGTGAAGGGTACGGAGAAAATACTTGTCGTGTGCGGGCACAGCCATGGGGACCTTCTTCTTTTTGTAACGGTGAGGTTCAGGCGAATGCAGCGATCGAACCAGTCGCCGCGCACGTGGCCCGATACGGACATCCAAACTCTGTCAGGCTGGCGGTCTGGCCTATCGCTGTAGGCAGAGGAAGAAACCTGCTGAGCCGGATGATGTCCGTGCCCGAACAGAGAGTCCAGAAGTGTTCAGGAATCTATTGCAAGAATACCACTCGTCCGTAAAGCCGAGCGTTCGGCTTCGCTCTAAGCCGGCACACCTGCCAGCAACGCCGTGAGCAGCTGAGCACAGCGCACGCAGTCCTCCCGCGTCACATCGAAGTGCGTCACCAACCGCACGGCATGCGGTCCCACGGCACTGGCCAACACGCCGCCGTCCTTCAGCGCCCGCACAAACGCCGCTGCATCGCCGTTGTCCGTTAGGGTGAAGATCAGGATATTGGTCTCGACGGAAGGCAGGTCAACCTCGGCGCCCATGCTGGCAGCCACGGCCTCGGCCAGCAACCGTGCATGCGCGTGGTCTTCCCCCAGCCGTTGGGGCATCTGCTCCAGCGCAATCAAACCTGCCGCGGCCAACACGCCGGCTTGGCGCATACCCCCGCCCAGCGCCTTGCGCACCGAACGCGCCTCCGCGATCAGCTCCCGCGAGCCCACCAGCATGGACCCCACCGGCGCACCCAGCCCTTTGCTCAGGCAGAACATCACCGTATCGAACCCGCGCGTCAGCTCCGCTACACTCACCCCAGCAGCGACCGCGGCGTTGAAGACCCGTGCGCCGTCGCAATGCACCGGCAGCCCGGCCGCGCGCGCCCCCGCCCAGATCTCTTCCAACACCGGCAACGGCGTCACCGTTCCGCCCGCCATGTTGTGCGAGTTCTCAATCCACACCAGCCCCGTCGGCGCACGGTAGTAGATCTTTGGTGCGATCGCCCTTTGGAGGTCCGCCCACTGCAACACGCCGCGGTCGCCTTCCACTGTTCGCGGCACGCACCCGGAGAATGCCGCCACCATGGCCATCTCCCAATCCAAAAGGTGCGATCGCGCCTCACAAATCACCTCCTGCCCGGGCCGCGTGTGCAGCTTCACGGCGATCTGATTGCCCATCGTGCCGGTCGGCACAAAGATCGCCGCCTCGCGCCCAAACACCTCCGCCGCCCGTGCCTCCAGCCGGTTGACGGTCGGGTCCTCGCCATACACGTCGTCGCCCACTTCGGCCTCAGCCATCGCCCGCCGCATCGCCGCTGTAGGCCGCGTCACCGTGTCACTCCGCAGATCAATCCACCGCTGACTCATTGAACTCTCCTCCTTGCGCCACTCGCTCTGCCTGGTTTGTCAGTCCCAACGGGGCATTCTCAGCACACCGCTCCGGCCACCAGCTCCCCACACACCTCCCCCGAAACCATCCGCCCGCGCCCGGGCAACCACACGCGCTCCGCATCGCACCCCATCAATCCCTCGCGAACTAAGGCCTCCACCCGTTCCCGCAATGCCGCCACCCACTCCCGCCGGAAGCCTTCCAATCCCGCCCACGCAATGCCCTCCACCAGCCGCAACCCCAGAAACACCGTCTCCGCAAACGCCGCACGCGCCCCTACCCACTCCGGCGTCCGCACACTTGCCGCCCCGGCGTAGTGCCCCAGGTCATCCGGGTTCGCCCAGCGCACCACCTGATCCTCCTGCCCCAGCAACATCGAATGCGCATCCAGCCCCAAACCCAGGTAGGGTGCGCGTTCCCAGTATTTGCTGTTATGCCGCGACGCAAAGCCTGGCCGCGCGAAGTTCGAGATCTCGTAATGTGCAAAACCTGCCTCGGGCAGCACCACGCACGCGCGCTCATACATGTCCGCGATCAGCTCATCGCCAGCCACCGCCGGCGCATGCAACCGCGCGCCCCCACCCAGCACCTCGCGCCCCAGCCGCGACTCCTCATCGATCTCCAGCATGTACACGCTCAGGTGATCCAACCTTGCCTCTGCCGCTACTGCCAGTGAGCGTGCCCAGCTTCCTTCCGTCTGGTAGGGCAATCCTGCAATCAGGTCCGCGCCCAGATTGGGCACGCCGGCAGCCCGCAGGCGCGCAAACTCCGCCTGGCAGCTCGCCTCCGTGTGCGACCGCCCCACCGCTTGCGCCTCGCGATCCACAAAGCTCTGCACCCCCAGGCTCACCCGATGGACGCCAAGCT
>CAXUIF010000234.1:0-4491 GCA_964250995.1 uncultured Acidobacteriaceae bacterium
GGTGGGAGTATCTGGGGGGACCGTGGCGGTTGCTGGAGCGGTTTGGGTTCGGCGACATGGGGGCTCGGGTTGAGTGAGGGAGCGGATATCCGGGTAGAGCGCGTGAGGTCGTTGACGCCGGAGGTTTGGCGGTTGCTGGAGGAGTATTACGACGCGATTGAGGTGGTGCTGCGGGATGGGCCTGAAGGCATGAAGAAGGTGGTGGCCGACCCGCGGTCAGCGATCTGGGTGGCCTGGAGGGGCGACGCGCTTGCCGGGTGCGTGGTGCTGAAGGGTGGCGTTCCCCAAGCTGACGCGGGAGAGTGCAAGCGGCTGTATGTGCGGCCCGCGTGCCGGCGCGCGGGGGTGGCGGCGGCGTTGATGGCAGTGCTGGAGGCGTTTGCGCGCGCGGCGGAGTTGCGGTGGGTGTATCTGGATACGAATGAGGCGTTTCGGGCGTCGGTGGCGCTGTACCGGCGCGGGGGTATGAGGCGTGTGCGCGGTATAACGAAAACCCGCAGGCTACGCTGTTCTTTCGTAAGCGGCTGTAGGGAGGGGACCGGGGGATGTGCTGCAGTGTTGGAGTACACCGAGGCTGAGCACTCATTCAGTGCTTGCGAACACCCCAGAAACGCTGCTACGTTATCGGCGTGATCAGCCGGCGACTCCCATGCGCTCTTGGAAATCTGAGCCTTGGCCTTGCTTTGGCCTTTGGCGTCGTACCCTGGGGCGGTGCCGCGCAACAGGGAGAGACAACGGGCCCGCCTACGACGGTGCTTCAAACCGGCACGCGGCTGGTTGTGGAAGATATTCTGGTGATGGACGGCAAGGGCGAACCGGTGCACGGGTTGCCGAAGTCGGCCTTTCACGTGTTCGATCAAGGCAAGTTGCAGACCATCAAGAACTTCGAAGAAGGCTCGCCTGGAAGATCCAGCGCGGAGGTGCCTCCGGCGCTGCCACCGGGCGCCTTTAGCAACAGGAGCTACCTGTACTCGTCGTCCCTGATCTCGGACGTCTTTCTGATCGATGCGGACGCGATCCCTGCAACGTCGCAGATGTTTCTGCTGCAGCAGCTGAAGAAGTCGATTGCCGTTCTGCCTGCGGGGGTGCAAGCCTCGGTATTTTGTGAGACCTCCGGCCACATTGTGCAGATGCGCGGCTTGACGGCGCGGCATGAGGATCTTGAGAGCGGTGTCGCGGAGTGCATTCCCAGACTGCCGACCATGGTGGAGGACACCTTTGTGTCGGGGATGAGGCAGTTGCTTACGGTTGCCTCTTTTCTGCAGCCCCTGCCTGGGCGGAAGAACATCCTTTGGTTTTCCGGCCCTTTCCCTCTGGTACCCATCACGGACAATGAGCAGGTAAAGGGCGGGATTTCCGCGGACTACGTGGCCCAGACGGAGGCCATTCACCAGATGCAGAATCTGCTGGCTGAGGCTCGCATCGCGGTCTTCCCCCTGGACCCTCGTGGTGTTTTGATTCCCGGCATAGCTCAACACGACAGCCCTCCGAACATTTCGCTGTTTCGGACGTATGGGGAGGCCCCTCCTGGGGGTGGCACCTCGGAAGAATACGACTACATGCAGCAGTTCGCCGAAGAGACCGGCGGGACCACTTCCCATCTGAACAACCTGGCGCAGCAGATTAACCGCGCTGTGGCTCTGGGGCAGGATGCGTACAGCCTGTCCTACTCGCCCGCGGGATACACCACGGATCACTCGTGGCACGCCATCCGGGTGACGGTCGATGGGCCCTATCGCCTCTCCTACCGGCGCGGCTACCTAGCTACGTGGGCGGGGCCCGCTCCGGAGAGTTCCCGCAGGGCGCTTACCGACGACATGAAGACAGCACCGGTAAGGGGCGCAGCGGCACAGGCCGACAAACCGCTGCTGTTCACCGTACAGCTTGATCCTTCTGCAACGGTTGCGACTGCGGCGGCGGACCCTGTGGCTGTGGCCCAAGCTGCGCCTGCGGCTCAAGCTGCGTCTGCGGCTCAAGCTAGGGATCGTGTCAGCGTGTCGGTCTGCATTCCTGTGCAGCAGCTTGGCTTCACGCATGCGAGAGACGGGTGGCAGAGCAGCGCCACCGTAGCCGCCTACGCGTATGACGATTTCGGCAAGCTGAAGGGCGGCGAGCAGCAGGAGCTGAACTCGAAGCTGAGCGAGGCGCAGTGGCAGACAGCACAGACCTCGCAGATCGCCACGCACCAAGCGTTCGCGATGCCGCACTCCGCCAAGTACGTTCTGTTTGTGGTGACGGACAGAGCTTCAGGCCGGCGGGGAACGCTGATGATCCCCGCCCGGATTCTGCGGCCAAACTCCTGAGCCGGGTTCTCCTCTCACAGCTCCTTCTTTCACAGCTCCTACCCTCACAGCTCCAAGATGATGGGCATGATGAGGGGGCGGCGGTTGGCGTTTTTCTGGAGGAAGCGTTTCAGGTCGCCGCGGATCTTTTCCTTCATGACGCCGTAGTCGCGACGCTCCTCTTTGCTGGAGGTTTCGAGGGTGCGGGCGACGATGTCGCGGGCGTTGCGGAGGAGGTCGGGGTCGTCGGCGGCGAAGCCGCGGGTGGTGATTTCGGGTTGGCCTTCGACCTGGCCGGTGCTCTTGTTGATGGCGATGATGGGGAGGAAGATGCCGTCGCCGCCGAGCTGTTTGCGGTCCTTGATGAGGGTGTCGTGGACGACGTCGGCGGTGGAGTTGTTGTCGATGCAGACGCGGCCGGTGGTGACTTTACCGGTTTTCTGGGCGGATTTCTCATCGACGGTGAGGACGTCGCCGTCTTCGAGGAGGAGGATTTTTTCGGGGATGCCGGTGGCGGCGGCGAGCTCGGCGTGGCGCTTGAGGTGGCGGAAGTCGCCGTGGATGGGGATGAAGAACTTGGGGCGGACGAGGTTGATCATCAGGCGCAGCTCTTCCTGCGAGCCGTGGCCGGAGACGTGGATGAGGCCATTCGTGCCGTCATCGTGGATGACGCGGGCGTCGCGGCGCTCGAGGTGGTCGATGACGCGGTAGATGGCCTTTTCGTTGCCGGGGATGATGCGGGAGGAGAGCAGGACGGTGTCGCCTTTGTCGATCTTGGCGAAGCGATGGTTATCGACGGCGGCGCGCGAGAGCGAGCTCATGGGCTCGCCCTGGGTGCCGGAGATCAGGATGCAGAGCTTGTCGTCGGGGGTGTCCTTGATCTGGCCGGGGTGAATGAGGAGGCCCGGCGGCGGGTCGAGGTAGCCGAGGTCCTGCGCGATTTCGGTGGAGTTGTCGAGGGAGCGGCCGACGATGGCGACCTTGCGGCCGTGCTTGTGGGCGAGCTCCATGGCGATGCGGATGCGGTGGATGGAGGAGCTGAAGCAGCTGAAAAAGAGCTTCTTGCGCGTAGCGGCGAAGATGTCGTCGAGGCGGGGGCGGACGGCTTTTTCGCCGGGGGTGAAGCCGGGGCGGTCGACGTTGGTGGAGTCCTGCAGGAGGGCGAGAACGCCTTGCTTGCCGAGGTCGGCGAAGGCCTGGAGGTCGAAGGGATGGCCATCGGGGGAGCTGAGGTCGACCTTGAAGTCGCCAGTGTGGAGGATGGTGCCGATGGGGGTGGTGACGGCGAGCGCGACGCAGTCCACGAGTGAGTGCGTGACGCGGATGGGCATGATGCTGAAGGGCCCGAGGGTGAAGCGCTTGCCGGGAAGGATCTCGACGAGGTCGGCTTTGTCGAGGAGGCGATGCTCTTCGAGCTTGCCTTCGACGTAGGCGAGGGTGAACTCGGTGCCGTAGACAGGGACGTTGAGCTCGGAGAGGATCCAGGGAAGGCCACCGATGTGGTCCTCGTGGCCGTGGGTGAGGACGATGCCGCGAACTTTGGCGCGGTTTTCGACGAGAAAGCTGATGTCGGGGACGACGATATCGACGCCGAGGAGCTCTTCTTCGGGGAACATGAGGCCAGCGTCGATGACGAGGATGTCGTCGCCGAAGCGGAGGGCGAGGCAGTTCATGCCGAACTCGCCCAAACCGCCGAGCGGAATGATTTGCAGCTTATCTAATGCCATGGATCTTCAGTTTAGCTGAAGTGGGCGAGGCTAGATGGCGCGGAGCAGGCGGACGGGCAAACGGAAGAGGGCGAGGACGAGTTCGAAGGCGCCGTAGACGGCGATGCCCGCGAGGCGGAAGGGAAGGAGGATGAGCCAGAGGAGGGGGTAAAGGAGGAGCAGAAGGAGGGCGGCGGGCCAGCAGAGGAGGAGCAGAAGGACGAAGAGGAGGAGCTTCATGGGGGCCTCGTCGTGTGGGTACGCACGCGGTGAGGCGAAGTTCAAGAAAGGGACGCAAAGGGTCCGCGAAGGGGCGCTACGGGGTGGATGCGTGGGAAAGGGCCGTGGCGGGGACAGGCTGAAGAGGGAGGCCGGGGCCTTGCCAGAGGAGGATGGGGTGGTGGGGAGAGGGGGCGGCGGGGTTTTCGGGCTGGGGGCCGCGGAGGATCTGAATGCGGTGAGGGCCGGCGGCGAGGGCGGCGGTGAGGCGGATAGCCTGGACG
>CAXUIF010000235.1:0-4461 GCA_964250995.1 uncultured Acidobacteriaceae bacterium
GGTACTCCCGCGCCACCTGCGCCGACACACGCCGCAGGTCGGCGTCGGCCTGCTGCCGGCTGACCCCCGGCCGAAGCCGGGCGAACAGCACTCCGCGCAGCGAGGGTTCTACTCCAACATGCACGTTGCGTGCCACTCGCAAACGGCCTAAATCCGCGTGCCTAGCATCCAGTCGGTGTGCGCTTTTGAGGCTGGCTGTCCAGTTCCGAACAGGCTGCAAACACCACCTGCACCTGTACGTCCATGATTTGTCCGATTCCTAAGGACCCGCGCTTTCGCGCACACACGAAAACGCCCGGTCTGTAGAGACCGGGCGTCCGCTTCTCACAGACTTAGGCGTTGACCGTGACGACCTTCTGCAGCGCCTGGTCGATCTGCGCCTTAGGTACATAGCCTACAATCTGCTCGGCAACCTGCCCGCCCTTGAACACCAGCAGCGCGGGAATACCGCGGATGCCGTACCGGCTCGGCGTGATGTTATTGCGATCCACGTCCATCTTCATCACCTTCACCTTGCCGTTGTACTCCGAGGCGACCTGGTCCACGATGGGCGCCAGCGCCCGGCAGGGCCCGCACCAAGCGGCCCAGAAATCCACCAACACCGGGGTGTCCGACTTCAAAACCTGTGCCTCGAACTCTGCATCATTCACTTCGCTCACAAACTGACTTGCCATTGGTTCCTCCGCTCCTAGTCCACAAACACGGCACTATCATAGATGCAATCTCGGCCCCCGCGATGCAACGGCCGACCTGCGCCTTTGCGGGGATTGTCACCTCTTGCAGGCAAGTGCCTGCCCCAAGACTTGCAATTGCATCACAGCAGGTATGCAGAACGGAAATGGTACTCACGTGGCGGTTTCAGGTGGAAATGGAAGCAGCCCTGCCCTCGCGAGCGGAACGCCCCGGCTCACCAGCCTGCCCGCCGTGAGCAGCGGCGTCGCGATGGGAGCGCTGATCGGACACCCTCACCTCTTTGGCCGCGTAAAGCACCTTCGCGAAGGCTTGTTGATCGAACCGCTCGGTACCCTGACCCTGCAGCCGGGCGGCCGGATCACGGGGTACGGCCATCCCAATGAAGGCAGCTGGATCCCTTACCCCCACAGCCCGGTCAGCGGCGATCGCGCATTTGCCTTCATCACCGCGAAGAACAACTGGATCCCAAGCTCCACCTGGACCCAGTCCCTGGGCGACGTGCCCACAGGCTACTTCTGCGACGAGCCGGAGAGCACCGCCGCCGCGCAGCAGCTTTGCCTGATTCCGGATGCTCCCCTACCAGAGGGCACGTCTATCGTGTATCTGATCGCGACGTGCCAGCGCTTCTATGAGCGCACCATGCCGACGATCCTGGCACAGCTGTTCGCTGAAGGGATTGCGCCCGAACAGGTCAAAGTCGTCGTCAACGGCTGCACCGAAACCGCCAACACGGTCGTCTATGGCGTCGAGTACGCCTTCAGCACCCACGACGCTTGGGAGTGGAGTGCCCTGTACGAAGCGCCGCTCCGCTGGACCTTTGACTACGCCTTCCTGATCCACGATACGAGCGTCATCTTCCCGGGATTCCGGCGCAGCGTCGAGGCCGTGAATGGCCACATTGCCTGGGACCACTTACCTGCGTCGCCGATGGCCCGTTGCCTGCTGGGTCTCTACTCCCACGCCTTCCTTATGCGCTGCAACGAGTGGCTCAAGAGCATCGACCACATCGACAAGAAGAATGGCGTCATCGCCGAAGCCGCCGGTGAGCTCTTGCTCCGGGCCCGCTCTGCCCTCGTGATCGGCGATCCCGAACTGAATGGCGGCCTCAGAACTGCTGAATACAAAGAGACGGTAGATTATTTCAACACCGGTTCGCCCAGAGTGCGCCGCGTCTTTCCCTCTGTGAAAGTTCACAAGTTTATCCACGTCGGCCCCACCCATCCGAACAGCTTGTAAGGCGGTGACGCCTGCCGCTTCAACGCGCCATCGTCTGCTCAGGTTCGGGGTAGCCGTAGGCAGCTTGACCGGCGTACTTGGAAGCTCACTCAGTTTCCCGGCACCAAGCCGCGCCATCAACCCGCCGCGCCGGCCGCTCTGATCAACGCGCTTCGGCCTGCGCAGACACCGGCAGCGTGTCGTACCGCTCTGTCGGCAGAGCTTCAGAGCATGCCTTCTACCCGCGCCCGCCCGCCAATGCGCACGGGGAGCAACTCCACGTCGCCTCCCAGAACGCTGCGCAGTCGTTGCTCCGCCCTCTGCAGCGTTGCCCGCTCGCTCAACACTGCCAGTAGCGCCGGACCAGCGCCGCTCAGCGCCACTCCCGCAAACTCTGGGGCCTTGTGCAATGCGTCAAGGTGCGCCAGCAGGCCGCAAACCTCGCGCCGAAACGGCTGATGCATCCGGTCCTCCATCGCCACGCGCAGTAGATCCAGGCGCTCCTGCGCAAACGCCGCGGTCAGAAGCGCCGCACGCTGCACATTGAAGACCGTGTCGGCTCGCGAGTACACCTCCGGCAGTACAGCTCGCGCCTTTTCAGTGGCTACCCCGTTAGGGGGCAGCGCAAGGAGCAACTGCCACATCCCATCACACGGGAACGTCGCCGTTGCCACGCCTTCCTCCTGCGGCACGCTCACCGTGAAGCCGCCAAACCAACACGCAGCCACATTGTCCGGGTGCCCCTCCAAACGGCTGGCCACGGCCACCATGTCGGCGTCTGACCATCCCAGTTGGCCGAAGTGGTTCGCGAGCGCGATGCCTGCGAGCCGGGCAGCCGCACTCGATCCACACCCCATTCCCAGAGGGATCTCGTTCTCGACACGCAGCGCCAGCGGCAGCAAGGCCACCTCTGCGGATTCCATTGCCGCGCGATAGCTCTCCAGGATGAGGTTGTTCTTCAGCTCCCCACAGAGCGCCGCATCCCGCCCCGTCGCCTCAATTTGGTCCCGTTCCGCCCTGTATGCCTCCACGGTTAAGGTCAAGGAAAGCGCCACGCCCAAGGCATCGAAGCCGGGGCCCAGATTGGCCGAGGTTGCCGGAACCACGACCCTCACCCCGCCCCGACGCTCGTGATCCGCCACCCTCAAGCCCTCGAGCCTGCCGCTTGTTGCATGGATTCCAGCACGCGCAGGACCCCGTCTACCTCCGGCTCCAGCACGACCGGGTTGCGCCGCAGCCGCCCACTCGCCGCCTCCAGGGCAGCGTTCCCTTCGGCCACACCTTGAAACAGCTCGCCGCGGTGGAATTGGATGGTGTACTCCGGATCTTTCAACGTGTGCCCGGTCAGCACCAGAACCGCTGTCTCCTCGCGCCCAACGCGTCCGTCGGCTACCAGCTTCTTCAGCCCGGCAAGCGTGACCGCAGAGGCAGGTTCACAGCCGACTCCCTCGGCCCCGATCTCGGCCTTCGCCAGCGCGATCTCCCGCTCATCGACCTGCTCACACCAGCCGCCGCTCGCTAGCAGTGTCTTCACCGCCTTCTTCCATGATGCCGGGTTTCCGATTCGTATTGCCGACGCCCGCGTGTCCGCCACCACCGGCTCGAGATGAGTTCCGCCGTTCTCCTGCATCGCCCGGTACAAGGGGTTGGCCCCTTCCGCCTGCACCACACTGATCTTTGGCACTCGCTTGATGAATCCCAATTGCTTCAGCTCCGCAAAGCCCTTTCCAAGCGCCGAGGAGTTCGCCAGGTTCCCACCCGGCACGACAACATGGTCCGGAACGCGCCAGTCCATCTGCTCCAGCAACTCAAAAGCAGGCGTTTTTTGGCCTTCGAGCCGGTACGGATTAACCGAGTTCAGCAGGTACACCGGCGCTCGCCGGATCAGCTCTCCCAGAACGCGAACGCACCCATCGAAATCCGTCCGTAGCTGCACGGTCAGCGCGCCGTAGTCCATGGCCTGCGACAACTTGCCCCACGCAATCTTTCCTTCGGGGATCAGGACCAGGCTCTTCAGCCCAGCACGCGCTGCGTACGCCGCCATCGCGGCGGATGTGTTCCCCGTGGAGGCACACGCCACCCACTCAAACCCGCTCGCAGCCGCCACGCTCAGCGCGGCCGTCATGCCGCAGTCCTTAAAGGATCCGGTCGGGTTCATCCCCTGGTGCTTGGCCAAAAGCCAGTTCAGCCCCAGCGCTTCCGCCGATCGCGGCATCTCATACAACGGCGTATTGCCCTCACGGAGGGTGATGATCCGCTCCTCCGCGATGATCGGCAGCAGATCCCGAAACCGCCACACCCCGCTCTGATCCACACTTTGCGTGGACGTCCGCCGCTCTTCCCAAAGGTGCTTCAGCGCTCCCGGATTGGGCTTCCACCCCGGCCCGGTGCCGGCCGGAGCACCGTCGCTCCATGGATACTCGACCTCGAAGAGCTCTGAACACACACGGCATCGAAAATTGCTGGCGGCCTGCCCTGGCGCGATTCGTGAGTCGCAACCGATGCATCTCAAAACGTGTGAAATCGATATTGCCGCGCTGGAAGCCATCTCTA
>CAXUIF010000236.1:0-2341 GCA_964250995.1 uncultured Acidobacteriaceae bacterium
GCAGCCCGATCAAGAAGAAGATGTGCACCACCAGCCACGCCATCCACGCGATAAACCCACTCAGGTTCGCCTTGAACGGCCACGCCACCCGCGCCACGGCGGCCTTCCGCCCAATGGTCGCCATGTCTCCTTTGTCGAAGTAGCGAAAGGGCTTCTGTTTGGCCACCGCACTCTCGCCTTCCATCGTCTTCTGAATGCGCTTCGCGCAATAATCCCCCATTTGCATGGCCGGCTGCGCCACTCCGGGCACCGGCTTGCCGTCCTGCTCCACATGCGCCAGGTCGCCAATCACAAAGATCTCGGCGTGCCCGGGCGGGTTCAGGTACCCGTCCACCATCACGCACCCGCGCTTGTCCGTGGGGAAACCCAGCATCTTGCCCAGCGGCGACGCCTGCACCCCCGCGCCCCACAGCGTGCACACGCTTTCGATCCGCTCGTCGCCTACCTTTACGTACCCGGGGCCTACCTCGGTGACATGCGAGCCCGTACGGCACTTCACACCCAGATGCGCCAACTGCTCCACGGCCTTTTTCTGCAGGTCCTCGGGGTACGCACCCAAAATGTGCGGCGACCCTTCCAGGATCATCACCTTGGCCATGCTCGGGTCGATGTGCCGGAAGTCCTTGGTCATATACAGCCGCGCAATGTCGGAGATCGCCCCTGCCAGCTCCACCCCGGTCGGCCCTCCACCAATCACCACAAAGTTCAACTCCGGATGCGTCCCCGTCTCGAGTTGCTGCCGCTCCGCCAACTCGAACGCCAACAAAACGCGCCTTCGGATCTCCGTCGCATCCTCCACCGTCTTCAGCCCCGGTGCCAGCGCCGCCCAGTCATCATGCCCAAAATAGCTGTGCGTGGCCCCTGTCGCCACAATCAGGTAGTCGTAGACGACCTCCGCGCCGCTCTTAACATGAATCCGATGCGCCGCGGTGTCGAAGCCGACTACCTCGTCCATCAACACCTCCGTGTTGCGCTGATCCCGCAGAATGGACCGGATGGGCTGCGCGATGTCCCCCGGGGACAGCACCGCAAGTGCCACCTGGTACAGCAGCGGCTGGAAAGTATGGTGGTTGCGCCGGTCCAGGACGGTTACGTCCACGGCAGCCTTGCCCAGCCCCTGCGCGGCGTGGATGCCGCCAAACCCCGCGCCCACAATCACCACGCGCGGTCGACGTCCACCTGCGTTCGCTGCTGCAGCCATACGGGTCGCTTGCCTCCACTCTTTACTGATTCTTCCGGCTTCGATGCGATGCAGTCTCAAGTTGATGCCGTAAAAGCCGTGCAAAGCACCCGAAAGCGAAACTCGGGCAGAGGAGCCTCACCATCCGGCCTTGCCGGCACACCGTCCAGCCCTAGTCGCAGCCCTAGTCGCAGCACAATTGACCCGCCCGTGCGGGCTTGGCTCCGTCAGGCGGGCCGCCGCGCAGGGGCCACCAAGCCCGCGCTGACCTGCCCCTCGCTGCTCCATGACACACCGGCTTCCTCCCCCAAAGGAGCAGTAGAGCCTTGCCCCACGTTGGGGTATGTTGTTTTCGTCCCATGCGTTTACCTACACGGAATCTACCTACACGCCTACTCGTCAGCCTGGGAGCGCTCCTGTGCCCCACGATCTCCGCGCAGACTCCCCCTGCCCCGCAGACCGCGCCTGCCGCCCACACCCCGGCATCCCACACCTGCGCCGTGGACCACACCACGCACTGGAAGGGCGACACGCAACTCGCCGCCAGCGACTACAAGGCCGCTGAAGCCAGCTTCCGCGAAGCCCTTGCAGCTCAGCCAACTTCGGAAGACCATCACCTCGGCCTTGTGCGCGCCCTCATCGGCCAGGACAGGGTCCCGGAGGCGCAGACCGAAGCAGCAGCCATGCTGGCCGCACACCCTAAAAGCGCCATCGCCGAGGTCGCCGCCGCTGACGTCGCTTATCGCGCTGGCGACGTCGGGGCTGCTAGCGCCCACGCCCGCACCGGCCTCAGCGACGATCCCTGCGAGGGACGCGCTGCTGGCGCCGTCGCCAGTGTCCTTTACCTGAACGGCTACTACGCCAAAGAAGCCATGTTCCTCACTCAGGCGCATCGCCTGCGTCCCAACGACGAACGGCTCCGCCGAGACTGGATCCAAAGCCTCCCCCGCAAAGACCGGCAGGTAGAACTCAGCCGCTATCTCGAAGGCGAGCACACCCTTTCCGCGGACGACGCGCGCGGTTACGACAACGAACTCGCTCACTTGAAGGCGCGCCAGCCCGGCGAATGCAGGGTTACCTCGAAAGCCGAGTCCGCCCGGCTGCCGCTGCAGCCCGTCTACGGCGACCATGACCACCCCGTAGCGTATGGGCTGGATGTGC
>CAXUIF010000236.1:2441-4442 GCA_964250995.1 uncultured Acidobacteriaceae bacterium
CTGCAGCCCGTCTACGGCGACCATGACCACCCCGTAGCGTATGGGCTGGATGTGCAGTTCAACAACACGCGCCGTCGCATGCAGATCGACACCGGTGCCTCCGGCATCCTGCTCACCCAGAGCGCCGCCCGCGCCCTCAAGCTCGAGCCCGAGTACAAAATCAAAACCGGAGGCGTCGGGGACGAAGGAGACGTCGACAGCTACCTGGCCCATGTCCACTCCATCCGCATCGGCGAGGTCGAGCTCACCGACTGCATGGTCGAAGTCATCAGCAAGTCCAAGCTCGACGTCGACGGCCTGATTGGCATGGACGTGTTCAGCCGCTGGATGGTCACGCTGAACTACGCCAACGCCCAGGTCCAGCTCGACGCCCTGCCGCCGCGCCCCGGCTCCCAGCCTGCAGGGCCTACCGACGCCAAAGCCTCGCTTGACGACACCGGCGATGAAGCGACGCCCAGGGACCGCTACATCGCCCCCGAGATGAAGGATTGGGCACCCATCCTGCGGATCGGCCACAACATCCTGCTACCCGCCTACTTCAAGCAGGGCGGCCCCACGCACTTCCTCATCATGGATACGGGCGCCAGCGTCACCAGTCTTTCCACCGCCATGGCGAAGGAAGCCGGCAAACTGCACGGCTCGGAGACCCAGTTCGTCGGACTCTCGGGCAAGGTGAACAAGGTGCATGAGATCGACCCCACCCAGCTCATCGTCGCCAATCTGATTGTGCCCCCCGTCGGCTACTACGCCTACGATATGACCAGTCTCTCGCATAACGCCGGGTTTGAAATCTCCGGTCTGCTCGGCCTGCCCACCCTGCAACGCCTGACTATCAGGATCGACTACCGCGACAACTTGCTCAAGCTCACCTACGACCCCAAACACGACGTGATTCGTTTCTAACAACACCGCAAGGGACGACAGCTCCGGCCTGCGCTACTGCGTCAAAATCTGCGGGCCGCCCTTGGTGATCGCCACCGTGTGCTCGAAGTGCGCACTCAGGCTGCCGTCCACCGTGATCGCCGTCCACCCATCCGCCAGCACCTTCACCTCCGCGGAGCCCGCATTGATCATCGGCTCGATCGCCAGCACCATCCCGGGCTTCAGCCGAGGCCCCTTGCCCGGATCTCCGAAGTTCGGTACCTGCGGATCCTCGTGCATGCTCTTGCCGATGCCGTGGCCCACAAACTCCTTCACCACCCCATAGCCCTCGGCTTCGCACATGGCTTGCACCGCCCAGGCGATGTCGCCCAAGCGTCCCCCCGGCACCGCCCGGTCGATCGCCGCGTACAGCGACGCCTCCGTCACCCGCAACAGCTTGTCCGCTTGCGGGCTCGGCGTACCCACCGCATAGGTCATCGCCCGGTCGGAGTAGAAGCCGTTGACCACCACCCCGCAGTCGATCGACACGATGTCGCCATCCCGGAGCACACGCTTCTCGCTCGGAATCCCGTGGATCACCTCGTTGTTCACCGAGGTACACAGCACGGCCGGATAGCCGTTATAGCCCTTGAACGCAGAGGTCACGCGGAGCTCCGCCACCTTGGCCGCCGCCGCGCGCTCCAGGTCCATGGTGGTCGCACCTACCCGCACCACCCGCCGCACGGCCTCATGCACCTCCGCCAGCGCGACCCCGGAGGTGCGCATCTTGTCGATCTCCGCCGTGGATTTGATCAGGATTGCCATAGCTCTTAAGGTCCTTCCAGGACGGCTAGACCAGCTCGCGGCGCATGCGCAGCAGGGTCGACCGAATCGATGCCGTCACCTCTTCCAACGGCCGATCCCCTTGCACCTCCGCGAACCGGTTGCCGTGCGTCTGGTAATACGCAATGACCGGCGCGGTCTGCTCCTCAAAGGCCTTCATGCGTTCGTAGAAGACCTCTTCGCGATCGTCGGCGCGCTGCGTCAACGGGCCCCCGTCCACGTCGCAGATGCCCGGCACCCGTGGCGGGTTCGTGTAGATGTTGTAAATGTTGCCGGTCGGCGAGATGCGCCGGCCCG
>CAXUIF010000237.1:0-4432 GCA_964250995.1 uncultured Acidobacteriaceae bacterium
GGTAAGTCGGTTCGTTGCAGGATCTTAGGCTCTACTCGCAACGTAAGTCCTTGCAGCATAAGATCATACCCCTGTCGCCAGGGGAGGGGGTGGCCTTATCCCGCTATCCTTCCTCCAGAACCACATCCGCCTCCACGTAGCTATCCAGGATCTCGCAACCCAACCCCGCCGCCAGCCGCCGCGCCGCCTCCTCTACCTCACGCAGCTGTCCGGCCAGATAGGCCGCCGAGCTCGAGACCGCCGCCACCCCCAGCGTCGCCCGGTTCCACACCAGCGCCTCCTCCATTTCTGCGACCGACACATTGAAACCATGCCGCAGCCGGTCTTTCAGCGACCGCACAACCTGCCGCCGATCCTTCAACGACTGCGCATGCTCAATCCCCAGCTCCAACGTCAGTAGCCCAACTGGCATCGCCCTCTCCGCCAGGCTCCAGCAGCCCCTCTGTGTAGATGCTGTATGGTGCAAAGACACACGGAGGGCAACGTGGGAGACACACGCAGGGACTTCCTCGCGAAAGGCACACTGGGTCTCGTAGGAGCCGCAATGGCAAGCGAGCCGGCGCTGGCACGGCAGACACCCCAGCCGGGAGCCCCGGCGAGCGCACCGGATGCGGCGAAGACCGCGGGCGCACCGCCAGCCTTCGGGACCGCACCCCCTGCCGGCCCGCCGGTCACCCCGGAGACCTTCCGCGCAGCCGAAAAGGTCGTCCGCGTCGAGTACACCGACGCCCACCTCGCCGAGGTCGCCGGCAACTGGCAACAGGCCATGGCCCCCGTCTACGAGCGGCGTACCGGCCCCCGCAAGCTCGAGCTCGGCTACGACGACGTGCCCGCCACCGTTTGGAATCCTGAGATGAAGCCCTTCGGCCAGCCCTCCACAGGGCCAGCCGGCAGCTTCCAACCCGCCCAACATGCCCCCAAACCGCTTCCCAAAGAGGATGCGGATATCGCCTTCAGCACGGTCGTAGAGCTTTCCGGCTGGGTGCGCACGCGCCAACTCACCTCCGAGCGCCTGACCCGCCTCTACCTTGGACGCCTCAAGCGCTTTCAGCCCACCCTCAACTGCGTGATCACCCTCACCGAAGCGCATGCGCTCGAGCAGGCCCGCGCCGCAGATGCCGAGATCGCGGCAGGGAAGTATCGCGGCCCCCTCCACGGCATCCCGTGGGGGGCGAAAGACCTCCTCGACACCGCCGGAATCCCCACCACCTGGGGCGCCGAGCCCTTCCGTCATCGCATCCCGTCCAGGGACGCTGCCGTGACAGCCAAGCTCAATGCCGCGGGTGCCGTGCTCGTTGCCAAGCTCAGCCTCGGTGCGCTTGCCCTGAACGATGTCTGGTTCGGCGGCGAGACCAAGAATCCCTGGTTGCTGGAAGAGGGTTCCTCCGGTTCCAGCGCCGGGCCCGGCTCGGCCGTTGCCGCCGGCCTGGTCGGCTTCGCAATCGGGTCGGAGACCCAGGGCTCAATCGTCTCCCCGTCCATGCGCTGCGGTGTGGAAGGGCTGCGCCCCACCTACGGTCGCGTCCCCCGCACCGGCGCCATGACCCTAAGCTGGACCTGCGATAAGCTCGGCCCTATGGCTCGCGGCGTCGAAGACACCCTCCTCGTCCTGCACGCTATCTCCGGCTTCGATCCTGGCGACACGGCCAGCGTCGATCTCCCGCTCGCCTTTGACGGCTCCCGGAACGTCGCCGGCCTCAAGGTCGGCTACCTTTCGAAGTGGATGACCGAAGCGCCCGCAACCGACGTGGACCGCCACGCCCTCGACGTCGTCCGGCAGCTCGGCATGACCCCTGTCGAGGTTTCCCTGCCCGATTGGCCCTACGATTCCCTGAACATCATCCTCTTCGCCGAGTCCGCAGCCGCCTTCGAGCAGATCACCCTTGATCACCAGATCGACACTCTCAAAATGCAGGTTCCTGACGCTTGGCCCAACACCTTCCGCCAGGCCCGCTTTCTCAGCGCTGTGGACTTCGTCCAGGCCGATCGCCTGCGCCGCAAGGTCGCACTCGAGTTCGCTCGCGTGATGGCCGAGGTCGACCTGCTGCTGGTCCCCAGTCTGCGCGACGAGTTCCTTGTGATCACCAACTTCACCGGCCACCCATCCCTCACACTCCGCGCCGGCTTCGTCGACGTGAAGGAAGCCCGCAGCGACTGGGCTCCAAATCCGCAGCATCCGGTAGCGAAGTTCAGCTCCTCGCGGAGCGTACCGCACGGAGTCTCCCTGGTCGGTAAGCTCTTCGACGAGGGCACGATCGTGACAGCCGGCATGGCCCTCGAGCAGTCCTTTGGAGTGCAAGCACGTCGACCGCCCGGCTTCTAAGCTGCCTACCTCCGCGCAAGGTGTGCAACATCTGCCGCCACGCTGAGCACCCCAAGACTCTTTGTCTTTTCTGGATCGGCATCCCGCTCTGTGGTGCGGACAAGCTTTCCCTGCAGCTTGGGCTAAGGAGGAGGAGGAGGCGTACGAGAAGCCCCGTCCCCTGCGCTCCGGCCCTCAGTACGCTCCGCTGCGCCGAATCACGGCACCCAGCGTTTGGATCAGAATTCTCAGATCCAGCAATGGGGACCAGCGATCGATATAACGCAGATCGAGCTGGATCGCACTGTCGAAGTCGGTGTTGGAGCGCCCGGAAACCTGCCACAAACCAGTGATGCCCGGCTTCACCGAAAAGCGGCGCATGAGCCAGGGCTCGCTAAAGCGTTCCACATCGCGGGTGGGCAGCGGGCGCGGGCCCACCAGCGACATCTCGCCTTTGACCACGTTGATGAGCTGGGGCAGTTCGTCCAGGGAAGTGCTGCGCAGAAAAGCGCCCACGCGGGTGACGCGCGGATCACGTCGCATCTTAAAGATCGGCCCTGAGGTCTCGTTCAGGTGCTCCAGCGCTGCCTGCCGTGCTTCGGCGTCGATCACCATGGAGCGAAATTTGATCATCCCGAAGCGGCGCTTATTCAGCCCGAACCGTTGCTGCACAAAAAATATGGGTCCAGGACTGGACAGCTTGATGGCGAGCGCCACGACCGCAAACAACGGCCATAAGATCATCAGGCCAAAGAAGGCGAACGCCCGGTCGATCACGTCCTTGATCAGCACGCGATGATCCTGGTGCACCATCTCCATCACCACGCGATTGGTTCTGTCGCTGACCACCTTTTGGCTCTTCGCAATGTCCGTGTTGAACAGGTCGAGGGAGTACTGAATCTGTACCCCCGCTCTGCCGCAGATCGCGACAATGCTTTCGACCTCGCCGAAGCAACTCTTAAGCGGCAAGCCAATGATGACCTCATCGACGGGCCTGTGCATCAACAGCTGTTCAAGCGCGTCCACGCCACATAACACGGGTCCAAGCGACTCCGCACCCGCATGCGGGTTGCTGTCGACAAATCCCAGGAGGTGGTATCTGTACTGGCGGTTACTGGGCAAGTCTGCCGCTTGTGCTCGTGCTAACGGCCCGGTACCGCAGATGATCGCGGTCCGTGAGGGCCGGAACAGCGGACGAATGGACTCTTCGTAGGTCAGGACGGAGGTCCGGATGGTGAGCAACAAGACCGAAGCCGAAAACCAGAAGACCCCCAAGGTGCGTGGCCAGCCTGTATCGCCGCGCGCCAGAAATAGCGGGATCATGCAAGCCGCGCAGAGCAGGGAAGCGATCGGTACCTTCCACAAAAAGATCGCGGCTCGCCGGTTCACGTGGGGCTGGTACATCCCCATCACCCAGAAAACTGCTCGGGAAAGCAACAGCAGAGCCGCTCCTGTCAGGAGGTTCCGTATGGAAATGCGCATTGCCAGGTACGTTGCGACCGCTTGGCCCTGGCGAACCGGGGCTTCCAAACGGGTAAGCGCATACGCCAGAAGAACGGCGGCCTGATCGATGATCTGAACGCCGGGCGTTGCGAGGCGGCGAGACAACAGGGAAGGGCGTACGTGTGTGCCGGGTGGCCTCGACGCGGCAGAGGAACGCTGCTGCGCGGCCACACGAAAGGGGAGGTCTCCGTCGGAAAACATGTGCGCGGGCTTCTGCATGGTCGCGTTTCGATTCTGGTTGAGTTCGTGCGCCAGGGTTTCCCCTTGATTCGGCCCACTCAGATAGCGACTCAGAGTGGTGACTTCCTACTGGTACCGGAACCGGGCGGCGAGGGAAATAAGACGAAGGTTCCCACGTCTTGGCCTTTTGTGGGACTCAAGTTTCTAAGGTTGCCGCCGATGATCACAACGGGTCCGCAGGCCACCACGAACGAACTCGCCCTGCCCGGGTGCAAAGCCCGGCACGGCATGTCCCGAACCGAAGGCGATCGGCCTTCCCCGGAGTGTTGTGCAGAGTATGCCAGGGTACGTCTCGCCGAAGCTGCGACAGATCGTGGCGGAAGCCGTGTTTCGGCGCGAAAAGCTTGTGCTGACGACCTTGGGTGCGGTCTGCTCTCTCGCGCTCCT
>CAXUIF010000238.1:0-4415 GCA_964250995.1 uncultured Acidobacteriaceae bacterium
AAGCGGCGAGGACCGGCGCTGCCTGGGTTGAGGTAAAGCACACCCTCGCGGGACGCCACCGAGGCCTTGTGACTGTGGCCGTAGATGACGGCGTGGATCCCCGCTGCGACTGGGTTGAGGTCGAGGTCACCAATCGAGTGCACGAGGTAGAACAAAGAGCCGCCCAGTTCGATGGCTTCGGTGGCAGGCAGATCGGCGCAGGGACCGCTGACGTCGATGTTGCCGCGAATCGCGGTGACCGGAGCGATGGCTGCCAGTCGCGAAAGAATGGTGGGGTCGCCAACATCGCCGGCATGAAGAATGTGGTCGACGCCTTGAAGGGCGGCGAGGGCTTCGGGGCGAAGGAGTCCGTGTGTATCAGAGACGATGCCGAGGCGCATGGTGCGTAGGATCCTGGGAAGCGCGGTGGATGAAAGCGAGGACAGGTTCCGGAGGGGGCAGAGGAAAGCAGCTTAAGACTCTGTCGATTGCCGTGGGTCGAGCACGTCGCGCAGGCCGTCGCCAAGCAGGTTGAAGGCGAGCACGCACAGCGCGACGGCGAGGGCGGGGAAGAAGACCAGGTGCGGCGCCTCAAACAGGTGGGAACGGGCGGCGTTCAGCATGGCGCCCCAGGTGGCCGCGGGAGGTTGGACGCCAAGGCCGAGGAAGCTGAGGGTCGCTTCGGCAAGGACGGCGGTCGCCATCCCCACGGTCGCCTGCACAAGCATTGGGGAAAGGGTGTGGGGCAGAATGGAGCGCCAAAGGAGGCGGGCGTCCGACGCCCCAAGCGAGCGGGCGGCTTGCACGAACTCCCGCTCACGCAGCGCCAGCACCTGGGCTCGGACCAGACGCGCGTAGCCGACCCAGGCAGGCAAAGCAAGGGCAAGTATCAGATTCGTCAGTCGTGGTCCGTGGAACTCGACGATGGCGACGGCGAGCAGGATGCCGGGAAGGGCGAGAAATGCGTTGCTCAGATACAGGTTGACGAACGTGTCGACCCAACCGCGGTAAAAGCCGGCGAGCGCTCCAAGAACGAGGCCGGCCCCAAGGGACAAGGCGACAACCGCGGTGGCGACGCCGAGCGAGAGGCGCGCACCGAAGAGGACCCGTGCGAAAATATCCCGCCCGAGTTCGTCGGTGCCGAACCAATGAGCTACGGAGGGAGCGGCGAGGCGATCCGCCAGATGGATCTCGGCAGGATTGCATCGGGCCAGCGCGGGGGCGAATGCCGCCAGCACAAGGAAGAGCAGGACCAGCCCGAGGCCGGATGCAGCCAGTCTGTCCTTCACAAGGCGGGAGCCCAGGGATGTGTGCGGCGAGGGGGGAAGCGTGGGCGCCACGACGGGGAAGCGCTCGGCGGTGGCGGGCATCGATCGTATCGTCTCACACACCGCTTGTATCGATTGCGGACACGGAAGCGCTGTTATGGAACTTTTGTCGCAGGCGTACTGTCTTGACGGGGCTCCGGAAAGCAAAGAGACTTTAGGAAGTCACATGACGAAGGATTGCAACGGCTGCCGCAGAGACGGAGCGCAGTCTCTGCCCCCTACCGTGGGAGTTCTTGATGGATTTGAAGGGCGAGCGCGCCGTGGTCTGTGGCGCAGGCGGCTTTATCGGCGGGCACCTGGTAAAGGGACTGCAGGCCCGTGGAGTGGAAGTGGTGCGGGCGGTCGATGTGAAGCCGCTTCCGGAGTGGTACCAGGTCACCCGCGGTGTCGAAAACCTGTCGCTGGATTTGAAAGACCAGGACAACTGCCTTCGCGCCGCAGAAGGTGTGACGCTGGTGTACCAACTCGCCGCCGACATGGGTGGTATGGGCTTTATCGAGAACAACAAAGCTCTGTGCATGCTGAGCGTCCTAACGAACACACACATGCTGCTGGCTGCCAAGGAGACCGGGGTTCGGCGGTTCTTTTATTCCTCGTCCGCGTGCGTGTACAACGGCGAGAAGCAGACCAGCCCGGATGTGGTGGCGTTGAAAGAGTCGGATGCCTACCCGGCGCTGCCCGAAGATGGGTATGGCTGGGAGAAGCTGTTCAGCGAGCGGATGTGCCGGCACTTCGAAGAAGATTTCGGGCTGGTGGCGCGGGTAGCGCGATACCACAACGTGTATGGGCCACACGGGACGTGGACCGGCGGGCGTGAAAAGGCCCCGGCAGCCATCTGCCGTAAGGTGATTGAAGCCAAACTGACCGGCAGACATGAGATCAACATCTGGGGAGATGGGCACCAGACACGGTCGTTCATGTATATCGACGACTGTGTCGAGGGGACGCAGCGGTTGATGGAAAGCGACGTCGACGAGCCGATCAATCTCGGGTCGAGCGAGTTGGTGACCATCAATCAGCTCGTGAGCCTCGCGGAAGACATAGCGGGAATCAAGCTTCGGCGCAGCTACGATCTTTCTGCGCCGAAGGGCGTGAACGGACGCAATAGTGACAACTCCATGATCCTCGACCGGCTCGGCTGGGAGCCGTCGGTTAGATTACGGGACGGCCTGGAACGGACGTATCGCTGGATTGAGCGTGAAGTCGAGGCCGGGAGCATGGCCGGAGCCAGGGGCTGACGCCGAAGTGAAGGCCTGACGTGGAACGGAACGTGACGAAGATCCTCGGGATCAACTTTTTCCATGGGTCGGCGCGAGACGCTGTGGAGCGGATGCGTCAGCGGGGCGGGCTGCTGGTTGTTCCTGCAGCGCCGGCGCTGAAGGACATGGATACGCGCCCGGAGTATCGCGAGGCGCTCCTGTCAGCGGACATGGCGCTTACGGATTCGGCGTTTATGGTGATGATCTGGAACCGTCTGCAGCGGGATACCATTCGGCGGCTGAGCGGGTTAGAGTACCTCCGGGAGCTCCTCACCCATGAGGATGTGCGTCGGCCAGGCAATACGCTCTGGGTGATGGCAAGCGCTGCCAGTGCCGAGCGGAACCTGGCCTGGCTTGGTGCGCAGGGCCTGGTCGTGCCAAAAGACTGCGTGTACCTGGCGCCGATCTACGGAGACCAGATCGTGGACCCCCTCCTGCTGGAGCGGCTGGAGCGCCTGCGCCCGGCACACGTCATCGTCACCATCGGCGGAGGCACGCAGGAGCGGCTGGGACTGTATCTGCGGCGTAACCTGACGTATGTCCCGTCGATCCACTGCATTGGGGCAGCCATTGCTTTTCTAAGTGGCGATCAGGTGCAGATTCCAGTGTGGGCGGACCGATTCTATATGGGCTGGCTGTTCCGCTCGATCTCCGAGCCGAAGCGATACATCCCGCGATACTGGGATGCGCGCAAGCTGCTGCGCCTGATGGTGCGCTACCGGGACCAGCTTCCGGATCTGGTCCCGGTAGCCCGCTGAGCCGCGCGTGGGGGCACTTGGCACGCAGCTTTTCTGTCGGCCTTGGGTCCATAGGCACATGAGACGAAGGAAGCTCGCCAAGGCCTTGCCAGGCTGGGTGCTTGTCACCTGCGCCGCCGCGGCTTGCACAGGAGCAAGCGCCCGAGCGCAGGCGCCTCGCAACGTGGCCGAACAGTACCTGTTGCAGGCTGCGAATGCAGAACGGGTTGCGCGAGGGTTGCCACGGCTTCGCTGGGACGAGCGGCTTTATGAGGCCGCCTCGACGCACGCCCGGCAGATGGCCCAGCGGGCCTCCATCGCACACCAGTATGCCGGAGAGCCGGAGTTGGCGGAGCGGGCGCAAACCACGGGCGCGCGCTTCAGCGTTGTGGCTGAGAATGTGGCTGAGGCGCCCACGGCTGTGTTGCTGCAGCAGGGCTGGATGCAATCCGAACACCACCGGGATAACCTGCTCGATCCGCGGCTGGACCGGGTCGCGATCAGCGTGTTGCGGAGAGACGGGCAACTCTATGCTGTCGAGGATTTTGAACGGGGCGTCACGGCGCTTTCCTTCGCGCAGCAGGAGCAAGCCGTCGCCGAGCTGTTGACCGCCACAGGAACGCTGCAGGTCGGAGTGTCGACCGAGGCCGCGCGCGCCACGTGCGAGCTGGAGACGGGCTACGCAGGGCCGCGACGACCGTGGTTCGTCATGCGGTTCACGGCGGCGGAGCTGAACGCGCTTACGGACGAGTTGCGCAGCCGTCTGGCAACGGGCAAGTACCACGAAGCTCAGGTGGGCGCTTGTCCTCTGCGGGACGCAAGGCACTTTGCTGGGGTACAACCTTGCGGTGTTGTTGTTTCCTTGAAGGAGTGAGGACGGCCGGGCGCCGTTGGCTTCGATAACGGTCGCGTAGACTGCGACGGCGAAGCTTCGTCTGCGGGCATGCTGTCCGGGCCTTTTGACCCGCAAGGAGGAGCTTTGCTATAACAAGCAGAGGCGCGGCCGCCTCTGGTGCGCGGCGCTGTTCCGCAATCGATCCTGAGTAGCTCAATGGCAGAGCATTCGGCTGTTAACCGAAGGGTTGTAGGTTCGAGTCCTACCTCAGGAGCCA
>CAXUIF010000239.1:0-4399 GCA_964250995.1 uncultured Acidobacteriaceae bacterium
GCGGCCTGATCCTCGTAGCCGTAATCCATCAGCGGGCCGAGCGGCAGACGCGCGGGGGCGGGGAACTGCAGCGCTCCAGCCGTGATGCCTTTGGGCAGGGTCCACTTGACACTGGGCGGCTCGCCGGAGTCGCCGGCGTTGACCCAATAGACGTGCCAGCCTTCCTCAAGCGTGAGCACAAGCCCGGCCTGCAGCGTACCGCCTGCGGCGATCTGCGGGCGCAGGGCGGTCAGCTCGGCAGTAAGGTGCTGCGCCTTGACGGGGCCGGGTCCGCCGTCGCCCACTTCGACCAGCTGCGCACGCAGCGCGAGACTGGCGGTCAGCCAGAAGCAAAGGGCTGACAACGTGTGCCAACGACTTGGCCGGGAAGTGGTCTTGTGGCTACGAGTGTGCACAACCTATTGGATTGTAGAACTACCCCGTTGGGTACAAAACGCGGTTGTGCCTGGGGAACAAGGCGCAGAGGTGCTTGCCGGGTGCAGACGTGGCTCGACCTTCGGCCCCGAAGTGCGGCAGGGAGCCGCCGTCAGCGACCGAACAGGCGGCTGTGCTCGATCAGAATGCAGCGATCCATGACAACGCGCAGGCCGGCGGCTTCGGCGGTGTGGGCGGCGGGCAGGTTCACGATGCCGAGCTGGATCCACAGGTCACGCAGGCCGAGCGCGATCATCTCGTCGACGATGGCCGGGAGGTAGCGGGGAAGGCGAAAGACGTTGACGACGTCCGGCTTGATCGGCAGGTCGCGAAGTGAGGGAAAGCTTGGCTCGCCCAGCACCGCGGGGACGCCCGGGTTGACGGGAAGGATGCGGTAGCCGGCACGTTGCATATACGTCGCAACGGAGTGGCTGGCCTTGCGCGGGTCGTCGGAGAGCCCGACGACGGCCAGGGTTCGCGGTGCGCGCACCGGGCCACCCAGCATATCGAGGATCACAGACGGCTCGTTCATGTGCCCTGAGATGCCGGCCGGGAGCTCCGGCGCACGGGAGCGGAGGTGCTTCACGGTACAATTGAGCCGTCACGGGGCAGTTTCGCCCCCGCACGCAGGAGCAGGTTTGCCGCACCGTTGGATGCACCGAAAAGCTGGAAATTGTGGGCCGCAGGCATGGGTTGCGGGGTGTGCGGCAAGCGCGGCGATGATGCTGGGCGGGTGCGCGACGCAGTACCGGCCGGTGGTCGCGGCGATCAATCCTGTGGGTCCCGCTGGACAGCCGCAAAAGTTCGCCTTTGCCGTCTCCGACCCGAACGAGGGCGACGCGGCAGGCACGCTGCCGGGGCTGTTGACGGTAGTGGATGTGTCGGGAGACACGGTGCTTTCTACGCCGGCGCTCATCTCGAACCCAACCTACTTTGCCGAACTGGCAAATGGTTCGGAAGGGTTCGCTATCAACGCGCAGAATTCGCTCAACGCGATTCCGCTGGGCTCGCCGAGCTCGCTGATCACCAGCGAGGTTGTGCAGACGACGCTGCCCGGAGCCAGCAGCGCATCGGGCGTGACGGCGAATGCACCGAGCCTGAGCGCGTTCACGTTTGGGTCGACCGCGCGCATCCTGGTACCGGAGGTCAATCCTTCCGCGGTGTCGATCTTTACGGCGACCAGCCCGGCCCTGCAACAGCAGATCAGCGTAGGGGCCAACCCGGTCTATGTGGTGGGCGCGGATGCGACTCCGCGGGCGTACGTGATCAGCAATACGAATCCCGGCCAGGTAGCCGCGATCGAGGCGAGCAGCCTTTCGGTATCGGCGACCCTTCCCGTTGGGGCCAACCCGGTATATGGCGTGGAGACCACGGACAACCGGCGCGCCTTCATCTTGAACAGCGGCTCTGGCTCCGTGTCGGTGATCAACGTCACCAACAATGCGATCGATAACGCCAACCCGACGATCAACCTGAACAACGTCGGCGGCAACGGCATCGCCGGGCTTCAGCCTGTGTGGGCCGACTTCGCGACGGCGACCAATCAGTTGATCGTGGTGAGCCGGCGCCCCGGCAATGCCAACGGCTACCTGAGCATCATCAACATTCCGCTGTGCAACGCGGTGGCGCAGCCGACGAACCCGAGCTGCAACCCCAGCAATCCGACGGACGGCGTTGGTTTTGGGCAGGTGCTGGCCACTGTGCCCGTGGGCATCAACCCCACCCAGGTGGCCGTGCTGGCTGACGGGACCCAGGCCTTTGTGGCCAACCAGGGGGTCGCGTCGGCCATGCCGGAGGTGGAAGGGTCGGTTTCAGCGGTCAACCTGCTGAGCGGACAGGTGACCGGAACGATCACGGGCGTCACGGCGTATACCTCGCCAAATGTACCCAATCCGATCGCGGTGCCCCCGTGTGCGGTTACGGCTGTGGCCACCGGGGCCACCCAGGCCTGTGTGTACGGTCATCCGAACACGATTGCCGCCACCACCGGCACGCCGACCGGCAAGGTCTACGTGACCTCGCCGGATAGCAACTACATGACCGTAATCGAGACGGATACCGGCACCGTCAGCACACATGTGAATCTGCAGGGTGTGGGCGTGCGGGTTCAGGTGAGCGTGCGCTAGTTCTCCCATTCGCTTACGGGACTAGGCGGAAAACGCAGATTCCCTTCGGGAATGACAACAGAAAGGCAATAGGCTCTGCCTTCCGTAGAAGGCACCGGTTAGGGTGCCGGCGAGCATACCTGTTAGGTGCCGGCGAGCAGGATCGGCAGGGTCGGGCTTGGCGAGCCGCCTTCCGGTTCCACGGTGACGCCAAAGCCTTTGGCGGCCACGTGCTTCGGAATCTCCGGAAGCACCACGGACGCATTGCCGTTCACATCGGGACGGAAGGTGCCGGCGGCTACAGGCGCCTCGCCCGCTGTGGCAGGCAGAACCCAAAGCTCATAGGTCTTGCCGGGCTGCACCGGTTGCAGATGTGTGGCTATGAAGACGAGTTCGCCCTTGGTGGCGTTGTAGGAGGCATGGCCCTCCGGTTTGGGCGGCGCGGCGCCGGTCGCGGGCTGGTGCAGAGCCACCTGCATGGCCAGGGGATCGGTGAGGGCCTGCAGCACGCGTTGCGCGCGCGCCGCGTCCTGCGTGACCTGCTCGGCGGCGGCGGTCTGCTGGTTCAGTTGCTGATGAAGCGTTTGGCCCTGTTGGAACTGCCAGCCCGCGAAGCCGGCGAGGCCAGCGGCGATGGCCCATCCGCCCCAGCCAAAGACGCCCATGCCGCGGCGCGCCGGGGAAAGCTCCCGTGCTTCGTTGTCCAGCAGGTTGGTCTGGCGCGGCGCAAGGACCGGCTCGGCCACAGGCGTTGGAATCAGGTGTAGCCGTTTCTCTTTGGCCACGGCGTCCAGCAAGCGTGTGCGGGTCTCCGGCGCCGGTGGCTGCATCTCGGCTGAGAAGGCGTAGGTCACCAGATCGCCTTGCATGCGCGCGACCTCGCCGCGGCACTGGTCGCAGTGCTTCAGGTGCGCCTGGGCGTAGGCGGCCTCCTCGGGCGGCATCAGCGCCAGCGCGAACAGGGCGAGATCGTCTTCAGGGATGTGCTGACTGGCCGTGTTCATAGGCTGAACGCCTTTCTAAGCGTCAACAGCCCACTGCGGATGCGAGTCTTTACGGTGCCAAGCGGGTCGCCTGTGACCTCGGCGATTTCGGTGTGGGTCAGGCCGTCGAAAAAGGCCATCTCCAACATCTTGCGCTGTTCCGATGGCAGATGCACGATGGCGGCGCGCGCACGCTCCATCAGCGCGTTGCGTTCGGCTTCTTCGGCGAGATTGAACGGCGAGGCCAGCGCGACCTCTTCCACCTGATCGGTGGGACGCCGGCGGCGCAGGGTGTCGATGGAGCGATTGCGGGCAACCACCGCCAGCCAACCGCCGAGACTTCCTTTGGTCTCGAGGAAGCTGCCCGGGCTGCGCCAAACCTGCATGAAGATCTCCTGAAGAACGTCTTCGGCGGCGGCCACATCGCGCAGAACGCGCAGCGACACCGAATAGACGATCTTCGAGTAGCGATCAAACAGCGTCGCCATGGCGCTTTCGTCGCCGCGGCGTACGCGTTCCAGCAGGACGCTATCCTGTTCAGCAGCTCCAGCGTCCGGCCTGTCCATCGCACTATGCATGGAACGCACTCGGGTCCGACGCGGATTGGGGGAGCGGAGTCATCTATGGGAAACAATGGTCACAGGAGGTGGGTGACGGAAGTCAGTGTAGCCCATCCCGGAGTCCCTCGTTGGCTTCCGTATGCTGATCTTGATACCCAGTGCCTGCCCCGGAAAAATCCCGCCTGGATAAGCTACTTGTGGAACGCGGCCTCGCCGCTTCACGCGAGCGCGCGCAGGCGTTGATCCTGGCCGGCCGCGTGTTGGTGGACGAGCAGCGCGTGGACAAGCCCGGGGCGGCGTTCGCTCCGAAGGTTGCGTTGCGCCTGCTCGGCCAGGA
>CAXUIF010000240.1:0-1216 GCA_964250995.1 uncultured Acidobacteriaceae bacterium
CCCACGTCGCTGGTCGGTTTTGCTCCCAATCCCCACACGATCACGGGGTATAACAGCGTAGGCCTGCCGGTGCAGGGCAGTGCGAGCGTGTATGCGTTTGGCCGAGGCAACGGCCCGCTGCCGACTCCGTACGCGCACCACTATTCTCTGGAGGCGAGCTACGAGGTCAGCCGCGAGCTGGTGGCGTCGCTCGGGTATCAGGGAAGCTCGTCGCATCACCTGCTGAATAACGAGAACATCAACGCCGCGGGCGCGGTCGCCGGGGTTCCCCTGAACCCGCTCATCCCCAACGGTGGCGGCAACTATTGGACCAACGAGGGCAGCGCCAACAACAACGCCATGCTGGTGGAGATCAAGCACCCTATGCGGCACCAGGTCAGCCTGGATGCGCAGTACATGTGGGCCAAGAGCCTGGACACGGACGGGTCGGGGCCGTTCTCGCAGGATCCTTACTTCCCGTTGAACCCGATCTACTCCTACGGCCGGTCAGACTTCAACGTGAAGAACAGCTTTAAGCTGTGGGGGCTCTGGCAGCCGGTGTTCTTTCATGGCAACCATGCCTGGGCGGAGAAGATCGCCGGTGGCTGGTCGCTGAGCGGGATCCTGCAATTGCATAGTGGCTTCCCATGGTCGCCCAACTATGGAACGAGCGCGTCGCTGTACTGCCCGGGTTGCGGGTATACCAATCTGCGACCGAAATATCTGGGCGGTGCGGGCACGAGCGGCAGCAATGCGGCGTTTGAGGCGCAGCCCGGTACGCCGGGGAGCAACTACCCGAACCCGGGCACGAATGTGAGCACGGGTAACAACTTCCGGAACAATTACTTCTTTGTGCCGGACTTCACGCCTTCGATCACGCCGAGTGGATCCGGGTTCCCCCTACCGAACGCGGCACTACCACCGCTGCCCGGGATGGGACGAAATGCCTTCACGGGACCGAACTACCGGGATGTCGATGGGTCCTTGAGCAAGGGCTTCGGGGTGCCCAATACGAGGATGCTGGGAGAGAGTGCGCGGCTGGAGATTCGGGCCGATGTCTTCAACGTCTTCAACCTGTTAAACCTTGACCCGCAGCGGATCTCAAACAACGTCAATGCGCAGGACTTTGGGCGAGACGTCGTCGCCTTGGGAGCTCGCACCATCACCTTCCAGGGGCGTTTCAGCTTCTAAGCTCAAGGAACGCATTCAAAAGAGATGCGATGCTGAAGCTTGCATG
>CAXUIF010000240.1:1316-4367 GCA_964250995.1 uncultured Acidobacteriaceae bacterium
ACCTGGAAGTTTGAAGTGTGGAATGAGCCGAACCTGGACTTCTGGGGTGGCAGCCCGAAACAGGCGACGTACTTCGAGCTGTATGACCATACCGCGCGGGCGCTGAAGGCGGTCTCGCCGCGGCTGCAGGTGGGGGGACCCTCGACCGCACAGGCGGCCTGGGTGACGCCGTTTCTGGAGCACGTGAAAGCGACGGGTGTGCCGCTCGATTTCGTGTCGACGCATGTGTATGCGAACGACAATGCGGAAGACGTCTTCGGCACGCACGAGCAGATTCCGCGCGACCAGATGGTGTGGCGTTCCGTGCAGAAGGTGCATGAGCAGATCGGGCGGTCGGCGTTCCCGAAGGTGCCGCTCATCTTCTCCGAGTACAACGCGAGCTATGCCAATGAGCCGGATGTAACGGACTCGGTCTACATGGGGCCATGGATGGCAAACAACATCCGGCTGTGCGATGGGCTCACGGAGAGCATGGCCTATTGGGCGTTCAGCGATGTGTTTGAAGAACAGGGCGTGGTGCGGTCGCCGTTCTATGGCGGCTTTGGGGTGATCGCGGCCGATCATATCCCCAAGCCGGCGCTGAATGTGTTTCGCGCACTGCATCGGCTGGGCGATCGAAGAATTGCGGTTACATCGGAGTCGGTGTTGGCGACGGAAGATGCGGGCGGACACGTGGCTGTGGCGGTGTGGGACTATGCGGCGCCGTATGGGAGCTGGTCGAGCTATACGCCGCCGCCCGAGACGCCTCCACCCGCGAAGACCTTTAGCCTGCATTTTGTGCATGTGCCGGCGGATGCGCCCGTGGAGATTTTGCGGGTGGACCGGGATCACGGCAATGTGTTGAAGGCCTTCGACGCGATGGGCCGGCCTCCCGGCGACCTGACGCAGGCGCAGGTGAAGCAGTTGCAGGCGGCGGGGGCGATGGCCCCGGCGGAGCATGCGCAGCTGCATGGGGGCACGCTGGAACTCACTGTGCCCGCGCAGGGGCTGGCTGTGGTGCTCGTGGGGCGGTAGGGCATGAAGCGTCCGGATCGTCGCAGGGCATTGGGCCTGTTGGCCGGAGGGGCCGCAGGGGCCTGGTTTGCAGCGAAGGCAAGCTTCGGGCAGAAGCCCGCGCGGCACCACGCGGCGGCGCCCGCGAAGCCCGGGCTGCATGCCGCGGAGGAGGCGTTTCTAGACGACCTACAACGGCGCGGCTGTCTGTACTTTTTGGAGCAGGCGGACCCGGACAGCGGGCAGGTTCAGGACCGCGCGCAGGCCGTGAGGCTGGACGGGGCGCTGGACCCGCGGCGGCTGAGCAGCATTGCGGCAACGGGCTTTGGGCTAACCGCGTTGTGCATCGCGCATAAGCGCGGCTATGTCGCGGCCGCGGTGATCGAGGAGCGGGTGGCGCGCACGCTGGCCTTCCACGCGCACACCCTGAAGCAGGAGCACGGCTTCTTTTGCCACTTCAACGATGTGCGCACGGGCGCGCCGATTGCGCATGTGGAGTACTCGAGCATCGATACGAGCCTGCTGCTGTGCGGGGTGCTGACGGCGCGGGCGTACTTTGCGGCGAACGCCGCCATCGTCCGCGATGCCACGCGGATCTACGAGCGCGTGGACTGGCCCTGGATGCTGTACCGGGGAACGGCGCTCTTCTGCATGGGGTGGAAGCAGGGCTCGGGGTTCCTGCAGGCAGTGTGGAACCACTACTGCGAGCTGATGATGATTCCACTGCTGGCCATGGGCTCACCGACGCATCCGGTGCCGCCAGGGGTGTGGGAGGCGTGGTCCCGGCCGGTGATGGAGTACAAGGGGTACCGGTACATCAGTGCGAAGGATCCCCTGTTTGTGCACCAGTACAGCCATGCGTGGTTCGACTTCCGGGGCAAGCGGGACAGATTCGCGGATTACTTTCAGAACTCGGTGGTCGCGACCGAGGCGCATCGACGGTTCTGCCTGGACTGGGGGCCGCCCTACCGTCCAGGTTACTGGGGTGTGTCGGCTTCGGATTCGCAGCGCGGCTATCGGGCATGGGGTGGGCCGCCGAGCTTCGGTGGGGTCGACGGCTCGGTGGTGCCGTGCGCAGCGGCGGGCTCCTTGCCGTTTCTGCCGGAGGCCTGTTTGGAGACGCTCCGGGCGTTGAAGGACCGCTTTGGCGCGACGGCGTGGGGGCGGTACGGCTTTTGCGATGCCTTCCATCCGGCGGTGAACTGGTACGACTCGGATGTGCTGGGGATCGATCTGGGTATAGGCGTGTTGATGGCGGAGAACCTGCGCACGGGCTTTGTGTGGGAGACGTTTGCGCGCAACCCTGAGGTGGGCCGGGCGATGGTGTTGGCGGGATTTCATTAGCTTTACGCCAAAAGGACCTACGGTTCTGCCGCGACCGCAAAGCAGGTTCTTGGCTGCGCTCAGGGGGACGAAAGGTGCGCTAGATGCGCTCCCTTGTGGTGTCGGGAACGAACCGGAGGGCGCCTGCGTATGGGGAACATACCTGCCGTTGATAGAATCGCTCCACGGCGAGCGACGGGAGAAGGCGGCGGGCACGCGCATGACTTTGCAGCAACTCGATGACGTGCTGAAGCTTTGGAGGGGACGGCTTTCCGCGATGGCGGAAAACCTCCTGGAGCTGCAAACCGAGACGACCTTTCAGGCCCTGACCGGAACCGGAGGGCTCGAGGCAGTGGCGGTGACCGGGGCGACGGCGGCGCGCGTACAACCGGCGCTGCGCCGTATGAATGGCCTGTTTGAACAGTTCGGACGGCTGGAATCGACGATCGAACGGGCGGCGGCGCTCCGCGCGGGTCTGCCGGCGCTGTTTGGAGCCGATGCCAAGGCGCGGGAGCTGCAGCAGCTGCTGTTTGGGCCTTCGATTGAGGGGCAGGCCGCGACCGTTCCGCTCGCGGAGCGAGGGCTGTTGAGCGGCGTGCAGGCGTCGCAACGGCTAACGCCCGAGCAGCTGCTGGAGAGAATGACCGAAGCTTTCGCGGACGTACGGGACGCCGTAGCGGCAGCCGGACGGGCGTGGACTGACTTTGCCGATCAGAGTGAACGTGCAGAGCGGGA
>CAXUIF010000241.1:0-749 GCA_964250995.1 uncultured Acidobacteriaceae bacterium
GCCCACCACCGCCCCAAGGCCACCCGCACGCTGTATGCCTCAGGCGAAGGCTATCTGGCCGCCATGGACTGCAAGCAAGTAGGCTGGGCCGTCCATCGCCTCGGCGCCGGCCGCACCCACCCCGACGATCCAGTCAGCGCGCACGCAGGCCTCGAAGTCCACGCAAAACTCGGCGACCGCCTCACCCAAGGCCAACCCCTCTTCACGCTGTACACCGAAGATCCCGGCACCCTCGATGAAGCCGAGCTCCTCATCACCCGCGGTGTGTGCGTGGCGGACGACCCCGTCTCTCTCCCGCCTCTCCTCCGCGGAACCGTCGTGTAGCCATCGTGTAGCCCCTCGGCAACATGCCTGCAGCCACGGCGACGGATTCGCCCCCGTTCCCGTGTAGCCCTCAGGCCCTGAACGCACACAAGCGCAAAACACAGAACGTCCATGCAAGCCGTTGTATGCTGGCGTGACGTCAGCCACTGCTTCCCGGCAAAGCACCGGGCACACAGGAGATCACGTGAGTCGGCGATCCGGTGCCCGCCTGCGCCGCGGGTGGGCTTTTGTTTTCCTTGCGTGTGTTTCACTCCTGTTCTGCGGAACAGCTGATGTGCGCGCGCTCGCCCAGGCTCACCCTGCGGCAGTGACCCTCGACCTGACGTACGCCGATGGCCTGCAGCGCGTCAGCAGCGATTGGCGGGTAGTAGCCCGCGCCCCCCCCCCCCTACTCGGATGGGCCGCCCCTCCGGGGCTTAGGAAAG
>CAXUIF010000241.1:759-4343 GCA_964250995.1 uncultured Acidobacteriaceae bacterium
CCGGCGGCCCCCCGTTTGGGGCGGCCCGCCCCCGCCCCCCCCCCGCGCTTCAGCGCTCCTTCCTTTAATGATGCCGCGTGGCTCCTCGTGCGGGGCGGGCAAGCGCTGCCCCGCACCTTGCTCCCTCCCGGGCAGAGCGGTGTCTTTTGGGCGAGGCTGCATCTGCGCGTCCTTTCTGCATCACTGCAACCGGGCCTCGGCCTCACCGATACCGCCGCCATGCCCTTCACCCTCTTTGTGAACGGCATCCAGGTGGCCGAAAGCCCAGGCCGCGCCAAAGGTCAGCTTCAGCACGTCCCGCCCTTCAGCGTCCCGCTGCCACCGGGCGACGTCACCGTGGCCTTTCGCTTCGCCTACCCCTTCAGCTACCGGCCGGAGCGCTTTCCGATCAGCGCCGTCGAGGCCGGGCCCTTGCGTCAGGTGCAGCTGGCGCAGCAACTTCACGCTCTGGAAAACTTCGATGAAGTGCACGTAGCCGAGATCGTGGGCATCGGCCTCTTCCTCGGTCTCGCTGCCTTCGCCTTTGTGCTGTTCGTTCTTCAGCGGAGCCGGCCGGAGTACCTCTGGTTGGGCCTCTTCTGCCTCACCTATAGCCTGACCGCCATCCTCAAGATCCTGGTCGAGTCCGGTGCCCTCGTTGAAAATGACGCGGTCATGCTGCTGTACCGCTATGTGGGATGCTCCGCCATGGTCTGCAGTCTGGAGTTCGTCATCCGCTTTGCCCAGGTACGCTGGCGCCCCGCAGACCGCGCCATCGAAGCGCTCTTCCTCCTCACGCCCCTGCTGGGCCTCGTCAGTCAGTTTCACTTCACGCTCTTGCTCGTCCTCTGCTTCACCTTGCTCTTCGTCTATGTGTGCGCTTGTCTGATCCGCGCCTACCGGCAGGGCCTTGCGGAGATTCGCGTCTTCCTGCCGTTACTCGCCCTCTTCGTGCTGCTGGACATCCTGTACTACCTCCCATTTCTCGACCCACACATCCCTTCGCTTCCGCGCGTGCACCTGGGCAGCATCGGGGTCGGCGGCGAGGACGTTTCGGTGCTCTTGTTTCTCGCCGGCATCATGACGGTCGTGCTGTATCGCTTCCACCGCGTCAACCGCGAAGAACAGCACGCGGCCACCGAGTTCAGAGCCGCGCGCAACCTGCAGCAGGCACTTATCCCCGAGGAGGTGCCGTCCACTCCGGGCTTTCAGATCGCCACGGCCTACCAACCCGCGCAGGAGGTGGGCGGCGACTTCTTTCAGGTGCTCCCCCTGCCCGGCAGCGCCGGCGTTCTGGTCGCCATCGGCGACGTCAGCGGCAAGGGCTTGGAGGCCGCCATGACCGTCGCCGTCATCGTCGGGGCCCTGCGCACCCTGGCCGAAGTTTCCGCCTCGCCTCACGAGCTCATGTGCTGCCTGAATCGGCGTCTTCTCGATCGCAAAGCCGGCTTCTGCACCTGCATCATCCTTCGTCTCGACCCCGCCCGCGACGGTGTGGTCTGCAACGCAGGCCACCTTTCCCCTTATCTCGATGGCCAGGAGCTTTCCCTCGACCCGGGCCTGCCCCTGGGCCTCACCGCCGAGGCGGCCTACACCGAAACCGCTATCCCCTTCGCCTTGGGTCAGCGCCTCACCCTGCTCACGGACGGCGTCGTCGAGGCCCGCCATCCGCGCACCGCCGAGCTCTTCGGCTTCGCGCGCACGGGCGCGATCAGCACCCACTCTGCACGCGAGATTGCCGCCGCCGCCCTTGCCTTTGAACACAGCGGCACGCAGTCCGACGACATCACCGTGCTCACCATCGTGCGCGCCTGATTTTGAGTGTGGGTTGCGAGTCCACCGTGATAGCGTGAGCTCATCTTGCCCCCTGAAAGGCGATCCGATGCTCTCGCAAGCCACCGCATCCGTTCCGTACACCAGCATTCGTGGTCAGCTGCAGACGGGCGATCTGCTCAGCTTTCAGGGAACCTCTCCTGTCGACTTCATGATCGACATTCTGGAGGAAGGCACCTACTCGCACGTCGGGATGGTTCTGCGGGATAGCAGCGGCAGTCTCTTTTTCTGGGACGCCCCAGGTATCCCTGACCATCTGCCCGATCCTTTCAACGGCAACAAGCCGAACCCCGGCTGCCGTGTGGCCGACCTCGATGATCTCCTTGCCGAATACATGAACGAGATGAAGCTGCAGCAGTTCACCTGGCGACAGCTCCGGCCGACACTTTCGGCAAGCCAGATCGCCACGCTCATGGCGTTCGTCCAGCAGGTCGATAGCACGCTGTTCCCCGGCACCAACGCCAACATTCCGCCCGTGATCGAGCGATGGTTTAACAGCAACTTCCCCGCTTCAAAGGGCCTGCTGAACATCAACGTCGGCCTGCTGATCAGCTATCTGAACGGAACGGTGCTTCAAACGCCCGAGCCAAACTCGTTCTTCTGCGCCCAGTTAGCCGCACAAAGCTACATGGCGCTTGGCTTGCTGCCCTTCGGTCCTTTTCCGTCAAACGGCTACGACCCCGGCAACTTCAACGACCAGCCGACTCCGCTGAAGCTACTCCAGGGCGCCCGCCTGGCCGCGCCGGTGCTCATCAGCTGGGATCAACCAGTTCGGGTTCCCAGCCCGGCAAAGAGCACCACAGCCGGCTGAACCACGTCCCGTTTCGACTTTCGTGTGCTCACACGTAGCTGGGCTTCGCGCCCCAGAGCAGGTGCGCTCTACGAGCCCATGCTCTGGTCTGCTAAGTCTGGAGCAAAGCCTGTGTCGAACTGCGCAAAGCTTTCCAGATGGTCTCTAACCACGCGGTAGCACTCACACGCCTCACCTTCCAGGCCCGGCCGGTTCAGAATCTCGATCACCCCACGCTTGTAGTCGATCAGTCCCTTGGCTTTGAGGTGCGCGGCCGCGATCGAAATCGTAGACCGCGTACTCCCCAGCATCTCCGAAACAAACTCCTGAGCCATTTCGAGCGTTTCGCGTTGCGCGCGCTCGCCGCAGATGAGCAGCCACCGCGCCAGGCGCTGCTCGTAGGTGTGGGCCGCGTTGCACGCCGCGTTCTGGGTGGACAGCACCAGCTGCGCCTGAACATAGCGCAGAATCAGCCGCTGAAACAGGCCGCCGCGTCCAAACTCAACCTGCGCTGGCCTCAGAGGAGCAAGGTAGGCGGATCCGGCAAGCTGCATGGAAACGCCGTTCAGGCTCTGTTTGGTCCCCATCAGCGCCGAGGCACCAATCACCCGTCTTATACCCAAACGTACTCGTCTCAATCTGAGCACCGTTCTGGAAGCAGGTCGTCTTCGAGGCTATTCCGTACTTCAGAAGTACAAGGCCTTTATGGATCGGCCCGGGCGCTCCAGGTCGGCCTTCAGCGGGAGATCGGCGTACCGCAGTTGCAGGCACTGAACGGAGTCCAGGTCCATGTGCTGCAGGATAACGTTCCTGAAAGGCCCTACACTCATCGTGCTATCTCCGGCAGGACCGGTGAGCTGAGGGATCAGATCGGGCTCACTTCCTAAGAAAGGGTACGCTGCGACACCAAGCTCCGGGACTGCAACCGCAGCAACAAGGCAGTTCGCGTTGGAACCGTCTGCTTGGCCCCTACCCAGCTAGC
>CAXUIF010000242.1:0-4282 GCA_964250995.1 uncultured Acidobacteriaceae bacterium
GGGCGGATGCGTTGATTGGGCAAGCTATGGAGGCGATCCGGCCGGGTGGAAGGGTCATGCTGTTTGCGTCGACGCAGCATGGCACGGCGCCGTTCGATCCGGCTGCGGTGTGCATGGAGGAGAAGACTCTGATGGGATCGTATTCGGCGTCGGTGGCGATCCAGCAGGAGGGGATCGACTTGGTGTTTGAGGGCTACCGCTCGGGCAAGCTGGATCTTACCAAGCTGATCTCGCATCGTTTCAGCGTGGAGGAGGCGGCGGAGGCGATCCGCCTGGCGGCGCACCCGCAACCGGACTCAATGAAGGTGGTGCTGAAGCTGTAAGTGATCCAAAGAACCTAGACCGACAGGTGGGAGCCGTCAGAGTTCATGCAACCTGCCCTGCACACCCTCCTCCGGCCGGTCTTGGTCTGTTGGGGTGGAAAAAACCTTCCTTTCACGGAGATGCAGCGGGGTGCCTGCTGCAGAGTATTGCAAGAAAAAATATTCGGGCCTCAGGAGGAGCCGGTGGGGCAGCACGATCACGGTTTGGGAACTGAAGGGGCGAAGGTAATCAGGTTTACGATCTTGCCTTCCGGGGAGACGCGGATCTGGTCGTGACCTTTGGTAACGATCGTTCCGTCCGCTTGTACGAGCACCCACGTGAGGAGCGCGACATCGTGGTGGGCGGACACATCCCCGATGTCGAAATGCCCTCCAGGAAATCTTTTCTGGAAGGCCGCCATATCCTGTATGACGGTGTTGCGTCCTCCTAGTTGGTGTTGGGGGGTGGAATACTGGACGTTCTCGGCCACGACTCCCACCGTGATTTCGGTCCGCTGCTCGTCCGAGATCGCTTTCCAGCCCTCGACATACTTTCGGTATAAATCCCAGGCTTCCTGATTTGTCATGAGTTTTGCTTTCTCCTTTTCACCGCCAACCGCATGTCCGTGTTCCCCCTTTGCTCTCCCACGAACCGCGCTGGGACTTACCCCCGCTTGGGGCGGAGAAAGTGGTAGCGCTAGGAGAAGAAGGACCAACAGAACGTTTCCCTTGAAAGCCACTATTACAACTTATGTCTATTTGTATTCTATGTCAAGGAAGGCGCTTTGAAGAGGCAGACCGAGAACGAGCTAGCGGCGCGACGCGATCGCGTCCTCGAAGCTGCCTCGAGCGTGTTTTTCAGGTACGGCTACGCTCGGACGACGCTTGGCGATGTTGCCCAGGAGGCGAAGCTCCACAGGCCGGCTCTGTACGCGCTGTTTCCGGAGGGCAAGGAGGCGCTATTTGAGGCCGTGCTGTTGCGACTGGTCCAGAGTGAGGTTGCGCGCTACCGGGAGGAGGTTCCAAGGCTCAAGGCGCTGCGCCAGAAGCTTAGTTACTGTGTGGAGCAGTGGTCGATGGGTGGTTTCCGAATGACAGAGAGGCACCCCGATGCTCGGGATGCATTCAACATGGCGTATCCCGCGGTTCGGAAGATGTATGAGGTTCTGACTTTGTATTATGCCGAGCTGCTAGAAGAGGCAGTGGCGGGGTCGCCCGTTCACTTGTCCGCCCAGGAGGTGGCGCGTCTGCTGATCTTCTCCCTGCGCGGGATCAAAGATATTGCGGAAGATGCGGAGGGCCTGCGCCGACTGTTGCTGCAGGAGGTGGACCTGTTTTTGGCGGCTCTGTCAGTGCAGAAAGAACCGTCAACCGCCCAGTAAGCGCGACACTCAGTGCTTGTCTCGGAGCAGGAGACCGCCTGCTATGAAGAGAGTGGCTCCGGCACCGCCAAGGAGGAAGATGGCGTGGCGGTAGGCGGCTTGAACGGAGGGTGGGGTAGCTCGGGTGGAATCGAGGCACTGGGCGCAGCCCTGGGCGTGGAGGGGGAGCGTCGTTGAGGCTGTCAGAAGAGCCAGGGTGAGCAGGAGTCTGGTTGCCCCTGCGCTGCGCTGTGCGCGGCTGACCTTAGCGGCTAAAGCCGCGTGGGGGTGGAGGTTGTGATGGCACGCCTGAAGTTGTGCCAGTGCAGAGCCTGCTATGGGGAACAAGCAGATTCTCCGTTCGTGAATGACGAGAAAGGCAAGGGCATAACGCGGATTCCCTTCGGGAATGACAACTAAGGGAGCGGGACGTGGCGGCTCGGGAGGTAGCGGAGCGGAGGTGGCGGAGCGTTTATTGGGCGTATTCGAGCAGGGCGAAGAGGAAGATCCAAAGGACGCCCATGGTGTGCCAGTACCAGACGGTGGAGTCGACAACGACTTGACGGGTGGCCATCTGGCGGGAGCGGAAGAGGAGCCACAGAGCCCACACCACGGCGCCGATGCCGAGGAAGAGGTGGGCGGCATGGGTGAAGGTGATCAGGTAGAAGAAGTGGCTGGAGGGGTTGGAGCGGAAGTAGACGTGGGAGCTGGCGAGTTGCGTCCAGGCGACCCACTGCCCGATGAGGAACAGCAGCCCGAGGCCGAGTGTGGCGAGCAGCCAGCCCCCGGCGCGCTTGGAGGTGGGGCGGCCGAAGCCGAACCATTCATCCATCACGTGGTGCTCATGGAACATGGCGCGGCGGGCGACCTCCGCGGTAACAGAACTGACCACAAGGACGGCGGTGTTGAGCCAGAGGATCGATGGGACGGCGGTGGGGAGCCACTCATTGATATAGCGGTCGTAGGCGTCGAAGTGCCCGGTCGCCTTGGTCACGAAGAAGACGCTGACGAGCGCGACGAAGAACATGAGGTCGCCGCCGAGGGCGAAGAAGAGACCGACGCGTGCCTGGGCGAGGCGTTCGCGGGGGCCGCGGCGACCCTGCGGGCGGTCGCCCCAGTTATCCCCGTCGCCGTTACCGCCCGTCCGCTTGTCCGTCGGAGGCCTGCGGCCGTTGCCGTTGTCGTTTTCGCCAGTGTGGTTGCCGCCGTGCTGGCCGTTGCGGCGATCGATCTCGGGGGGCGTAAGGATCGTGGGCATGAGTGGCCTTGAAGCGAAACGAAGATGCGCTCAGCTTTCAGCTTACTCCCGTTTCGAACCGGATTGGGCTTGCAGTTGGGTCGCCGCTTCAGCAGAACGGCGCAGCGGGCTGTGGCGTGAAAAACCGAGTGAGGTCGAAGGCGCGGCAACAAGGAGAAGGTTGCAGTGGGCGTATCCAGGCACGGAAGAAGCGGTCAGTCTTTGCGAACAATCTCGCCGTTCTTCATGACGAAGGTGGGGTGGAGCAGCACCTCGATGGTGTCGAGCGGGTTGCCGGGAACGGCGATAATGTCGGCGTAGAAGTTCGGAAGCAGCTGGCCGATGTCGTTGGTCCAATCGAGGAGCCTGGCGCCGTTGAGCAGACCGGCTTTGAGGGTGTCGGCGGGGCTCATGCCGTAGTGGACCATGAGTGCGTACTCGTGCGCCTGGGTGCCGTGGCGGAAGGGCCCTACATCGGAGCCGACGGCCATGGGGACCCCGGCGGCGAGCTGCTTGCGGAACTCGGCCGCATGGAAGGCAAGCTCGCCGTTGACGGTTTGGGAGCGGTCGGCGGTGGCGGCGTGTTGGGCAAAGTATTCGCTGATCTGGAAGGTCGGGACGGCGTAGATTCCTTTGTCACGCATGACTCGCATAGTTTCGGGGGAGAGAGCGTAGGCGTGGTCGATGGAGGCTACGCCCGCGGTGGCGGCGTAGATAGCGCCGGGTTCGCCGGTGCAGTGCACGGCTACGCGGGAGCCGGTGCGTTGGGCTTCGGCGACCGCGGCGGCGAGTTGGGGTTCGGTGTATTGAAAGGGTGTGGTGAAGATGGCTCCGGAGAGGTCCTGCAGGCCCACCTTAGCCGACGTTAAGGCAGTCGGCGAAGATGAGGCACCCGAGTTTTGGGCAAGGGTGAGTCGGTCGCGGCCGGATTCGTAGATTTTGGTGAAGTCGGCGCCTTGTTTGTGCTGCTCGCGCATGACCGCGATGAGTTCTTCGGTGTTGTTGGCACGGTCGGCGTTGGAAAGGAGGTGTTCTTCAGGGTTGAGGCCGGAGGTGTCTTCGTGACCGCCGTTGATGTCGACGGCGTTGCAGCTCACGCGCATGCGGGGGCCGGGGATGAGGCCTTCGTTGATGGCGTTGCGGACGGCGACATCGGCGCAGCCCGCGCCCTCGGTGCCCATGTCGCGCTCGGCAGTGAAGCCGGCGAGGAGGTCGGCTTTGGCGGCGGCGGCGGCGATGAGGGTGCGCTGCGGGATGGTCTCTTCTACGGTCTGGAAGGCTTCGTTGCCGGGGTGGAGGAAGAGGTGGGTGTGGGCGTCGATGAGACCCGGCATGAGGGTGGTCTGGCCCAGATCGAGGACCTGCGCCCCAGCAGGGTGGGT
>CAXUIF010000243.1:0-4231 GCA_964250995.1 uncultured Acidobacteriaceae bacterium
GTCCAGGCCAGCGCCTTATCGGCAGGGAAGCCGGCGCACGCAGTCTGAGAGGTGCAGTTCGGGTGGTGGTGCTTACAAACGTGCTCGAAGCTCAATGTGCTGGGCTGTCGTCTGAACGAGTCTTACCTGTCCGTGCCCTGGATTGCGTTGTGCCTGCAGCGTTAGCATCCCCGCAGCATGGAGCACCTGAATGTCGCGATGGACGGACTTCCTGTCGCGGTGCAGGGCGCTGGCCAGTTCCGTCACGGAACGCGGCTTCTCGCGAGCAGCCTCCCAGAGGCGAAGGCGCTGTGGGGTCATGCAGGCCAGCAGGAGGTCCGCTGATTCAAAGGAGATCCTGCGTTCAGTGGATAGGGGTTCCTGTCGATCCAGCTTGCGAGCGCGGTTCAGCTTGCGAACGGACATCTGTTGGAAGGACTCAACGGTGACGATGGCTTTCATGCTGTCTCCTTCAGGATGGCCACTTCACCGAGAAAACGTTGCAGGGTCTCGGCGTAGCTGTCAAAGGCCACTTCCTGGACGGAACCCATGAAATGCCGCTCGTGACGATCGTGTGAGTTGTCGTACCCGAGGACGCGACCGTTGTCCCACGGGCAAAGGGTGAGGTTGACGAATGCCAGATTGTATTTGACCACGGTGCCTGACGCATCGACATAGACCTCTTCACGTAGGGCGCCGATCGTTCCGTTCCTGCAGCGTAGGCGGTTTGTCTCGTCGATGCTCTTTCGGAAGCGGCGGTGGGCAGGCACCTTCACCAGCAGTGTACACAGCTGCGGCATAAAGCGCCATAGCTGCGATGGGTGCAGTCTAGGGTACGCTCACAGCCGCTTCAGGTACTCGCGGGCCTGGTCGAGTTCGGGGAAGAGGCGTTCTTCGGCCTGGAACTCGCGCGAGTGGACGCAGCGGCGGCCGGCGCGGACCTTGACGGGGTGCTTGAGGTGGAGCATCTCGTGGTAGAGCAGGTACTCGATCGCGTAGCGAGGGGTGTTGGGGCGGTCGAAGACGCGGCTGACGACGATAGTATTGTGGGCCGCGTCGTAGTGGCCGAGCATGCGGCGAGCGACGTGGGCGCTCCAGGTGAGGGTGGGGCGGCCGAGCAGGCCGTGGAAGAAGCGCCGGTTGACGGCCTCGAAGACCTCGTCGAGGTTGTAGAGACGGCCCTGTGGCGTGCTGATGCGCTTGCGGCCGCGAGTTTGGCGGATGCGCTCGGCCTGCCTGGACACGGCTTCGGACTGCGTGTAGCGGCGGTAGCGGTCCGACTGCTGCGCGCCGACGGGCTTGCGGTAGAGCTTGGCGAGCAGGATGTGGGCGATGGCCCCGTGGACGCTTTCGGGAGCATGTTCGAGGAGGTCGGACAGGCGCACGATGAGCTTGCCGTCGCGCAGGCGGATGGTGGTATTCAGGCTGGTGAAGCGGCGGAACTTAATCTCGAGCGCGGGCATCGGGGCGCGTGGGCGAAGCAGCCGGTACTCCTGCTCGAAGAGGCGGTGCAGCGTGGCGGAGGCAACAGGAAGCGGGGCAAGCGGCGGCACGGATGGGCTCAGGCTAGCATGCGGGGTCTGTGGGTTTCTGGGGCGGCAGCCCGCCTGGTGATCCCTCGGCATGGAGCCGAAAAGCAAGTTCTCTTCGGGACGGCCAACGAGAAGAGCAAAGGGCAAGTCCTGACCCGGCTCACTCGGGGCGGACAGCGTGGGGATCACCGGTGCGCTTTTTCTCGGCCTTTTCGGCGTCAGGGTGCGCTTTGAAGTAGGCGTCTAGGTCTGTTTGGAGGCCCTGGGCGATGTCGCGGGTGTCCTTGAGGTTGTCGATCGCGAGGCGGCGGACGACGTTGTAGGCCTCGTTTTCGCCAGGTGCTTTCAGCGTGGCGGTCCAGTCGTCGGTGGCCTTGAGGAGCTTGGGAAGCGCCTTGCGCACGTCGCGGTGCTGGCGGCTGTACTCGTCGAGGTTGTCGTTGAGTTCATCGACGATCTGGCCGAACTGGTCGAGGGCGTCATGCATGTCACCGCCATAGTCGGTATGACCGTGGCGTTTGGCGAGAAGGCTTTGGATATGCTTCTGGCGGTCGTTCAGAAATTGCGTGAAGGCGAGAATGCGCTTTGCAGGAACGAAGGCGGTGTCGCGGAGAAGGTCGATTTCTTTCTGGCTTAAGACATCCTCGGCCGCCTGGGCTCTCATGACAGGAGGAACTATGGACCCGACAAGGCAGCAGAGCAGAACGACGCCGGGCAAACGAAGCTTCTTTGCCCCTAGGGGCCCCTGGGAGGTCCAGGGCAGAGACCGGAGGCGCTTACCTCGGTTTAGCGACACGGGAGCTGGCCACTGCCCGTCAGTGAGCGAAGATCTGTGCCAAGAGGTCATCATGAATATTGTTCAGGTGCTTCAGGACGGCCTGCATGGCGTCGTGCTGGTCCATGGAGGCGACGCGCACCATGTCAGAAAGGCGACGAGCCGTGTGTTCGAGCAGAAGCTCGGCATTCTTGAGGCGCTTGGAGTCGTTGCCGAGCACTGACTTGAGTTGCACCGCATCGGCATCTGCGCGGGCGATGGCCGCTGCGGCTTCGATGTCTTTGCCATCGGCCATAGCGCGGCCGGCGAGTTCGGTCCAACCATGGAGCAGCTCGGTGTAGAGATAGCAGCGTTCCTTGGGTTCGGCGGCAGCGGCGCGCTGCTCAAGGTCGCTGAGCGCCGGAGCCTCGAGCAGGAGCTCCGAAGGGCCAGCGGCAAAGGCGGGACGAACGCCGATTCCGGAGAGCAGGGCTGTGGCGCAAAGAAGCGAGGCGACAAAGGGACGAGCAAGGCGAACGTGGAGACCCATAAGACACCTCAGGCGGGCAACCGAGTTAGTGTTCGTGCTCCAAGGCAATGAGCCGGTGGCGGGCTTCAAACTCCTCATCGGGAAGTTTGCCGTTCGCCGCGGCCAGAAAGGCGCGGTAGGCTCGTTCAGCTTCTTTCCTTTGGTGTAGTGTATCGCGTGCCGTGGCTTCCAGAAAGAGAGTTGCTGGGGAGTTGGGCAGAACTGTAGCACGCGCTGCAAGCGCTTGCAATGCAACCTCCGGGGCATGGTTGCGCGAGGCGGCAAACGCAAGGTGGCCAGCGGCTTCGGCCCAGGCGGCATCGTCGTGGAAGGCCTCGCGCGCCGCGACAGCTTTGGTGAGCACGGCCTGGGCCTCGGGAAACTTCTGTTCGCGGACGAGCGTGCTGCCAAGATCGTCAAGGAGGGTGGGGTCGTTTTGTTGCGCGCCGGCGAGGGTCTGGTAAAGGGGCTCTGCCGCAGCCGCTTCGCCTGAGAGCAGGTACAGGTGCGCGAGAAGGCGAGTAAGAGCCGGGTTCGCCACTGCCTGGGGGTTGCTGGCGCGGAGTTGCTTCAGCAACTCGATCGCCTCGCCAGGCTTGTTCTCGGCGGCGTACAGGGTGGCGGTCTGCGCGACGAGCGCGGGGGTCAGGAGGGCGTCGGCTTCGGCGAGCTTGTTTTGTCGCTGGAGGATGCTGGCGAGCTCGACGATGGCCGCGACATCGGCGGGATTTTGGGCCAGCGCGCGGCGGAACGTCATCTCGGCGTCAGTAGCGTTGGTGTTGCCCACGGAAAGTATGGCCGTGAGTTCGGCATCGCCGGGCTGCTCGCCGGTGAGCTGGACGGCCTGGGCGAGGTCAGCGCGCGCCTGATCCGGGCGCGTGGGCTGGTCGAGGCGCGCGAGCGCGCGGAGGGCGCGAGCTTTGAGCGCGGGGCTGGCGGACGGGAGCGCCGCGGCGGCTTCAAGCAGCTGGTGGGCCTCGACTGCCTGGCCGTTGCGGGCTTGTAACAGGCCGAGGGCAACGCGTGGTTCGGCGAGCGTGGCGTCGGCGGCCACAGCGGCGGTGTAGGACTGGGCGGCGGCTTGTTCCTCGTTGTTCTGTTCCTGCGTAAAGCCGAGGTCGAACAGGATGTGAGCGTCTTTCGGGTTCCGGGCGGCGAGTTGCGCCAGAGCGGGTTCGGCTGCCTTATAGTCGCCGTGTTCGAGGAGATCTTCGGCGTGGCGGATCGCCTCAGCCTCGGCGGCGGCCTGGGTAGAGGCAGCTTGGCGTGGATCGGCGGCTGGCTGTTGAAAAGCCAGCGGCAACATGAGGAGCGGAAACGAAAAGAAAAGCAGGCGAGGCATCTGGGTCTATTTTCCCCCATGTGGCAGTATGGTCGCCGCTCGAAGGACAGCAGCGCCATCTGCGTCTCGAGGGGTGATCGCGAATCGCCCTAAAC
>CAXUIF010000244.1:0-4229 GCA_964250995.1 uncultured Acidobacteriaceae bacterium
GTCAACACCTACCCCCAACTCCTCCGCTGCGAACGAGCCGCGAACGATGACGGCAAGCCGATGCCGACCCGCAACGTGATCTACCTCCGCACGGTAGGCACAAAATCCAACCGCACCGGCATCGGCGCCCGCCTGACGGTCACTGCCATGAACCAGGCCGGCAAACCGTTAAAGCAGATCGAAGAAGTCCGCTCCGGCGGCAGTTACTACAGCCAAAACGACCTCCGCATCCGCTTCGGCCTCGACCAAGCCACGCAGGCCAATGTTGAGATTACCTGGCCCAGCGGCACCAAAGACACCCTGAAGTCCCTCCCCGCTAACTACCTCTACGTCATCCAGGAAGGTGGCAAAATCCTCAAGACCATGCCCCTCGGCATGCCCCAACAGAAGGCTAACGCAGCGAAGTCCTAGACACACACATCCCCCGCGACCCGGGCCCACTAGCGGCTACGCTCGCCTTCGCACTTGGAGTTCTACGCTCTGCCTTATCTGTTTTGTCCTTCCCGAAGGGAATGCGCGTTAGTCTTCGCACTTTGTTTGTCATTCCCGAAGGGAATCTGCGTTTGCTCTTATTAAAGTCTTCCCTTCGCCTCGTTCTTGCCTTTCTCTCTGTTATTCCCGTAGTGGATTTGCTGTTCCGCCTCGATCACAACAACTCTGTCCTCTCAATTGGCGCAGACGGAAGGGCAACGGCGTTCCGCTTTAACCCAGTACACGTATGCTGAACTCAGAGTTATGAGAAGTCGCAGCTTTGCCGCCGTGGGTCTGTTTGTGCTCGCGTGTTCCCCAATTCTCTTTCGCGCGCTCCAAGTGGGTAGTGTGCATGTGCCTGTAGGGGTGCCGTGGGTGAGGGTCTCGGCATCGGTGATCGTGGCTCTACCACTTGCGGCACTCGTTTTATCGGTGATTGGTTTGCTGTACGACCGGTCCAAATGGCTAGCTGGGGTAGTTCTTGTAATGAGCTGTTTGGCCTGCTTCTTCCTCTTCGTTTCAGGACTCTTCGTGCTCCTTTGAATTGGTCCCTGTAGACTACGGCTGGCCCGTTCTCAAGCCCATGCGCTCTGCCGTAGGTTAAGTCCCTAGAAACAGTAACTAAGTTCCGCTTCGCGAAGCGACTGCCGCGAATCAAACAAGTTACCCTGTGGCCATGCTCAAACGGCACTGGACTCCCTTGCTGACCCTGGCCTGCCTCTCCCTTTCACTTCACCTCAATGCCAGCGCCCAGGCCGATGCCATCGCCTACCCAACCGAAACCGGCACCCAAACCGAGACAGACGAGTACACCCGCTACGAGTTGCTCGCGCCCGAGACAGCAAGCTTCAAGATCACCTACGAGGTCACAGCCACAACCGCCGGGGCTAAATATTTCTACAACCCCATCCGCAAAGGCAGCATAGCCACCGACGAACAGGTGCTCGATGCCATGAGCGGCAAGCCTTTGGCCTTCGATGTGGTGCATGGCGCGGATGTGCGCAAGGATCCGCTGATGCCCAAGGCCGATCTCGATACCGACTACATTAAGGTGACGCTGGCGCGACCGGTCCCGGAACATGGCCAGGGCCGCCTGATCATCCTCAAGACCTACAAGGACCCCAAAAGCTACTACACCGACGCGGCAGGCATCGTCTTCAACCGCCCGCTGGGCATCCAGCGCAACAAAATCGTGCTGCCCGCAGGCTATGAACTGACCGGGTGTACGGTCCCCTCGCAAGTGTTGACCGAGATGGATGGCCGCCTCGCCGCGAGCTTCCTGCATGCGGGTGCGGGTGAGGCTGCGCTGGTGGTTCACGCAGTGAAGGATGCACAGGCTGGGGCGACGCATGCGTTAACGGACGAGAAAAGTTGGGAATCGCCGTACCAGGGCTTGCCGGAGCACGAGCGCCTGAGCGAACGCGCGCACCAGGATCGGGACATCGTCTATTTCCTGCAGCAGCCGGAGACGCACGCCTTCTCGCTGTACCACGACTACACCGAGACCCGGGCGGGGATCAACGCGTATGCCAATGTCGTGCGCGAGGGAAGCAAGGCCTCGAACCCCAGCGCCTACATTGTGGACACCGGCCAGCAGCTGCCGACCCGAGTGATGACCGGCGCAGCGATGAAAGCGGCAAAGGTCAACGTCGGCGAAGAGGTGGACGATAAGGCCGAGGTGGTGGTGATTCCCTTCCCGGCAGTGAAAGCGGGCGAGTCGCTGCGGTTGCGGATCTCGGAGACCTACACCGCACCCAGGAGCTACCGCATGGACGGGGAGGAGCTCGTCTTCGATCGCAGCCTGGGCCGCGCCAGAAACGCCGTGGTACTGCCAAGCGGATGGTATTTGACGGCCAGCGCGCAGCCAGCGACCGTGACACAGATGCCGGATGGACGGGTGCGGCTAGACTTTTGGACCGGCGAGCCGGAAGTAGTCAATGTGTTGCTGAAGGCGCGCAAGCGGGTCCCGCGATAAATGCCGAGCACTCCATGCGAAGCAGGTGGCCAAGGTCGGGCTTCTAAAATAGGCGTCAAGAACGCCCACCATGCCGCAAACACCGCCTTCAGCGAACCGCCGTCGCTTCCTTCAAGCGCTCTTTCTGCTTTTCGGCCTTTCCTCGCTCACCTTACAAGCGCAGCAACATCCCTACCCCGCCACCACCACGCACCCCGGCCCAGCCTGGTTCGTCGACGTTGCCCCACAAGCCGGCCTTGCCGTCCGCAACACCAACGGCTCCGACACCCACAAGCAGTACATCGTGGAGTCCACCGGCTCCGGCGTGGCCATTCTCGACTATGACAACGATGGCTGGCCCGACATCTTCCTCGTCAATGGCACGACCCTCCCCACCACGACCGCGAAAGACAAAGCCACCAGCCACCTGTTCCACAACAACCAGGACGGCACCTTCACTGACGTGACCCGCGGCTCCGGCCTCGAAGACACCTTCTGGGGCCAGGGTGCCTGCGTGGGCGACTACGACAACGATGGCCTTCCCGACCTCTTTGTGACCGCCTACGGCCACAACCGCCTCTACCGTAACGAAGGCCACGGGCACTTCCGCGAGGTCGCCGAGGCCGCCGGCGCCGCGGGCACGGGCAAGGAGTGGGGCACCGGGTGCGCCTTTGTCGACTATGACCGCGATGGCCGCCTCGACATCGCCGTCGCCAACTACGTCCACTTCGACCTCGCCAAGACCCCCAAACCGGGCGCCGAAGCCGGCTGCATGTGGAAGGGCGCGCCCGTCATGTGCGGTCCCCGCGGCCTGCCCTACAGCACCAACCTGCTCTTTCACAACGAAGGCCCGGGCAAGGATGGCCAAACGCACTTCACCGACGTCTCCAAGGCCGCCGGCATCCAGCAGACCCCCGGCCACTACTGCTTCTCCGTCACCACCCTGGACTACAACGACGACGGCTGGCCCGACCTCTACATCGCCTGCGATTCCACCCCGGCGATCCTCTACCGCAACAACCACGACGGCACCTTCACCGACGTCGCCGGCGAGCAGGGCGTCGCCTTCAACGAGGACGGCCGCGAGCAGGCCGGCATGGGATCCACTGCGGCGGATTACGACGGCGACGGCCACCTGGACCTCTTTAAGACCAACTTCTCCGACGACACCTCGACGCTGTACCACGCGGTTGGCGATGGGTCGTTCACCGACGACACCTCCGCCGCCGGCCTCGCGATCAACACCGACATGCTGGGCTGGGGCGCCATGTTCGCCGATGTCGACAACGACGGCTACCCTGACCTTCTCGTCGCCAACGGCCACGTGTATCCCGAGGTCGATGCCGAACATCTCGGCTCCAGTTTCAAACAGCCACGGCTGCTGTATCACAACGAGACAAACGGCCATTTTCGCGACCTCTCGAAGAGCTCCGGCCCCGGCCTGTCGGAGCCGCTCTCCGGCCGTGGTCTGGCCATCGCCGACCTTTTCAACGATGGTCGCCTGGAGGCCGTCGTCAACAACCTTTCCGATCGCCCGATGCTCCTGGTCAACATGGCAAGAAACGCCAATCACTGGCTGGGTTTGCGCCTGCTCGATGCCCACGGCCGGGACGCCCTTGGTGCGCGCATGGTGCTGCATGGCACGCAGGCCGGCAAGCCCCGCGTTTGGGTCGACGAGGTTCGCTCCGGTTCCAGCTATTCGAGCTCGTCGGACCTCCGGCTCCACGTCGGCCTGGGCCCTCAGCCCACCCTGACGACTCTCGACATCCTCTGGCCAGATGGCACAAAGCAAACCCTCCACGCG
>CAXUIF010000245.1:0-1350 GCA_964250995.1 uncultured Acidobacteriaceae bacterium
CCCCTGCCCCTACCTCAAAGGAGATCCCCCGAACGGCGTCTCGCTGCCCAAACCGCACCCGCAGCCCCCGCACCTCCAGCAGCGGCGCCGCCCCAGCCTGATCCATACCGTCAAGCATAGCCAACCGGCTCTGCTTGCGTTCCGCCCCACTCTGCGACACACTGGCCGACGGGTGCCTTGCGGTACCCAAGGCGAAAGGAGCCTTCCCCTTGATCCCCTCTGCCCCACCAAGCCGCCGCGACTTCCTCCGTTCCGCCGCCGCGCTGGCCGCCTCCGCCGCGCTGGCCCCCTCGCTGCTCCGCGCGCAACAAGCTTCCCTGGCCAACATCGTCGAAACCTACCGCGCTCTTGGCGCCAAGACGCCGATCAAGGTCACCCCGCTCGCCTCCAATCTTTACCTCCTCCAGGGTGTTGGCGGGAACATGGCGGCGCTCACGGGCGGCGACGGCACCCTGCTGGTCGATTCTTCCGTAACTACGGCCGCGCCCTTTATCCAGCAGGCCCTCACCTCGGTCAAAGCGCCCCCGCTCACCCTGCTCGTCAACACCCACTGGCACTTCGACCATACGGACGGCAATGCCCCGCTCCATGCCGCCGGCGCCGAGATCGTCGCGCAGGAAAACACCCTCAAGCGCCTTTCCGCGCCCCAGTATATGGCGGCCCTGGACGTCCACTTCGCCGCGGCACCCTTGGCCGGCCGTCCCACGCGCACCTTCGCCGACACCTACGCGCTCAACGGCAACGGCCACACGGTCAACCTCCAGCACTTCGCCCCCGCGCACACCGACTCCGACATCTATGTCTGGTTCCCGGACGCCAACGTCCTCCATGTCGCCGATATCTGGTTCAACGGCTTCTATCCGCTGATCGATTACAGCTCCGGGGGCCGTCTCCCCGGCATGATCGCCGCCGCCGACACCGCCCTGAAGCTCGCCAGGCCCGACACCAAGATCATCCCCGGCCACGGCCCCTTGGGCGACCGCGCCGCCCTCCAAAGTTACCGCGACATGCTCGCCACCGTTCACGACCGCGTCGCCAAGCTCAAAGGCCAGGGCAAATCCCTCGAAGAGACCGTTGCCAGCAAACCCACCGCCGACCTCGACGCCACCTGGGGCAAAGGCCTGCTCACCCCCGACCAGTTCGTCACCATCGCCTATAAAGCCAGCTAGCGGCTCCGTCGCCGCTGCTGTCGTCCCTCCCGTTGCTGCCGTCCTTGCCCCTCTGGTTGTCATTCCCGAAGGGAATCTGCGTTGCGCTCACAGGGGCCACGCCGCAAAGAGCGTTACCCGGCCGTTCGTGGTCAACACGCGTCGCTCAGCGCCAGACGATCCCACCGCAGAAGCCCAACGC
>CAXUIF010000245.1:1360-4179 GCA_964250995.1 uncultured Acidobacteriaceae bacterium
GGCCCGGGCTCCGCCCTCCACCCCGACCCCTCCCTCATCAAACCCGCATGGCCATCTCCGCGCTGCGCCTTTCGGTCCTTGACCAATCCCCGGTTCCCGCCGGCCACACGCCTGCCGAGGCGCTCGCGAACTCCCTCGACCTCGCCCAGCACGTCGACTGTCTCGGCTATACGCGCTTGTGGTACTCCGAGCACCATGCCATGGATCTGCTCGCCTGCACTGCCCCAGAGATCCTGATCGCCCGTGCTGCCGCTGCAACTACGCGTCTGCGCGTAGGCTCCGGCGGCGTCATGCTGCCCCACTATTCCGCCTTCAAGGTCGCCGAAGTCTTCCGCACCCTCCATGCCATGTTTCCCGACCGCATCGACCTCGGGATCGGCCGGGCCCCGGGCGGCGGTCAGATGGAGTCCCTTGCCCTTCGCCGCGCGCGCCAGGGACCCCAACCCGACGACTTCCCCCAGCAACTCGCCGAGCTCCAGGCCTACCTCCATCCCGAGCGCTTTCCCTCAGACCACCCCTTCCGCAACGGCCTGGTCTCCCCTGCGGCGCCCGGGGCCCCCGACCTTTGGCTGCTTGGCTCCAGCATGTGGTCCGCCGTCACCGCTGCCGCGGAAGGCCTGCCCTACGCCTTCGCGCACTTCTTTTCCGCCCACGGCACCCGTCAGGCCGTGGAGTTCTACCAACGCAACTTCCAGCCCAATCCATTCCCAAACATGGGTCGGCAAAGCCCCGAAGCCACCATCGCCATCGGCGTCATCTGCGCCCCCACGCAGGAGGAGGCTGACTTCCTCCATGCCTCCGTCCGCCTGCTCCAGCGCCGCATCCGCACCGGGGACCGCCGGCCCGTGGCGCCCCCGGAGGAGGCTCTGCGCCAGCTTGCCGCCGCCCCGCAGGCGCCGAATCCCCTCCTCGCTTTCACCGCTGGCAGTCTCGATGAGCCTGACGAAGAGTTCCCGCGCTATGTCGTCGGTACCCCCGACCGCGTCGCCGCCCGCCTCCGCGCTATCGCCCGCGAGCTGGAGATCGACGAGCTCATCGTGAACACCATCACCCATTCCCACGAAGCCCGGCTTCGCAGCTATGCCCTCCTGGCCGACGCCATGGATCTCTCCGCCACGCAGCCGGCACAGCAGGCCGCCTAGCGGTCCGGCCACGACCATCCCGCAGATCGCACTGTGCGTACACTCGAAAGACATCAACCGGAAGGACACTTCAGGTGCCAAAGTGGATGTCGTGGGGAACGCTCGCGTACAGATGGGCGGCTGTGCGTTGCGGTGGGGCTGTTTCATGGTGCAGCTGGGCTGTCTTCCATTGCGGAATCCCCGCCCTCTTTGGCCTTTGCTGCGCCACGAGCCTGCTCCTCCATGCGCAGGTTGATCGCGCGGCGGTGGTGGACCCGGGCGTCTCGCGCTCGTTAGCCATAGCGCGGGCGCAGCGCGTGTCCGGTGTGCGGTACCAGCTTGCGTTCCTTCTGGCGGCGCATGCCGACGCGGTTCACGCGCACGAACGGCTCTCCTTCGACCTCGCTGCCGAGACGCCGGACCGGGAGCTCCTCCTTGACTTCCGTCGCGGCGTGATCGGAACGGCCACGCTGAACGGCAAACCGCTTCCCACCACGCTGGTCGCGGGGCATCTGCGCTTCCCGGCGGCGCGGCTGCGGCCCGGCAACAACCTCGCCGAGATCACCTTCACGGCGCCCGTCGCCACCGCCGGCGCGGCGCTCACACGCTTCGAGGACAAGGACGACGGCAGCGAATACCTTTACTCACTGTTTGTGCCCATGGACGCGAGCATGGCGTTTCCATGCTTCGACCAGCCTGACCTCAAGGCCCGCTTTCGCCTCGAGGTGACCGCGCCCGCCGCGTGGACCGTCGTGAGCAACACGGCAGGGCAACGCACGGAAGCCCAACGCACACCAGCCCAACGCACGGGGGCCCAACGCACGGGGGCCCAACGCACGGGGGCCACAGCGACCACGGCGAACGCCACATGGAGCTTCGGGGAGACCGAGCCGATCTCCACCTACCTCTTCGCCTTCGCTGCCGGACCCTGGGCGAACTTCCCGGGGCAAGCCGGCCAGCCGACGGTGTATGTGCGCCGTTCGCAGCGGGAGCGCGCCGCGCCCGAGATGCCGCAGTTGCAGGCCATCACCGCCCATGGCATGGCCTGGTTGGCGGCTTACTTTCAGCGGCCCTTTCCCTTCCCGAAGTACGATCTCGTGCTCATCCCCGGCTTTCCGTTTGGCGGCATGGAGCATGCGGGCGCGACCTTTCTCAACGAAGACGGCGTGCTCTTCCGCACCGCACCCACGGCCTCCGATCGCTTTCGCCGCGACATCCTTACGCTTCATGAGCTCACCCATCAGTGGTTCGGCGATCTTGTCACCATGCGCTGGTTCGACGACCTTTGGCTCAAGGAGGGCTTCGCGCAGTACATGGCCTACCGTTGCCTTGACGCACTCGAGCCTGGCGCAGGCGCTTGGAAGCACTTCTACGAGGACATCAAGCCGCTGGCCTACGGCATCGACGAGACCGAGGGCACCACGCCCATCTTTCAGGACATCCCCAACCTCCAGGACGCCAAGAGCGCCTACGGGGCGATCGTCTACCAGAAGGCCCCGGCCATCCTGAAGCAGCTTGAGTTTCGTCTCGGGGCAAACAGCTTCCGCAACGGCCTGCGGCTTTACCTCGCGCAGCACGCCTACGCCAACGCCCAGTGGGGCGACCTGATCGAGGCCTTCCACACCGCGAGCGGGCAGGATGTGCGCGCCTGGGCCGATGCGTGGGTGCTGCGGCGCGGCATGCCCGAGATCACCGCCA
>CAXUIF010000246.1:0-1715 GCA_964250995.1 uncultured Acidobacteriaceae bacterium
GGGTGTTCGAAGACCTGCTCGAGTGCGGCGCCGAAGCGGCTGACCTGCTTGGTGGTCTCGAGGGACTGCGCGACCTCGGAGGAGCTGAGGTGGCTGAAGATGCCTTCCACGCGGACGTGGCTGGCGGTGCGGAGGGCGTTGAGGAGGAGGGCGAGGTCGCGGCCGGGGAGGGCGCCCTGGCGGGCCATGCCGGTGTCGAGCTCGAGGTGAACGGCGACGCGCTGGTTGGTGGCGGCGGGGGCTTGGTCGACGGCGTGGACGTGCTCGGGAGTCCAGAGGACGGGGGTGAGCTGGTGTTCCGCAAGGCCGGGGGCGTCGGCGGGCTCAAAGCCGCACATGACGAGAATGCGGGTGTCGTGACCGGCGAGGTCGGCTTGCGCCAGGGCATGACGAACGTGGATGCCCTCTTCGACGTCGCCGACGCCGAGCCAGCGCGCGCCAGCTTCCACCAGAGTTGGGGCGCAGAGGTCGACGCCGTGTCCGTAGGCGTTGGCCTTGAGGACGCAAAGGAGTTCAAAGGGAGGGCCGGCCGCTTCCTGCAGGGCGGTGTAGTTGGCGCGGAGGTTGGTGGCGGAGATGTGGATCCAGCTTTTCAAGCGGTAGTGCGTCCTGTGGGGTTATGGATGCAGGCTCGTGCCCCGGCACTCGCACTGGCAAGAAGCAGGTCTTTCCACTTCGGTCGAGAGGACAACGTTTTGCGGGGTTGGAGGACGGGTTCAGCTAGCGGATGTAGCTGAAGGTGCCGCAGAGACTTGTGGTGTTGGCGAGGGCCTCGGGCGTGAGCGAGGGCATGGCTGCGCCGGAGAAGAAGGCGAGCTGCAGGCTGCGGCCGGAGACAAAGGTGGCGACCCATTGCGTCTCCTCGGAGCCGCAAAGCGTGTTTTTGTGCAGGAACCGCTTCTCTGCGGGGATGCTGGTGCGGTAAAGGTTGCCGTTGCCGTCTGTGTCGGGGGCGGCGTTGAAGGCCGCGGCGGCTTCGGCAAGGGTCAGGGTACGGATCTGCGCGAGGGCGAAGCTGCTGAAGTTGAGGGAGATCTTGATGTCGGAGAAGGCGACGTCGCCGGTGATGCCCTTGGCCGTCGTGCTGGCGGCGCGCAACATGCCTTTCTCCTGAGCGGCGAGGGGGAGCATCAGCAGACAGGTGGCGACTGCGGCGAGCCGCTTCGGGGCGTTCATGTGTTGATGATGGCAGTTGCGGTGGGTTTGAGCAAAGGTGATGCCGGTCGAAGAATTGAACGTGTTCTTCCCCGGCACGAGCGGGCTGCCGCCGCACGGAGGTGCTTTATGCTGCGAGGTTCTGGAACTGTTTTCCCCAACGGTGTTTGAGAAAGTCCGGAAGGTGGAGACCATCGTCGAGTTGAGGCCACAAGATGTCCAAGCCTTCCGGTCCAACTTCCAGGTTGGCCGCCTGGTCCTCGGTGGCGTTTCTGAGCTCGCCTAGCATTTCCCGCGGGATCAGTAAGCGCTGTCCGTTACTCAGGCGCCGCATCAGGAAGCGCAGCTCCGGCTCGGTGCGGTAGACGGCTTCGACGATGGTAGGAAAGCTGTCGAATTGTTTGGCGCGCCCGAGGGCTGCGTCGATTTCCGCGTCCGTGGTGAGGTCATTCGGATGGCGATCCATGCGTCAGCTCCCAAAGGACAAAGAGTTCGGCTGAGTGGTTTGCAGCCGTATGGAGGATGTGGCGGACGGCGCTGCGCTTCGCATTGGATGGCCG
>CAXUIF010000246.1:1815-4133 GCA_964250995.1 uncultured Acidobacteriaceae bacterium
CCTGGCGAGGATGCGCAGCGCTCCCTCACTTAGGATTGGCAAGCGCCGCGTTTGCCGGCGCCTGGCTGGTGATCCAGCGGGTGACGCGGGCGTCGAGGAGGTCGAGCGGCATGGCGCCGCCGTCGAGGATCTCGTCGTGGAAGGTCTTGATATCGAAGCGCGGACCTAGTTGTTGTTTTGCCTTCTCACGGAGTTCGCGGATCTTGAGCTGGCCCATCTTGTACGCGAGGGCCTGGCCGGGCCAGGCGATATAGCGATCGGTTTCGGTTTGGGCAAGCGCGTCGTTGACGTCGTTGGCGTGCATGTAGGCGATAACCTTGTCGCGGCTCCAACCCTGATCGTGGATGCCGGTGTCGACAACCAGGCGCACGGCGCGGAAGAGTTCACTGTTGAGGCGGCCGTAGTCGGAGACGGGGTTCTGGTAGAAGCCGATCTCTTTGCCCAGCTGCTCGGCGTAAAGCGCCCAGCCCTCGGTGTACGCGGAGTAGAAGCCGCGCAGGCGGAAGCGGGGCAGGCCTTTGAGCTGTTGGGCGACGCTGATTTGGTCGTGGTGGCCGGGAACGCCTTCGTGATAGGCCACGGCCTCGTCCAGCACCAGCGTGCGTGAGGTGGGGTTGGCGACCGCGACGACGACGCGGCCGGGGCGCTTACCGTCCGGCGTTCCGGCGACGTAGTGGGTGGCCTCGGCTTTGGCGAAGTCGGGGATGGGCTCGACGGTGACGGGCGACTTGGGCAGAAGGGTGAAGAGCTCGGGAAGACGCGGCTCCATCTGGTGGATGTAGCGGGCAAAATCATCGACGATCTGCCCCTCGCTGGTGGGCTTCCACTTGGGGTCGGCGTTGATCGCCGCGCGGAAGCTCGCAAGGTCCTTGTAGCCGTTGGCCTGGGCGAGCTGGGTCATCTCGGCGGTGATGCGCGCGACCTCGCTCAACCCGATCTCATGAACCTGTGCGGGAGTGATGTTGAGCGTCGTCATGGAGCGCACCGCAAAGGCGTAGCGACGCTTGCCGTCGGGCAGGCTCTCCACCGAGAGGTCCGGACGCCCATGGGGGGCGTAGTCCGCGCGCACGAAACCGGCAAACTTCGCATACGCCGGCAGGACCTCGTCATGCACAGCCTGGGTGATCGCGGCGGTAAGACGCTGCTGGTCGGCCGCCGAGAGGCTCGCCGGGTACTTCTTTGTGGGCAGCAAAAAGGGGTCGGCGGCGACGATCCCCTCGCACTGCCCGGGGATCTTCTCCATCAGGAACTTGACCGGCATCAGGCCGTCCCGCTCGCCGGCGCGCATGACTTCGGTGGTTTGCTCCAGCACGCGCGGCACCTGGTGCAGGCGGGCGAGGTAGTCCTCATAGTGCTTGACCGAGTCGAAGGGCATGCCCTGGGGCAGGTCGGCGAGGGACGTATGGACGCCGTTTTGCTGATTTACCGGCATCTCGTAATTCTTTAACGCATAGCTCTCATCGGCCATGGTGAGCGCGCGCTCCAGCAGACTGTGGCTCAGGCAATCCTGATCCGTCATGCCGTCTGTGGGGATGCCCTTCAGCCGCGCCAAAAAGGCGTCGTTTTCCCCGTGCTCGCGAGCGATGGCCGCCAGCGAGTCGTCGGAGAGCCGGTCGTTATAGCGGTAGTCCCCGACGGAGGTGGCCATCTCCGGGTGATTCTTCAGGTTGTTCTGGTAGTACTCCTCGAACACGGCATTTTGCGCGGCGACGCGGGCCGACACATCGCTGGTGGGGGCCGTGGCGGGCAAGGTTTGGGCGAAAAGCAACGGCAGCGGGGCGAGGCTCGCCAGCAGAAGACCGGGAAGGAAGCTTCGGGTGCGCATGTGTGAAGGCAGGGTAACAGAGGGGACGGCGCCTCGAACATGGTTGGCCGCGTGCTGACGCCGGTTGGCCAAGCGCAAGCCCAAGCCGGAGCGGTACGCGCCTGCGCGCTTCCAGCGTCTAACAGACAGGGCGATAACGCCGACGGAGATGAATGTATGAAACGCACTTTAGGTTTAGGTGTCTTGCTGCTGGCGATGGCCGTGCCATCGGTGCACGCGCAGCATGTCCAAACGGATTTCGACCATAACGCACCGTTCAGCGACTACCACACCTTCACATTTCACAAGATCCAGACCGCCAACCCGCTCGACGAGTCGGTGCTGAAGCGGGAGATTCGCAACGACCTTACCTTCCATGGCTGGCGCGAGATGCCGCATGGCGGCGACGTGATCGTCACCGTGATCGGACAACAGACCGATACAAAGCAGTACCAGAGCTTTTACGACGGACTGGGCCCCGACTTTGGATGGGGTGGCTGGGGCGGATGGTGGG
>CAXUIF010000247.1:0-4112 GCA_964250995.1 uncultured Acidobacteriaceae bacterium
AGGCACGACGCGCTGACCCGGCACTGCGCCCAGCGACGGTCGCCCGCAACGAGTGGCAGCTCAAGCGATACCTCGCCCCGGCGTTCGGCGACCTGCGACCGTCGCTGGGCGCAGTGCCGGGTCAGCGCGTCGTGCCTCCAGCCAATCGGTCGCAAGCTCCCGGAAGGTTGGCTCTTGGTCGTGGCGTAGCTCGACTTCGCCGCGCTGTGGCGTCCACTGTCGCGCCCGGATGCACCTTCGGCGCCCCATCCCGGCCGTCGCCCTGCGCCAACGCGCGCGCACACACCGCAAACGCATAGCGCGGGTCCGCCACCCGCAGCACGCGCTCGTCCGCCGTCGCGGGTAAACGCAAACCAGCCAGAATGGCCCCTGCCTCCGAAGCCAGCGCCGCGCGCAGACTCGCCTCATCTTCCGCAAAGACCAGCGACGCGGCGTCTGCGGCCCCGATCGCCCGCACCCGCGTGATCGCGCCCCGGTCCACGTCAGCCGGGACCGCTCCGGTCAACGCGGCACGGGGAGACAAGCGAAAGCAGCATGCGCTCATGCGTACAGGCTCCGCTCCCCAGTGGGCCGTGTTTTCCAGCGCCGGTGCACCCACAGCCACTGCTCAGGGTAGCGCCGAATCCACTGCTCCAGCACGCTCGTAAACAGGGCTGTGTTCGCCAGGGTGTCGGCCTCTGCGTCGTCCGTCTGTCGCATCTCGAGAGGCGTCCCAAAGTGCAGCACATACCGCCCCTCCGCAGCCTCCCAGAGCAGGAATCCTGGCAAGACTGCCGCGCCGGACCGTGCCGCGACCCGCGCCAAACCCGACGCGGTACAAGCGTCGGTGCCGAAGAACGGGACGAATACTCCCTGCGGCGGCGTCATGTTCGTGTCCATCAAGATGCCGACGGTTTCGCCCCGGTGCATGGATTTCAGCAAGCCGCGCGCGAAGTCGTCCTTGGGCAGCACGCGGTTCCCGTGCAGCGTCCGCAGTGCGTTTACCCAGGCGTCCACCCACGGATTGTCCAGCGTGCGCACGACCATGCCCATCGGAAACCCCATGAGCGAGTGAAAGTAGCTCGACAGCTCCCACGCGCCCAGGTGTCCCGTCAGCACCAGAACACCCCTGCCCCGGTCGCGCGCCCGCGTGTAGTTCTCCAGACCCTCGTACCGGATGAACGCCTGCGCCTGCGCGGCGGTATAGCGTCGCATCTGCGCGAACTCCGCGAGTTGCCAGCCGAGTTGGCGAAAGCTCGCCCGCAACAACCGGCGGTGTGCTGTCGCGCCCAGGGCGGGCAAAGCCAGGCGGAGATTCTGCTGCCCTACGCGGCGCAGCCGACCCGCCAGCGCATACGCCACAACGCCGATCGCGGCCCCTACACCCCGCGCCACGGGACGGGGCAGCGCCCCAAGCATACCCGTAAGGCCGCGCACCGCCCCATACTCCAGCCGTTCACGGAAGGTCAGGCGGTTGGTTCGCGTTCGCGCACGTTCGTTCAAGCCCTTCAAGTGTAGCGGGAGCACGTGCAAATAGGAGAGGGCGGCCAGAGCCGCCCTCTCTAACCAGCCTCGTTGGAACGCTTACTTCGCCTTGGCTGCCACAAAGTACTTGGCCACCGTGCGCACGAAGTGCTGCGCCTCGGGCGGGGTCGCCACGTCGCCATGCAGCACCGCGTCGTACTGCACGCCAGGGCCGTAGAACGCCTTCATGTCGTCGTCGTTGGCTTCGAGCACATCGCCGGTCAAATCCAGGCCGGCGAAGAGGCCCTTGCTGCGGGAGTAGGTCAGGAACTCGGCATTCAGCTTCCAGTCCGTGCCTGCCTGCGCATTGCGCCCGACCGGACCTGCCGACGCCGCTGCGTCCGCGCCCAGCTTCAGCTTGTTATGGAGCATCTTTTCCATGCCGTTCTGGTTCATGGCAACCAGAACCAGGTCCGTTGCCTGCCCGCCGATCTGGAAGCCAAAGCTCGCGCCTTCAATCTTCACAAACGCCGGGGCGCTCCATCCATGCCCTGTCCGGCAGGTTGCTACGCCCTGGCCGTACTGCGCACCTACTGCGAAGGCCGCCTTCTTGTAGGACGGAACCACAGCCACACACGTCGCGCCCTCGAGGATCTGCTCCGGAATAGCTTTGTCCGGGGTTGCCATCACCTCCTGCAAAACCGCAGAGGAGCTTTGGAGCCGCTCGTTCATCTTCGCGTGGTCCGCTGCCCAAGCCGGAAGGATACTGGCAGACAACACACAAGCAGTCATTGCACCAACAAATTGCTTCATCAATCACCTTACCTTTCGAAAACCAAACAAAACCTTGCGGGCGTAACAAAGCACCGCCACAGGTTCAGATGGAAGGGGTGCCAGGTAGGTTGCCACTTGGCACGGTGGCTCTGCGCTTTCCCGCAGGGGCTCAGCCCTGTTCAGCCAGTACGCGGAGGGTGAGCTCCACGCGGTTGGTGGCCTTGGCCTTCCGCAGCATCCTGCCCAGATGAGCCTTCACCGTCGCCTCGTCTATGTGCATCGTCGAAGCAATCTCCCGGTTGGACCGGCCCTGGGTCAACCATTGCAGAACCTCGCGCTCTTTCGGAGTAAACCGGCTAGACAGGTTCGCATCCGGGTGCGCAATGGTCTTGCTCAGCAGGGCGACCTGCTCTGTTTCCGCTGGCAGCCAGGGTGTTCCCTGCAAAACACTCTGGATACAGGAGCGAATCTCCTCGACCCCGGCCGTTTCGGGAAGAAAGCCCATTGCCCCGCTGGCTACTGCCTTTGCGAGCACCTCCGCGGCCCCGGTCCGCGCCAACACGATGACCGGCGCTGAGGGCAGCAGTCGGCGGACTCGCTCCACGGCCTCGCCCAGCGTCGCCTGGCTGTGCAGGCCGGCGTCCACGACAACGACATCGGGGCGGCAGAGGCGCGGACTGCCCTCCGCCAGCAGCGTCGTCCGCAAGGCCAGGTTCTCTTGCAGGATTGCCTGCAAGCCGATCAGCCGCAGGGGATCGGAGGCAAGGATCCCCACGCACGTCGGGGTGTGCTTCTCGGCTTGGGGCCAGGGCGCGGCTGTCACAGGCGGCTTTCACCTCAAATCTCGATCGGCCCGTTCCATTCAAGCGCCCTGTAGTTCATACCTAGAGCTTGGGAAGAACGATGCCCTGCTGCTTCTGGTACTTGCCCTGTCGATCGCCGTAGCTCACTTCGCAAGGTTCATCGCTCTGGAAGAACAGGATCTGGCACAACCCTTCGTTGGCATACACACGGGCCGGCAAGGGCGTCGTGTTCGAGATCTCCAGTGTGACAAACCCTTCCCACTCCGGCTCGAAGGGTGTGACATTAACGATAATCCCACAGCGGGCATATGTGCTCTTGCCCACACAAATCGTTAGTACATCGCGAGGGATACGAAAGTACTCAATCGATTTGGCTAAGGCGAAAGAGTTTGGCGGAATGATGACCGATTCTGCTTGAACGGTTACGAAAGATCGCTCGTCGAAGTTCTTTGGGTCAATGATCGCGCTGTTCACATTGGTGAAGATCTTGAACTCGTCGGATACTCGGAGGTCATAGCCGTAGGACGACAGTCCATACGACACCACGCCTTCCCGGACCTGCTTCTCACTAAACGGTTCAATCATGCCCCGCTCCCTCGCCTGGGTGCGGATCCACCTATCGCTCTTGATGGCCATCGTCGAACACTATCTCCCGGCGCCCGGCGCGCTTCCGTCTTCCACGGCACAGACGTCCTCCTGAGCCTACAGCATGGGCCCCTCCCGTTGACATTCCAGGGGGCGCTACCTACCATCGAGGGGTTGGCGCCGCACGCAATCGGCATCGGTTTCCCCTCCTCCCAAAGGTGTGCCCGCGTGATCAAGCAGGACCTCATCCAACGCATCGTGGAACGTACGGGGCTGCCGCGCAACCGCGCCGAGGCCGCGGTGGACGCTATCTTCGGCGCCATGAAGGGGGCGCTGGCCGCAGGCGACCGCATCGAGCTTCGCGGTTTCGGCGTCTTCACCGTCAAGCCCCGCAAGACCGGCGTGGGCCGCAATCCCCGCACCGGGAAGAAGGTCGACATCACCCCAGGCCGTGCCGTGCGCTTCAAACCCGGCAAAGAACTTCAGGCCCTCGAGTAGCGCGGCGCT
>CAXUIF010000248.1:0-4099 GCA_964250995.1 uncultured Acidobacteriaceae bacterium
CACCTCCTCCGGGCGCAGCCGCTCCAGGCGCTCGCGAAGCTCGTTCAGTCCTGTGATCTTCAAACCCATCTGCCGCGTGCCTCCTCGCAGCAGGTTCTCCATTTGTTCGTAACGACACGCAAGCGGAAAGGAAGCGGCCGTTTAACTCGTCAATGGCGCCCATACAACCTCATGGTAGAGGCCTGAGCGGTTCCACGCGGGCCGGCGGCGCAAAACCCAGGGCCATTCAGTTCTGATTACATGGTGCCGAGGGCCAACAGCTGATCGAAGCTGACGGCGTTGGCGTAGAGCGCCAGGCTGATGTTCTGGACGCCGTTGGCGCGCAGGACGTTGAGGGCGACCGAGCGGATGCGGGCCATCATGCCGGGCCGGGTGCGGATGTGGCTGGCGTCCTCGCCCAAGGTCACGTCCCGAACGTAATGGGCGCGGTTCTCGATGCCCCAGTGCGCGCGGATGGCGCAGCCCAGGACCTTGGCGCTGTGACGGATTTGGCAGGGGTAGTATCCGACCTCCTCGCGCGTGGCCCACAGGCCGGTGCGGGTGTCCTTGATGTAGGTCAGGCGCGACACCCGGGCGACGCAGCTGACCAGCGCCTGCCAGGGCGCGTCCAGAAGGCCCGCGGTGTCGAACACCTCGACGCGGCGGTGCTCCTGGCGTCCATGGCGGCCTCGGTCGATCGTTTCATGGTAGTCGAAGGGAGGTTGCTCGGCGCACAGCCCGGCCAGGGTCGCGTGCAGGGTGGGCTGGTTGTCCTTGACGCGGACCAGCAGGGCGTTGCCGGTTGCGGCAGCCTGCGCGAACCCGTCCCTCTGACAATGCAGCGCATCGGCGGTGAACAGCACGCCCGTGACGCCCAGCTCGGCCATCAGCACCGGCACCGCCGCAGTCTCGTCCGGCGACCCGGCCAGTTCCTGATGCGCCAGGATCAGCGCGGCATCGCTGGCGAAAGCGCTGAGCACGTGAACCGCCTTGCGGTCGGTCAGGTGGTCAAAGCTGCCGCGCAGCGTCTTGCCGTCGAGCGCGACCGTGCGCAGTGCCTCCGGTTTACCATGCGCGTTCAGGTCGCAGGCATGGCGACGAAACGCGGCTTCGAGATCGTCGCAGCCAAGCGCCAGGAACAGGTGGCGCAGGGTGTTCACCGCCGGAGCACGATGAAAGCAAGCGCCGAAGACGGTGTTCAAACGCTCGCGCTGCAGGGCCATGAAGGCCACGATCTTCTGGTACGACGTCGCGCCCGCGAGCGTGGCCAGGACCGAGAACAGCAGCAGGTGGCGCATGCTGTAGCGCTGGCCTTGGGCACGGCGCGGGTCGGGCACCTCGGCGAGGGCGGCAAGCAGGGCGGCGAATGGCACGTGGCGACCTCACAAAGCGGGAGGGTCGCCTCCATACAGCCGCTACGTCACCCCGCCGCCGCTCACGCCCAGGCTGCTACGGCAGAACTGAATGGCCCTGGCGCAAAACCAAACTGCTGCTATGCGTGGGCGGTGGCCGCCATACACGGCACCGCTCAAGTCCTTACCGTAAATTTTCGCACGGATGCTGCCAGTGGGCCAACAAGCGCCTGGCCCGCCGGCTGCGCGACGCCAAGTTGCGCCAGTCAGCCGTGGTCGAGGACACGGATTTCCGCACGCCGCGCGGCTTGGACCGCGCGCTGTTCCTGAAGCTTGCCGGCTGCGGCTGGATCCGCGAGCACGCCCACGTGGTCATCGGCGGCCCGACGGGGGTGGGCAAAAGCTGGCTTGCTTGCGCGCTGGGCCACAAGGCGTGCCGGGAAGGCTACTCGGTGCTCTACAAGCGGGCGCCACGGCTGTTCGCCGACCTGGCCACCGCCCGGGGCGAGGGACGGCTGCCGCGGCTGCTGGCCGCGATCGAGCGCACGCGGCTGCTGATCATCGACGACTGGGGGCCGGAGCCGCTGACCGCCGAGCAGCGGCGCGACCTGCTGGAGATCGTGGACGACCGCTACGACAAGGGCTCGCTGCTGATCACCAGCCAAATCCCGGTGTCCCGCTGGCATGAGGTCGTGGGGGATTTGACGATCGGCGACGCGATCATCGACCGCGTCGTCCACCGTGCCCACCGTCTCGAGCTGAAGGGCGCCAGCATGCGCAAGCGGCAGACGGCCAGCGCCGCAAGCTTGACGGATGCTGCGGCCGAGTGAGACATCCAACCCTGTCAGTGACACCGCCCCGACGCCCAGCACCACGGCCGGCACCGCCCCGCTCAGGCAATGTCCGGCGCGTGTTCAGGATCAGCGGACCAGGTGTTCACAATGGACCGGATTGGACGTTCAAGATCACCGGAATACGCACTCCTCGCAATGACGCGAAAACAATGGAAGCAAACGGCCGCTGGTATCACTTCACTCCGTGCTCGCCTCCAGCTTGATCGTCCACCGCACGGATCAACCCCTCTGCAAAAAGGAGAGCTTGGCACGACCCTGGTCCCAGCAGCCCAGGTTTTTCCACTCCCGATACCCGGTGGTGAGCAGACGCATGGACGACGGTTTTCGGCGATGAGGTGACGCGGTCAATGCGGCCGGGGCTCGTGGGTGCTACTGAGCCCAACTGCTCATTGGTGGATTTCACAGAGGGTGATTAAGACCGGTCAACCCGCTGAGGAGTAGAACGCCACTATGACTCTTGGTGACCGTGTCCGACCAAATGCCGTTCAGGCCCGCATAGACATGCGGGTACGGGCCTATGCCGCTGAGGACGCCGAACCGGTTCGCGCCTTGTTTGTACGGGTCAATCGTGAACTGGCCCCGCCATCCTTGTTTGAAGCTTTCGAGGCTTACATCGCGCGCGCCCTCAAGGAGGAGATCGGGCGCATTCCGGAGTATTACGCCCCAGGCCGCGGGCGAGGCTTCTGGGTGGCCGAGGACGCTGAAACTGGAGCTTTGCTTGGGACCTTCGGGCTGGAGCCCGCGGGCGACAACGCGGCGGAGCTGCGCCGCATGTATGTTGCTCCTGAAGCGCGGCGGCACGGGCTGGCGCGCAGAATGCTCGCCGAGGCCGAGCGCTTGTGCGTCACCGCGGGCCTTCATCGCTTGATGCTGAGCACGTCGGAGCTCCAGGAGGCGGCACTCGCGCTGTATCGCGGCGCCAGTTACCGGTTGATGCACGAGGAAGTCGCAGAAGCCTCGACCAGCAAGACCGTGGGTTCGGGCCTACGCCGGTTTCACTTCGAGAAGATCCTCGCCCCTGCAACCGCCCCGATTGGCGACGAGCCAACGGGTCGCGATCCCGACCTCCTCGAAGCGGTGGACGAAGCTGCTTGCCGGGGCTCGGCGGACGACATCACCTGGTACTTCGACCTCGTGTCGCCGTTTTCGTACCTGGCACTGCGCGCGGTCGAGGCGCTCGCAGCGCGGCGTGCCGTCACGTTCCGTCCAGTCCTGCTGGGTGTTCTGCTGTCGCACTGGAAGATCACCGGCCCAGCTGAGATCGGGCCCAAGCGCCTTTTCACCTATCGGCAGGTGCAGTTCACGGCAGAGCGCGCTGGACTCGCCTTCCGCTTCCCACCACGGCATCCATTCCGGTCTCTGGACGCCATGCGACTGCTCGTGGCACTAGGCGCGGCACCTAAGGCGACTCGGACCGCCTTCGATTTCGTATGGGCGGAAGGTCGCGACCCGTCGTTGCCCGATGAACTCGATGCGCTTGGTGCGCGGCTCGGCGTGGCCGACGTCGGCGCGTTGGTGGCGGAAAGCGGCGCGCGCGAGCGCTTGCGGGATTTGACAGAGGCAGCCCTGAATGCAGGTGTGTTCGGCGTGCCGACGCTGGCTGTTGGCGGAGAGCTCTTTTGGGGCGCGGATGCGATGCCATTGGCCGAAGCATACCTGGCTGACCCCGGCCTACTCTCACACGGCGAGATCGGACGCTCCACCACGCTGTCATGGGGCATTGAACCTCGTCCGCGGCCCCCCTGACCGTCGGGCCGTCAGGGGAGTGCTATGCCGCTCGGCCACTTTTCCCAGCGCGCTGGAGAGCTCAATGAGTACCGGGAAGCCATTTGAGCAGCACTGGGATTGCCCCGTCTGGGTGGTTCTCCCGCATTTTGATATTGGTGGCGAAATCGGCACGGCTCCTGCGATGAG
>CAXUIF010000249.1:0-4095 GCA_964250995.1 uncultured Acidobacteriaceae bacterium
ACGGCGGGGAGCGTGGGCGGCGGCTGGACCTGATTCTGCCAGAAGATGAGAGCTCCGGCGATGGCCCCGGCGACGCGGTCCTGGTAGCCGGCGTCGTCGATCGATCGGGGGTCGTTGTCTTCGGGGGCGAGCTCAAGCACAAGCGCGGGGCAGGTGAGGGAGTCGACGGGCCGAACCGACGCCGTGCTGCTGAGGAGACTGATGTGCGATCGGCCAAGAGCGGCGCTGACCGATCGCGAGAGCTGCTCGCTGGCAGGGATCCAGGGTGCCTGGGCGGTGAGCCAGGGAAGCTGGGAGGTCTCGAAGGGTGCGGCATCAAGCTCGGAGGTGTAAAGGTGGACGCCGTTGCCGCGGCCCGTGGCGTGGAGCAGCAGGCAGGCAGCAGCACGCATGTGGTTGGCGATCCCGGCGCGATCGTCCAGCGTGAGCGGGGTGTTGGCGGTGTCAGTGCGTGTTGGGGAGTCATTTTCGCGGGTGAGCACGACCGTAAAGCCCCGGGCGACGAGCAGGGAACGCAGTCGAAAGGCCACGGAGAGCGTGACGTTCTTTTCAAGGATGGTGTCGCCAATGCGGGAGCCAGAGTCAGTGCCGCCGTGAGCGGGGTCCAGGACGACTACTGTGCGATTCAGGCCCGTTGTACTGAGCTTGGGGGGCGCTGGAGCTTGGGCGGACGAGCTCTCCGCCGTGCCGTTGTTTGAGGCGGGAGACCGCGGCCCCCTGGGGGCGGCGGTCTGTCCGGCGGCGCCGTTTGCGCCAGTTGCGGCGGTGCGCGACGGGGCGGAAGCGGTCTGGGCGGCACGGGACGAGGGAACGGTCGTGGTCGGACCAGTCGCTCCGCTGAGGGCTTGCGGGTTTACGGGCCGCGGGCGCGCGGGCCGAACAGCAAGTGGCGCGGCGTCGGCCGGTACGTCGGTCGCGGGGGAGCTTTGGGTGCGTGGCCGCACGCGCACGATGGGCGCGGGCGCTTGCTGCTGGGGGTCTGCGCCTTGTGCCCTTGCCGCGGAACCGAACGGAAAGGGGAGGGTGAAGGCCAGGGTTACCGCCGCGCGTCGGCTGAGGCGGCGAAGAGCTTGGGACGCAGGCTGCAAACGAGGTCGGGACCTTCCCACCGGCTCAGCGGATTGGGCACAGGGTGGCGCTGCCAAGACCCAGGGGTGTGCCGTCTGAGAGGCTGCGCTCGATTGTACCCGGGTGAGGTGTTCTGGCGGGGTTAGACTCTGGGGTATGCGCGTCTTTGGGATCGATTGCGGGACGGAGTTCACCGGGTATGGCGTCGTCGAGGTGGACGAAACCCACCGAACGCCACGGCTGAAGCACCTCTGCGCCGGTGCGGTGCGGTTGAACAAGCGCGATCAGACGGCGGTTCGTTTGCTGCAGGTATATGGGGAACTCACTGGGCTGATCGCGGCGTGGCAGCCACATTGTGTAGCGATCGAAGATGTATTTTTTGCCGCAAATGCGAAGAGCGCGCTGAAGTTGGGGCAAGTGCGCGGGGTGGCGCTGCTGGCGGCAGCAAGCTGTGGTCTGCCGGTGGCGGAATACGCCCCGCTGAGCGTGAAGAGCGCTGTGGTGGGATACGGCCTCGCGGCCAAGGATCAGGTAGGCTTCATGGTGGCACGCTTGCTGGAGTTGGACGAGGCGCCCAAACCGGCCGATGCAGCGGACGCTCTGGCGATCGCGATCTGCCACATCCACCATGCCCAGACGGCGGCGGGAGTCGCGCGTTGAGGGCCTGGGTGGCCGGGGCGCTCCTCGGGCTGGGAGTGGCGACGGCTTCGGCGCAAACGCCTGGGGAGACGCTGGAGTTCTCGCTGGATCGGGAGGCGGCGCCCCCTATTCAGTACACCGTCTTGGTGCGTGGATCCGGGAGCGGAGTGTACCGGCCGCGTCTGCCCGGGGCGGGCGCGCTGGCCGTGCAGGCTCCGGGGACAGACGTCGAGGGTACGCCGATCCGCGTGAGCGCGCCTGTTCTGAAGAAACTGTTTGCGGCGGTCCCGATGGTCGAGGGCGGCCGGTGCGAAACGCACAACAAAGGGATCGCGAAGACCGGCGTCAAGGTGCTGCGGTATGCGCGGCCGGGCCGCGAAGGCCAGTGCACCTATAACTACTCCGACGACGACCGGGTGAACGACGCGACGGTCGCCTTTGAAGGGATCGCCGAAACCCTGCGCTTTGGGGAGCGGCTGCAGGCGAAGCTGCGCTTTGACCGGCTGGGCTTGGACACGGAGCTGGCGGGTCTACAGGAAGCGGTGACTGCCGGACGCGCGCTGGAGGTCGAAAACATCACGCCGGTGCTGAAGACGATTGTTGCCGACGAGCGCGTGATGGACCGGGTGCGGCGAGAGGCCGAGCAACTGCTGCAGGCAGGGGCTTCGGGTCAAGCGGCGGAGGGTGTCGCTTCGAGCACCCGGTAAAGGCCGGCAAGCTCGTCAAGGGAGACGGCTTCGGCACGGACCTGAGCAGGTAAGCTGGCGGGCCACGCGGCCGTGAGCTGAGGGCCGAGGTAGCCGGCGTTGCGGAGATTATTAGCGAGCGTTTTGCGCTTTTGGGCGAAGCTAGCACGCAGGAAGCGGTTGAAGCCTTCGAAGGGGATGCCAAGCGCCGCGAAGCGGGGTGCGAAGTCGAGCCGGAAGACGGTGGAGTAGACCTCCGGCGGCGGGAGAAACGCTTGCGGCGGGAGGGTAAAAAGCTCGGTCACCGTGGCGTGAAGTTGCGTCAGCGCTGAGAGCGCACCGTAGTCGCTGGAGCCGGGAGCCGCCGCAATCCGCTGAGCGACTTCGCGCTGCGTCATCAGGACGGCGCGACGCAGGATGCCGGCGCGGGCGGCGGCAAACAGGCGCAGCAGGATATCCGAGCTAATGTAATACGGAAGATTGCCGATAAGGTCCAGTGTGGGTTGCGGGCCCGCGCCAGGGTCGGCGTCGCTCGCGAAAGGAGCAAGATCGGTCTGGAGAATGTCGGCTTGAAGGACGGTGATGTGCGGATCGTTGCGGAAGCGGAACTGAAGCTCACGGGCGAGCGCGGGATCGAACTCAACCAGGTGCAGGTGGGCGCACCGCGGCGCGAGGTGGGCGGTGATCGCTCCGTGGCCGGGGCCGATCTCGACGACGGTGCGGTCGTGCGTATCGCCGAGCGCATCGGCGATGCGCAGGCAGGCTGCCTCGTCCACGAGGAAGTTTTGGCCGAGTTTGGTGCCGTGACGGCCCATAGAGACGGGCGCGGTTGGGCCCAATCGCTAGTGTAGCGGGCAGGGTCAATCGCAGGACGGTCCCGATTTGCATCACAAGCCCTGAGCTGGGAGAAGGAACACGAGGAGAGAACGATGGAATGGCAACCTGGTGGTCTGAGCAGTGACATCGAAGACCGGCGCGACGACTCGGGTGGTGGCGGTGGCGGCTTTGGGTTTGGTGGTGGCGGTTTGGGTATCGTCGGCTTTGTTGTGCTGCTGGTCATCAGCCTGGTTACCGGGCATAACTTCCTCGGCGGCATGTTCGGCGGCGGCGGCGGCGGTGCAACGACGCAGCAGGTGCAATCGCAGGAAGTTGGGCCGGCCCAGCCACACTCCGCGGCGGAGGACCGGGACGCGCAGTTGATCTCCTTTGTCAACGGAGACGTGCAGAAGTTCTGGCGGCAGACCTTGAGCGCGGAGGGCAAGCCCTGGCAGGAAGCTCATGTGGTGTTGTACCGCGGGGAGACGAATGCGGGCTGCGGCACGGCGGAGTCTTCGACGGGGCCGTTCTACTGTCCGGCGGACGAAAAGGTCTACATCGATCTAAGTTTCTGGGATGAGCTGCGAAAGTTCGGTGGATCGACCGCCGACTTCGCGCAGGCATTCGTACTGTCGCATGAGCTGGGTCACCACGTGCAGAACCTGTTAGGGACGGAAAGCCGGGTGCAGCACCTCATGCGGACTGAACCTGGTGAGCAGAATCATCTTTCAGTCGACCTGGAGCTGCAGGCGGACTGCTATGGCGGTGTGTGGGCGCACCATGCGCAGCAAGAGAAGATTCTCGATCCGGGGGACATTCCGGCGGCGCTGAGCGCGGTGGCAGCAGTCGGAGACGATCACCTTCAAAAGATGAGCGGGCGAGCGGT
>CAXUIF010000250.1:0-4093 GCA_964250995.1 uncultured Acidobacteriaceae bacterium
CTAGCGCGTGGATCAAGGCCTGGCTGCCGAAGGACCCGGTATGCTGGGCGCCGTTGATGTAGAAGGTCGGCGTACCGGTCAACCCGCTCTGGTCGCCGCTTTCGACGTCGGCTTCGATCCGGCGAGCGAACTGGCGACGGTCGAGGGCCCGCTCCAGAGCGGTTTCGTTCAGGCCAAGAGAGCCGGCAAGCGAAGTGAAAAGGTCTGTGCTGAGCTCTGCCTGGTTTTCGAAGAGCGCGTCGTGCATCTGCCAGAACTTCTCGCGAGTAGCGGCGAACTCAGCGGCTTCCGCGGCAGGCTCGGCCATAGGGTGCTGCTCGAGCGGGTAGTGGCGAAAGACAAAGCGCAGGCGGTCGCCAAAGTGCTCTTGCACCTGCTTCACGATCGGGTAGGCCTGACCGCACGTAGGGCACTGAAAGTCTCCGTACTCCACCAGCGTCAGCAGGGCGCTGTCAGAGCCTTGAGTGTGATCGTCTGCGTGGACGGGAACCGCGAGCTTTGACATGGGATCTCCGGCGGCGAGCAGCGGCCTCGACGGTTAGATGCAGCTCTGCGACGCTGCCGGAAGAGGCACAGGGCCGGGACACGGACGGACAGTGCCTCTGGGCGGCTAGGTGGCCGCGCGGGCGCCCATGCCGGCCAAAACACCCAGCATATAGGCGAAGCTCTCCAACATGCCTGGAAGAGGGTCCTGGGGCTTGATCTCGTACTCCAGATCGACGTACCCCGCGTACCGCATGGCCGTTAGCGCGTCGAAGATGGCCCGCACAGGCATGACACCTTCGCCGACTGCCACCTGACTTTCTTTCACCGTGCTCTGGCCGAGGTCCTTCATGTGCAGGTCAAATAGCCGGGGCCCGGCTTTGCGGATGGCGGCGACCACGTCCGTCCCGGCGCGCAGCGTATGCCCCACGTCGATGCAGCAACCCAGGCGCGGGTCCATGCCGCTCACCGCCTGCAGCACATCCAGCGGCGAAGGCCACTCTTTGTCCTCGGGCCCGTGGTTGTGGATGGCGACCCGGATGTCGTACTGCTTCGCAAACCGCTCCACGCGCGGCAGGGTCTGATGCGTGGGCGCGCCGACGATCAGGGAGACCCCCGCCGCCTTCGCATACTCGAACTTCGACCGGACGTCGTCGTCGTCGTCCTTAGGGAAGTAGATCGTACCCACACCCGTTAGCGTGAGGCCCGCTGCGCGGTATTGGTTCGCCCGCGCGCTCACCTGATCGAGAGGCGACATCGGCAGATGCACGTCCTTGAGGTTCAGAAAAGGCGTACGCAGCTGCTTCATGGCAGCGATTACCGCAGCGGGGTCGAAGTTCCGGAGACTGTAGCTCGCGACCCCCAAGCGCACCGCAGGCGCTGGTCGATCCCCTGCGTTCGCGCTCGTTTCCTGAGCAAGCCCCGCAGAAACAGCAACGGCGCTGGTAGCCAGCGCCGTTGCTCCGTAACATAACCCCCGTCGCGTAAACGTCTTTTGCATGGGGAGCATGCTACGGGTGGATTTGACCCGTTGTCCAGACGCATTCTACGGAGCCGGTGTGGTGGGTGAAGACGGCAGGGGAACAGCATCCAGATTGTCGATCGCGACCAGGCCCGCACTCGCAATCGTCACCTCATTGAAGGTGCCGGTGTACGTCACCACGGCTTCAGGACTCAAGGAACCATCTGGAACCACCGGCGTGATGGTTTGTGACCCAACCTGTTTGCCATGCTCCAGGAACGTCACCGTGACCGGAACCGGGTCAGTGCCGTTGATCGCTAACGCGAAGCTGAGCTTCGCGAGCGGCCCTGAAAAGGTCACGGTCAGCGGGCCGGTGGTCGCGGGGGTACAAAAACCCTGCATCAAGGCATTGCCCGTCAGCGAAAGAAACATATTGCCCGAAAGACCGGTAGAAGCACACACCGCAGCGCTTCCGCCGATGTTCGCTGTCAGCCCGTTGACGCTCAATGCAAGCGGGCCCGCGGTTCCGGAGGCAACATTCTCAAAATTGAAGATGGATTCACCGACAGCAGCGGCCGGTGCAGCAAGACAAAGACTCACAAGGGCGAGATGTGTCCAAAAGCGCATACGGACGGACAAAGACCTCTTTCACAGACTTTCCTACAACCATAGTTGTATCGCGAATCGCCCGGTTTGGGCCGTGCGGTCGCCACTTTTGCGCTCTCAAATGCGCATGGGCATCAAAATGTAACGGTACCGCACGTCCTCATTGCCGTCTTCAGGACGCATCTGGCCGGCGGACTGCGCGTCCTTGAACTCCATTCGTACCTCGCCGGACTCGCCGATTGCTTTCAGGAAGTCGATCATATAGCTGGAGTTGAAGCCGACGACCAAGGGATCGTAGCTGTAGGGCGTCTCGATCACGTCCTCCGATTCCCCGGCGTCAGTGGACTGTGCGCTCAGCTTGAGCTCGTTTTGCTCCAGGCGGATGCGAATAGCGCCCGAGCGCTCATCGGCGAACTGCGCGACCCGCTGAATGCAGCCCATCAGGTCCTCCGAGCGCACGATGACGAATTTGTTATTGTCGCGGGGCAGGACAGCTTCGTAGTTCGGAAACTGCCCTGTGAGCTTGCGGCTGGTGAGTACGCGTCCGCCGATGCGGAAGAACAGCGTCTGCTCATCGTCGGCAAAGTCGATCTGCTCGGCATCGGTGGACCCCAGCAAGCCGTTCAGTTCGGCCAGCGCCTTGCGCGGGATCAGGGTCTTCTTCTCGCCGGAAAGGCCTTCCAGGTTCTCACCAAGCTTCTCGATGTGGGCCAGGCGATGGCCGTCGGTGGCGACCATGGCCATCGACTCCGCCTTGAGGACCAGCAGGGCTCCGTTAAGCGTGTAGCGAGACTCCTCATTGGAGATCGCAAAGATCACCTTGGCGATCATGTTGCGCAAGGAGCCGGCGGCGATTTTGTAGCCCAGCCCGTGCGGAAACTCCGGCACCTGCGGAAAGTTTGCGCGCGCCATCCCGACCATTTTGGTGTTGGAACGGCCGGCGCGGATCTGCACCCAGTGGTTGTCCATCAGCTTGATGGAGATGTCGCCCTCGGGCAGCAGGCGGATGTAGTCGTACAGCTTACGGGCGGGAATGGTGCAAGCGCCGGCCTTTTTGACCCGCGCCGCGCAGCTGGTTTTGAGCGATTGGTCGAGGTCAGTGGCGGTAATTGTCAGGCGGCCGTTGCCGTCCTCGCCTGTGGTCGCCTCGAAGAGGAAGTTCGACAGGATCGGGATCGTGGTCTTGCGCTCGACCACCGTCTGGGCAGCGTTGAGCTCGCGCAGCAGCTCCGCACGGGACACGGTAATCTCCAGGTTGCCAGCGGGCACGGCGGCGACTTCAGGCGTAAGCGTTGCGGTGGACACGGTTCGATCTCCTGCGATTGGGTTGATTCTAGGCGACCGGCGGGGCTTTGTGCGGGTTGTGAATATGTCCGGTCCCACTGTGGGGTTCCGGGATAGACCCCAGGGACGGCCTTGAGGGAGCTCGGGGCAACGAGGCCCCGCGAGGGAAGGCTTCTAAGAACAGGATTCAAAGCTATATCTATTCGTCGTATCCGTCGTTTGTGGTGGGGAAGTGGATAAGAAGGTCAAAGTGGTGGGGCGTCACACTTTGGTTGTAGCCCCGGAAATCCAAAAGGGGGATTGTCGGGACGAAGATCGAGGAAGCGCAGCCGAACACGGAGGGCTTTGAGCCTTGTTTCTCCCAGGTTGCACATCGAAGGTGCGGCTTGAACCCGGAAGAAGCGCCTGGCGATGTGCGAAAGGCCTGCGCAATGGCGATTTCCCGTTAAAGCCGCGCTTGCGATTCTCAACAGGTCAGACCAGCCAGCGTGGAAAGGCAGGCAGAAACCCCGACCGAAGGTTACAGGGAGTGACGGTTCAAGGTGCGGCTTCCGCAGTAGCTCACGGGTGGGTGGGGGTGGCGACCTTGCCCTCTGTGACCGTGGTCAGAGTGTCGATCATCGGCGCGTGGAGGGTTTGCTTTGTGCCATCTGGCCAGAGGATGTCGAGAGTCGTCAGCGTGGGGTGAGGGCCCAGGCCGCCGTGGAGCCGGAGGTGCGACGAACGCGGATAGCGGGCACCGGCGCGCACCTCGTCGAC
>CAXUIF010000251.1:0-3857 GCA_964250995.1 uncultured Acidobacteriaceae bacterium
CCCCCCCCCGGGTGTTTTCTCGTAAGATCTTCCCTTCAGGGGACTTAGCTCTGTATCTTTCGCTGCGTCTTCGCTGCCGGCGCGGTTCCCGCCTTTTTGGAACCTGGGGTCTGGCCAGCTTTTCGAATTGTATGAGAGATGGCCTTAATGGAGTGCAAGGGCTTCGGGAGCGCGTCCACTTTTCCTCCCCGGACGTATACAGTGCAGACAGTGACTGCCACGCTCCATCGCCGCACGCCGCAAGCCTTCAGCTTCGCTCATCCGGTGCCTTGGGTGCGTTGGCTGGCTTTGGTGTGTGCCCTTCTGTTTGGGTCCGTGAGCACGGCGCAGGCAGCGCATGTGCACAAGCCTGCAACGCAGGGGCACCATGTGCAGCTACCCGCGGCGGGAACGTCCAGCGCGGACACGGAAGAGCACTGCCCGTTATGCGCGGCGGTTCATGCTGCGTTGCCGGCGCCGATCCCCGTCGCACCTTCGCCAGCGTTGATGCAACAAGCTGCAGTCGGTTTGGCGGGTGAAGACGGGCTGGGCTGTAGCTGGTCCTTTGCGCGATTCAGCCGCCCACCGCCTGCCCGCGGCTAAGCTCCGTTTCGCGTTTCTTCCTTCAGGGCCAGCCTTCGCTGGCCGGGCGAAGACCTAAAGAGCAGCTGCCATGCTTTCCAAAGGGAAAGACGGCAAGCACAGGGTGAGACCCCCCCCACAGGATCCGCTTATGACTCGCAGCACTCTGCGATCCAGCTTCGTTATTTGCCTTACGGGTTGCATGCTGGCGCCGCTGGCTTCGGCTCAGTCCGCTATCGGTAACGTGAACGGAACGGTGACCGATACCACGGGAGCCGCCATTCCGGACGCCAAGGTGCAGCTCAGCAATGCCGTCAGCGGCCTGAGCCGGACGGCGCAGACCGATGCAGCCGGGCAGTTTCGCTTCACGAATCTGCCGGCAGATCAGTACCGCTTGAGCGTGTCCAGCCCCGGATTTCAGCCCGGCGACCAGACGCTGGCCATCAGCTCGGCCCTGCCGACGGTGGTGAACGTCAGCCTCAGCGTGGCGAGCTCTGGGACAGTGGTCAACGTGGAGGCCCCGCCAGATCTGGTGGAAACCGACCCCACGTTTCACACGGATGTGGACCGCAGCACGATCGAGCGGCTGCCGGTCGAAGGGTCCTCGGAGCTGAGCTCGATTGTGACGCTCACGTCGCCGGGCGTTTCGGCGGACTCGAACGGCTTGCTGCATGGGCTGGGCGACCACGCCGAGAATACGTTTTCTGTCGATGGGCAGCCGATCTCGGATCAGCAAAGCAAGGTCTTTTCCAACCAGGTGCCCGCGAGTGCGGTGCAGTCGCTGGAGGTCATCGCGGGCGCGCCACCGGCGGAGTACGGCGACAAGACGTCCCTGGTGATCAACGTGACGACGCGGTCCGGGCAGGGCGTCACGAAGCCGACGGGCAGCGTGACGGCGTCGTACGGCAGCTTCGGAACGAGCAACCTCGATGCCGACCTGGCCTACGGCGGCAAGAACTGGGGCAACTTCATCACGGCAACGGGACAGGGGAGCGGGCGATTCCTAGATGCGCCGGAGTTTGCGGTGATGCACGACAAGGGCAACGAAGCGAATGTGTTCGACCGGATCGACTTCGATCTGGGACCTTCCAGCACGTTGCGGACAAACTTTCAGTACACGCGGTCGTGGTTTCAGACGCCCAACAGCTATGACACGCAGAGCAATTTCATGGCCGCAGGGTTGACGACCGGGCCGACGGATCAGCGGTCCAAGATCAGCACCATCGACATCGCGCCGACCTATACGCGTACGCTGAATCCGTCTGCAGTGCTGACCTTTGGGGCGTACTTCCGGCGCGATGGGTACAACTACTACCCGAGCAACAACCGGCTGAACGACTTCGGCCCGATTCAGCAGGAGAGCGTGTCGCAGCAGCGTTCGTTGAGCAACGCGGGCGTGCACAGCGACGTCGCCTTTACGCGCGGAATCAACAGCGTCAAGATCGGCGGGGTGTACAGCCAGACCTTTTTGCGCGAAAACCTACAGCTCGGCATCGTGGACCCGAACCCCGGTGACCCGATCACGATCGCCGCGAACGGCCCGGTACTGGCCCCGTATGACCTGACGCGCGGTGGCGGACTGTACGGGTGGCATGGGCAGACGGATGTGAAGCAGCTGGCGTTTTATGGCGAGGACTCGATTACCGCGGGCAGTTGGCAGATCAACGCGGGAATCCGCGGAGATGTCTACAACGGGCTGAGCATTCAGCGGCAGGCGGAGCCGCGCGTGGGGGTGAGCTACAACGTGAAGCGGACGGCCACGGTGCTACGGGCGTCCTATGCGCGCACGCAGGAGACGCCGTTCAACGAGAATCTGGTGCTGTCGGCAAAGGGCTGTGATAATCCGGTGCTGAATGCGATCTTTTCGACCGTGGGCCCGTGCCTGCCGGCGGCGTTCAATCCGGGGTTTCGGAACGAAATGCATGCCGGGCTGCAGCAGGGCTTCGGCAAGCGCTTTGTGCTTTCGGGCGAGTACATCTGGAAGTACACGCACAACGCATACGACTTCAGCGTGCTGGGCGCGACGCCCATCACGTTTCCGATCGAGTGGCACAACTCCAAGATTCCGGGTTTTGCGATTACGGGAACGCTGACCTCCATCAAGGGCCTGACGGCGCAGGTGAGCCTGTCTTCGGTGGCGGCGCGCTTCTTTAATCCGCAGGTGGGCGGCGTGGGGGCGACGGTCGCGACGGCGGGCGGGTATCCGTTTCGGATCGACCACGATGAGCGGTTCAACCAGACGACGCACCTGGAGTACAGCCTGCCGTTCCGGAAGAGTTTGTACTACTCATTCAACTGGCGCTACGACTCCGGACAGGTGGCGGGTGCGGTGCCCTGCTATGGCGTGCTGGACCCGAACAGCCGGTGTGGCGCGACCTCGATCACGATCAACGGGCAGCCAGGGATCGATCTAAGTCAACTGACCTATGACGAGCAGTTTCAGTCGGGGCTGCGGTGCGCCGGGGTAGCGGCGACGCCGACGTCGGGCTTTGCGCAATGCCTGGCGTCGCAGCTGAGTTCGTCGCTGGCGACGATTCCCGCGCCCAATACCGAGAACGACGACCGCAACCCGCAGCGCATTCAGCCGCGGCATCTGTTCGACATGGCGCTGGGGGACGATGATGTGGTGCATTGGCACGCAGACCGCTACAAGATCGGGGCGCGGGTGACGGCCATCAATGCGACCAACAAGTACGCGCTGTATAACTTCCTGTCGACGTTTTCAGGGACGCACTATGTGACGCCGCGGACGGTGACGGCGGAGTTGAGCTTCCACTTTTAGCAGCAAGCAAGCAAGCAAGCAAGCAAGCAGCAAGCAGCAAGAAGGGAAGACAAAGCTTCGTCAGGGCCCGGCTTTAGCCGGGCCGTCCCAGGGCTACAACGAAAGAGGGGCTTCAGCCCCTGGGTAAGCGCGCTAGACTCGCGCTACGATGAGCAAGTTGTCGCGGCCTGTGCATTCCGGGACCTTTCTGGTTACCACGACCACGCAGGGACGGCGGCGGCTGTTTCAGGCGGAACGGCATGCTGATCTGTTTCTGAGCGCGCTGCAGCACTATCGTCAGCAGGGCCGTTATCGTCTCCACGCCTTTGTGGTCATGCCGGAGCATGTCCATTTGTTGCTCACTCCCGTGGGGGCTTCGGTTGAGCAGGTCGTGGGGTTGATCAAGGGCGGTTTTTCGTTCCGGTTTGCGGGACCGAAGCCTGTTTGGCAGCGCGGGTTTGATGATCGACGCGCGCGGGATCGGGAGGAGTTCCTGGCGATGCGGGAGTATATCCATCAGAATCCTGTTCGCAAG
>CAXUIF010000251.1:3867-4086 GCA_964250995.1 uncultured Acidobacteriaceae bacterium
AGTGGACGTGGTCGTCGGCTTGGAGCGGCTGGCGGCGGGCGCCTTACCCGGGGGCTGAAGCCCAGGTTCTATTGAGCCCGGCAATGGCCCGGCTGAAGCCGGGCCCTGACGAAGCAGATCAAAGCGGGAGGTCTGCAGAAGAGTAGCGTTCCTGTTTGCTGTTTGCTGTTTGCTGTCTGCTGTGTGCTGTCTGCTGTGTGCTGTCTGCAGTCTGCGGTG
>CAXUIF010000252.1:0-4070 GCA_964250995.1 uncultured Acidobacteriaceae bacterium
GGGTAGCCCCGAGGCCGTCCGTACCCGCCATAGCCCCCGGGGCTGCCACTTGGCGAACCGGGTCCCGGACTCCCGCTGCCCGGACTCCCGCTGCCCGGCGAGGCAGGGGCGTTATTGCCGTTCTCCGCCGTCTGGCCCGGCTTGTTTTCCCACTCCCCGCCGCCTGGCGCCTCCGTCCCGACCTCCTTCAAACCGGCCGTCAACAACGAGCGCGAGTCGGTGGCATCCTGCAACAACTCGGCGGCGTGCCCAAATTGCAACACAAAGGCCTTGTCCGCCGGCCGGCCCGCCGCCGCCGGCTGCAGAAACGTCGCAAGAAAGCGTTCGCTGGCCTTTTCCTCCTCATCCAGCAGGGGCCTTTGGCTACTGTTGACGTCCAGCAGCAAACCGATCGTCAGCGGCAGTTCCGCCTCGCGGCCGAAGCTCTGGATTGTCTGCGGTTTGCCGTCCACCGTGATGGCAAAGTCGCTCTGTGTCAGGTTGGTGACCAGCCCCTTCCGGTCGAAGACCACCGCCGGAACCACCACCAGCTTTGCGTTGGCGGGGGCTGCTGCGCTCGGGCCTGCTGCAGGGGCGGGCCTGCCGTCCTGCGCAAGCCCGAACAAGGGGAACAGACTGCACAGCGCAAGGGTCAGGGTGCAACGGAACGGAGCGGAGCGCATACCCCAAGAGACGGTCCGGCCTGCATGAAGTTGCTCGCTCACAGCAGGTCAACTCCTTCCAGCACCACCGCGTCCGGGAGTTCGGTGCCGAAGACACCCTCCCAGCGCGCCACCACCGCCGACGCCAGGCAGTTGCCCACCACGTTCACCGCCGTGCGCGCCATGTCCATCAACGCGTCGATCCCGAGGATCACGAAGATCGGTTCGGTCGGCAGGTGAAACGTCGACGCCGTAGCCAGCAACACCACCAGCGTCGCCCGCGGCACGCCCGCCACGCCCTTGCTGGTCAGCACCAGCGTGCCCATCATCAAAAGCTGCTGGGCGATCGACAGCCGGATGCCTGCCGCCTGCGCCACAAAGAGGCTCGCCACGGCCAGGTACAGCGTGGAGCCGTCGAGGTTGAAGCTGTACCCCGCCGGGATCACAAACGCGACCACCCGGCGCGGCACGCCCAACGCTTCCATGGCCTCCATGGCGCGCGGCAGCGCCGCCTCGCTGGTACTGGTGGCAAACGCAATCGTCGCGGGCTCGGCCACCGCGGCCAAAAAGCGCCCCACCGGCACGCCGAACAGCAGCGCCGCTGGCAGTAGCACGAGCACCGCAAAGAGCGCCAGCGCGCCATACAGCGTCAACAGCAGCTTGCCCAGATTCACCAGCACACTCAGCCCCATGTGCCCCACCGTGTACGCCATCGCCGCGCCCACCCCGATCGGCGCAAAGTACATCACCACGTTGGTGAAGCGAAACATCACCTCGCTCAGGCTCTCGCACACGCGCAGCACCGGACCGCGTTGGCTTTCGGACAGCGTGGCCAAGGCGATGCCGAAGAACACGCCAAAGACCGCCACCTGCAGGATCTGACCCTCGGCAACCGATTTGGCAATGTTTTCCGGAAAGATATGCAACAGAAAGTCGTCCCAGTGCACCGGAGCGGGGGGGACAGAGACGCCGCCCGCGGGTGCCCCGGGTCTCGCTTCTGACACCTGGGTGGATGGCATCGCCAACCCCACACCCGCGCGCGACACATTGATCGCCACCAGCCCGATTCCCAGCGCCAGCGTTGTAACCACTTCGAAGTAGAACAGCGCCTTCACGCCCATGCGCCCGACGCCCCGCAGATCACCATGACCCGCGATTCCCACTACCAGCGTTGCAAAGATCAGCGGCGCCACAATGGTCTTGATCAGGCGCAAAAAGATATCCGAAAACACCCGGGCCTGCGCGGCAACCTGCGGTGCGTCAAAGCCCAGCTCCGCGCCGGCCACCATCGCCACAAAGATCCACGGCGTCAAACTGCGGCGGCAAACGGCCATGGCAGTCAGGCAAGCCACACCCAGCCAGCGCAGCGTCCCAGCGACGCCATGGGCCAGCCCCGTCCCATGCACCATCGCCTGCAGGACCACTCCCGCCACAAACAACAGGGCAGCCGGCACAACCCATCGCAGGTCCAAACTCTTGGCACGGTCAGTCATGCTCCGCGCAGCATACCAGTCACGCTACCGCTCGCGCCTGCGCGCAGCCTGTTTAGACCAGCAGAAAGAACAGGATCCTGGAACGTGAACAGCGTCACTTCCTAGAACGGCGTTTCTCGTTACTTATTGCTGGTCCACAGCCGCCAGCATCACTGCGCAAACTTTTTGATTGCTTCTGGAGTAACGGGGGTGAAGAAGTTAACGAGATTCCCGTCTGGGTCGCGAAACAAAAGTGAGCGATTTCCCCAGGGCATCGTTGTCGGCTTTTGTACTAATCCGGACAGCTGATCTTTCATACGTGAGAACTCTGCGTCTACATCCTCCACGAGGAACTCGAGAATGACACTCTGGTTCGCCTCGGGCCTAAGCTGATTTTCTGCATGAAACAGACGGAGCGTTCGTGTGCTGCCGATGGCAAGAGTGCCTCGCGGAGTTGTAAGTTCGGCAAAGTCCGGCGTATACCGGGTTGCGGAAGTACCGCTGATAGTCTCGTAGAAGCTGGTCAGCCGCTCTACATCGTTCGTGATGACGCGCATCGAAACTAGGTTCATCGTCTCCTCCGGCTGGAGTCTCCAGCATCAGGACGAACGTAACCGGTCTCTACTGACAGCGTAGTGTCAGCATTGTTTGCTTATGCGCCGAGCCGACCGACTCTTCCAGGTGATCCAAATACTGCGGCGCTCACGTCGGCCTGTAACGGCGGAAGCCATGGCTGCAGAGCTAGGAGTATCGATGCGGTCCGTCTACCGTGACATCGCTGATCTGGCCAGCCAGCGCGTGCCCATTCGTGGTGAGGTGGGTGTCGGGTACGTTCTCGACCGGCAATACGATATGCCGCCGCTCATGCTGACCCCGGAGGAGTTGGAGGCAGCGGTGCTCGGTGCACAATGGGTTGCCGAACGGGGTGACGCTGCACTCGCCAACGCCGCGCGAGATCTCCTCTCGAAGATCACCGCTGCGGTCCCACCCTCTTTGCGCACCTTCATCACCGAGCCGACCCTTGGCACACCTGCCAACAACGTTCCTGTCAGGGATGGGCTTGACCTCGCGAAAACCCGATCCTGGATCCGTGCCGGACGGAAGCTGCGTATCCGGTACTGTGACGAAGGCGGGCAAGAGACCGAACGGGTCGTGTGGCCGGTGATCATCGGCTACGCAGACGCCGTTCGCCTGCTTGCTGCATGGTGTGAGCTGCGCGACGGCTTCCGGCACTTCCGAACAGACAGGATAGTTCAGGCCGACTTCCTCGAGGAGGCGCATGGCTCCACCTTGCCAGGCCTAAAAAGGAATTGGGATCACTACATGAGGACGACGCGCACGCTTCGTCTTGCTAGATCATTCAAGACCTGCTAGTCCCGGTAGGTCGCACTGCCGGAACGAACTAGCTCCTTTGACCCAGACCAAGCCAGCAAGCCCCACCGGCCCAAACACTCGTCCCCACACCGCGGTCCGTGCGACCGCGATGCGGTATGCTTTGGCCCATGTCCGTCACGGCCCCTGACCCGCAGCTCAACACCCCCGGCCACCACGCCTCACCTGACCGCCTGGTCAACCTGCCGCGCCTGCTGGCCGACTTCTACGCCTTTCATCCTGACGCGGCCAACCCCGCCGAGCGTGTCAGCTTCGGCACCAGCGGGCATCGTGGTTCGTCCTTCAACACGGCCTTCAACGAGGACCACATCCTCGCCATTACGCAGGCTATCTGCGAGTTCCGTGCCGCTGAAAAGACCACCGGGCCCCTGTTTCTGGCGCAGGATACCCACGCGCTCTCCGAGCCCGCCTTCGTCGCCGCGCTCGAGGTGCTCGCGGCCAACAACGTCCATGTGCTGATCGACAAGGACCTCGGCTACACGCCCACGCCCGCACTCTCGCACGCCATTCTCACGCACAACCGCAACAGGGAGCTGCACAAGGCCGACGGCATCGTCATCACGCC
>CAXUIF010000253.1:0-928 GCA_964250995.1 uncultured Acidobacteriaceae bacterium
CCGCAGCGCAAGCCTGCGCAAGACCCGCGCCGAAGCCAACCTCAAGGAGCTGCAGCTCAGCCGCCTCCGCGGCGAAGTCATCGTCATCGCCGACGCCAAATTCCGCCTCGATCGCCTGATGGGCAACCTGCGTGCTAAGTTGCTCGGCATGGCCCCCAAGCTCGCCAGCAGCCTCGATGGCCTCCAGGCCCGCACCGAGCGCGAAGCCGCCCTCAAGGACGAGCTCGAGAACGTCTGCCGCGAGATCGCCACTGGCGCCGTCGTCGATCTGCCCCAGCTGCCAAGTGGTGACACTTTGTCATCAGTTGACGCCTCGGCGGAGGAGGGTGACGGAGACTTCGACTGGGCCTGGCTGGAAGCGGAATGGCTGGATGATCCCCTCCAGCCCTGAATCCCTCGCCGCCTTCGAGCAGGCCCTGCTCGACGCCTGCGCCCTCGTCCGCCCGCCCGAGCACCTCACCCTGTCCGCCTGGTCCGACAAGTACGCCGTGCTCTCCGCCGAAGGCTCCGCCCAGCCCGGCAAGTGGTACACCTCCAACGCCGAGTACCAGCGCGAGCCCATGGACGCGCTCTCCGACCCGCGCTTTCAGGCCGTCATCCTGATGTGGGCCTCGCAGGTCGGCAAAACCCAGATCGCCCTCAACTTCTGCGCCTACGCCATGGAGCACGACCCCGGCCCCATCCTCTTCATCGAGCCCACCGAAGACCTCGCCCGCGTCATCGTCAAGGACCGCATCCGCCCCATGCTGCGCGACACCCCCGCCCTGCAGGGCTTGGTCGGCCTCGGTCGCGGCAACGACGCTTACCACATGGCCTTTCCCGGCGGGCAGCTCTCCCTCGGTTGGGCCAACTCGCCCTCCAGCTCGCCTCGCGCCCCATCCGCTACCTCGTTACCGACGAAGAGGGCCGCTACGACGCCAACAAAGAG
>CAXUIF010000253.1:938-4065 GCA_964250995.1 uncultured Acidobacteriaceae bacterium
CCGTCGACCAGGCCCGCAAGCGCATGGCCACCTTCAAGAGCAACCGCAAGCACCTCCGCGTCAGCTCACCCTCCTTGCGCCGCACCTGCCGCATCACCAAGGCCTTCGAGAGCTCGGACATGCGCCAGCTCTTCCTGCCCTGCCCGCAGTGCGGCCACTTCCAGGTGCTGCGCTTCGAACAGCTCATGGGGCCACCGGACAGCACGTACTACGTCTGCGAAGCCCACGGCTGCGAAATCACCGAAGCCGACAAATACGGCATGCTCCGGCTCGGCGAGTGGCGCGCGGGCAAGCCGATCGGCGGCGACGATGGCCTCACCGCCGGCTTCCAGCTGTCCTCGCTCTACTCGCCGCTGGGCTACACCTGGGGCGAGATCCGCGCCGACTTTCTCAAGTGCCAGGGCATCCCCGACAAGCTGCAGGTCTTCACCAACACCGTCCTCGCCCTCCCCTGGGACGAGCAGGCCGAAGGCGCCGACCTCCACGCCGTCCAGAAACACGCCGAGAGCTACCCTGCGCCGGCACCGCTGGGCGTCGTCATTGTCACGTGCGGGGCCGACGTCCAGAAGGACCGCATCGAGGCCACTAAGTGGGGATGGGGCCTCGAAGATCAATCCTGGGTCATTGAGCACCGCGTCTTCTACGGCGACCCCATCCGCGAACCGGAGGTCTTCGCCCGCTTCGACGCCTGGCGCCGCAGCCGGGTGGAACACGAGACCGGCCTGCTGCTGCCCACCGCCTGCACCTTCATGGACTCCGGCGACGGCAACCGCACCCAGGCCGTCTACACCTACACCCGCCGACATGAAGGGGAGGGCGTCCGGGCGTGCAAAGGCAGCTCCCTCACCGGCGCCCCGCTCGTCAGTGGCGCGACGCGCGTCGGCCGCCAGGGCGCCCTCCTGGTGATCGTAGGCACCTCTACCGCCAAAGACACCCTGTACGGTAGGCTGGGCATTGAGGACAAAACCCGTCCCGGCTACATCCATTTTCCCGACCATCCGGACGCGGGCTGCGATAAGGCGTATTTCGAGCATCTGACCGCAGAGAAGCTCGTTACGCGACACACAAAGGGCGGGGAGGTATCGCGATGGGAAAACCCACACAAACGCAACGAAGCGCTGGACTGCGGCGTGTACGCGCTGGCAGCCAAAGAGTTCACCCGCGCCCCGCTGAAGGAGCTCGCCCGCAAGCTCGCCGCCCGGGCAGCGCAGATCCCGCCGGGACAGCGTCCCCAGCCGCAGGTAGCAACGCCCATGGCACCCAGGGGCGCCGCCGTGCCGCCGTCCTCAGCATCACCGGCGTCCTCTGCGGCCTCACCCTCGCCTGCCACTAATTCTCAGCAAATCAGGTCGAAGAAACAAAAAAGCTCGTGCGCCAGCCCGGATTCGGCTGGATTCACGGCAATTAACCCCGTTTTGGGCAGCCCGCACGGTGCGCCCGCAACTCTCGCGCGCCCATCTCCTGGCCGCACCACTCGCAGGTGCGCAGCACCTTGCGCCCCGGCCGCGGCGCCGCCGCCGCCTGCCGCTGTAGCTCTGAGCGCGCGGCCGCCAACAGCCGCGGCGGCAGCGGCTTGCGAAGATCCACGGTGATCAGGTCTTTGCTCATCGCCTTAGGGGTGGGACGTTGCGTAGTCCCCCCGGGTACCACCCCGGACGCCCCGCTTACCGAAGGTGCGGCGAGGCGGAGCTTGTTCATTTGTTGCGCTCCAGCACCTCGATAGCTTTATCGTGCCGGCCGAGCTCCCGGTAGAACTCCCGCAGATCGTCACTGATCCTGTCCACGCGGGCACTGAGTTGATCGATCCTCACCCCGAGTTGGTCGATCCGGGCACCTAATTGGTGAATTTCCACGCGCTGCCAGATCACGCCCCCGAGGATCGCGATCAGAAGACCGATGTACTGCGCGAGGTTCATGGTGTTGCTGTTCATGGTGTTTCTCCTTTGCGGCTGGTGACCGCTGAAATAAGTATCTCCCCTAGCCAGTTATGTGTCAAGATGGATTCCATGCCGGCACAACCTTCGGTAACCCCCGTCCGCTTCGGCGAGGTCGAGTTCCTCGCCTTTTCGACAGCCTTACGCGTATTCACGCCTTACGGCCCGGACGGGATGATGCCTCTCATGGGCCAGACCCAGACGGCGATCGAAGTCTTCGTGGACATGCACGACAACGAAAACTTGAGCTTCGATAAAGCGTCCTACCTGTTCACGCACTCGCACACCCTGACTTCGGACAAGGTGCAGGACTGCAAGCTGACCTTCTGGACCGACGACCGCCGGCAGGATGCGCTGAGCACGTTTGCCTTTCGGGGATGGATCGCGCACTTCGGGGTGCTGAGCGGGGGTGGCAGCAACCACTTGCTGATGCTCCGCTTCCAGCCCCTGCCGGACAGCAAGCAGTTTGTGAACATCCTGCACGGCAATTAGGGGGGACGTCATGGCAGCACGAATGCTGGTGATGCTGACGCTGTTGCTGTATCAGACCGAAGCGCGCACTCCCTTTACGGGGGACGGGGTCGGCGGTGCGGGGAGCCGGGCCTGCCGCGGCGGGCTGCGCGTGCGCCCGCACACGCTGGATTGGAGCACCTCCTGGAGCGACTGCGAACGCACCCCGTATGACACGATCTCGCAAGGGCCGGGGAAGTTTGTGTACCGCCTGCACCCGCGGGGCTTGAGCTGCAAGATGCGGGTGCTGGAAGTGCAGCACACAGACGATGCGTGGGTCGCCACTGGGTTTCCTACCGAAACAGCGTGGCGCAAGAAGGCCTATGAGCAGGAAACTGCCTGCGTGTACGACTGAGCGCCGGAGATCGGGGAAAGCGTGAGCTACCACAGCGTCAGTGAGCAGGATTTCGAGGGGTGGAAGCTGGGCATCACCCGCAAGCACACCCGGCCGGGCTGGGACGTGTATGACCAGGAGGTGCGCCTTGCGGTCAGCGCCTTCGCGCAATTCCATGCCGGCAGGGCGGGCTATATCGGCCCTTCGGTGAACTTTGTGAAAGCCATGCTCTGGGTGGAAAGTGGCGGACCCGACTACAGGCCATACGAGTGGCAGCACCGCCCCATCCAGATTGGGGTGCCGGGCGACGGGGGCATCGTGGACGTGGTGACCAGCCCGCGGATGGCAC
>CAXUIF010000254.1:0-4018 GCA_964250995.1 uncultured Acidobacteriaceae bacterium
AAGGCCGCATCGAGCTGATGAACCCCGCCGCGGAGCGCCTGAGCGGCTGCCCCGTCGCGGAGGCACGCAATCAGCGCTTCGAAGAGGTCTTCGCCCTCGAAGGGGAGTCCACACACGTCGCTGCGGAATCGCCCATCGCCGCGGTGCGCCGGGAGCTGCGGACGATCGTCCCCGTGGAAGCCTTCATTCTCCGCCGCCCCGACGGCACCGAGCTCATGGTCGACGAAAGTGGCGCGCCCATCTACGAGCGCAGCGGCGACCTCGCTGGCATCGTGCTGGTCCTGCGCGATAGCACGCAGCAGCGCCGCACCCAGGCAGCCCTGCTCGCTTCAGAAAAATTGGCCGTCGCCGGCCGCCTCGCCGCCACCATCGCCCACGAGATTCATAACCCGCTGGACTCCGTGGCGAACCTCCTCTACCTGATGCGGTCCGGCTCGACACCGGAGGAAAACGTTCGCTTTCTCGATATGGCGCAAGGCGAGCTCAGCCGCGCCACCCAGATCAGCCGCGCCCTGCTGGGGATGTATCGAGAATCCCGCACAGCGGTCGCGCTTGATGTGGCCAGCCTGCTTGGCAGCGTTCTTGTGCTGCTGGACGGCCGCTTCAAGGAGATCGGCGTTCGCATCAAGGCAGACCTGGAGCAGCCCGCCGTCGTCTCCGGCTTCCCGGCCGAGCTCCGGCAGGTCTTCACGAACCTCCTCACCAATGCCGCAGAGGCCTCCCCGCGAGGTGAGCTCGTCGAGGTGCGCACGCGCGCAGCGTCAGGCATCAACCCGTCGGATCCGGCGGAAGCACGCTCGCCCGGCATCCTGATCACGGTCGAAGACTGCGGCGCGGGCGTCACGCCGGAGATCCAGCGTCAGCTCTTCCAGCCGTTTTTCAGCACCAAAGGCGAGGCTGGCACCGGGCTTGGACTTTGGGTCTCGAAGGGCATCGTGGAAAAGCACGGCGGCACCATCGAGCTCGCCTCCTCCACCGACCCCGAGCACCACGGCACGATCGTCAGCGTGTTTCTCCCGCGCGGTCAGGCCGAGTGGTCCCAAACATCGGACGCCCCTCGAGCCATGACGGGCGGAGCCGGCAGCAGCACCAATGTTGCGTCGCTCGCCTGACCCAACGCCAGCCTGCCTTACAGCAATGTAGTAGCCGGTGTTAAGGCCGTTGCTTATTGTTGTCATTCCCGAAGGGGAATCTGCGGTTGTTCTTGCAGTTTCTGTTCTTTACACCATCAGCGAACTCGCACTAGTTAATAATTACAAGCTGGCCAAGGCCGCTTCCGTCGCCGGCACTTCAGCCGTCTTCGGCACCTTGGGTCCCCAGTAGGCTTTGCCGTCCAGGGTTTCGCCGTTGAAGTTGGCCATCTCCGGATCCAGCGCCGATTCCTGCCCCGCATACGTCACCGACCACTTCAGCGCCAGGCTCCCCGCAATCGTCAGCAGCGGCGCCACAGCCTCGCGCACCACCTTGCTCCGGCTTCGCCGCAAGATGACCGGTGCCAGGATGCCCAACCCGACAGCCCCGGCCCAAAACAGGAGCCGCTGCTTGCCCTTCCACAAGGGCCGGGCAGCCCGCTTCGCCGTGCCCAGGTACAGGCCCACCGCAGCCGCCTCCGCCACCGTCGCGACGTCCTCAAACGTGCCCAACGCCTTATGTAGCCCATGGTCACTTGAACCGTAGCTCAGCAGCGTTAGCGCCGCGGATCCACTGCTCATGGAGCTCGCGGCGAAGAGCGGCCCCAGGAAGTGCGATCGCGACCACACCGGGTTCGCCGTCGTCTCCAGGAGCACCCCCGGATAGCTCACCATGGTCCAGGCAAACGGCAGGCCCAACACGCCGATCCAGCGTGCGGGCATCCACCGCTGCAAGGCCCCAAGCAGCCCCGCACCCCAACCGAACGGCAAAGCCGACTGTGGCACAGCCAGCAGGGCCAGCAACGACGAGACCATGCCGTAGCCGCTCAGCGCCCAGGCCCCATGGTTCATGGGCGAGGTCTTCTTCCAAATCCGGAGCATGTGGTGAAAACGCTCCGGCCGCCCCAGATCGACGATCAGCAACGGCGGGCATAAGACCATAGTCCCGAAGGACAGAAACCGCCCCCCACGGATCAGGCTAGCTAACCGGTCCTTGTCTTTCAGCCCCGCCACGGTACACAGAATGAAGGACCCGGCGCTTACGCCTTCAAAAAAGAAGTACAGCGCGATCTCCCACTTCCAGAACGGCCGCTTCAAAATTGGTAGGCCATAGTAGCCGGGGTCCTGCACCCGGTCGGGCTTGGCCGCCTTCAGGATGTCGTACGCCGGTGTGATCTGGCTGAACACATCGCGGGGATCCTCGTGTTCCTGCACCTCGGCGAGATTGCGGTCCAACACGTCAGCCATGCTTTTCCCCCGCAAACAGAAACGCCGAAACCGCCGTCAGCGCCAACGAGGCCGCAAAGCTGTACAGGTAATTTTTCTTCAGGTGGGCGGCCCCGCGCCGTGGCGCTTCCGGCAGGTTATAGACGCTCGCCTTGTCTTTCAGCAGAAAGAACGAGTTCAACGCGCTGTACTCGCCGGCTGCCTCCGCGCCGTACAGGTACGCATCCGTTTGCCCCTCGGCCTGCAGCTGCTCCACGCGTTTTTCCGCATGCTCCTTCAGCTCGCTAATTTTCCCGAACTTGATCGAATCCGTCGGGCACGCCTTCGCACAGGCCGGCACCAGATCGTCCTTTTGCCGGTCGTAGCACAGGGTGCATTTGTGCGCGCGACCATCCTCCTTGTTACGGCTGATTACGCCGAAGGGACAGCCCACCACGCAGTTCGCGCAACCGTTACACACATCCTGCTGCACATACACGTTGCCGAACTCGTTGTAGATCAGCGCCCCTGTCGGGCACACCTCCACGCACGGCGCATGCTGGCAATGCTTGCAAACATCGCTCATCATCAGCCATCGGCCAATGTGCGACTCGGGGTCGAACTGTTCGACGAACGCCACGTGACGCCACGTCGTGTCCGACAGCGCAACGGTGTTGTCGTAGCTGTTGCCGGTCCAGTGAAATCCATCCGCGGGTAGCTGGTTCCACTGCTTGCACGCTACTTCGCAGGCCTTGCAGCCGATGCACAGCGTGGTGTCCGTAAAGAAGCCGGTCTCTTCCTGCGCCGGCGGCGGCTCCGGCCGCAGAAATGTACTCACCAGGTCCGTCGCGAACCCCGTCAGCGTCTGGCCATGAAGACTCAAATCACTCATATCAACTGTCCTTCCGGCTGATCCGACTTTGCCGTGTCCGGGGCCTTTGCCCGTGTCGGCCAAGGCTCTGCCGCGAGCGGCGCAATGTCGACATGATCTCGCAAGCGTCCCGCGCGCACGTCGCAGGTAAACGCCTTCGCTTCGTGCATGCTGACGTTCGGGTCCGCGCTGATCGACGTGAGGTCATTCGCCCCCGCGCCCACGGTCTCGCCCGCCCATCCCCAATGAAAGGGCATGCCGATCTGGTGCAGCGTCTTGCCGTTTACGTGCAAGGGTTGCAGCCGGTGCGTCACCATGGCCCGGGCTTCGATCGCGGCGCGCATGTTCCACACCACCATCCACCCGCCATGCTCGATGCCCCGCTCCTTGGCCAGCTCCGGGCTGAGCTCGAAAAACATCTCTGGCTGCAGCTCATTCAACCAGCTATCAAAGCGGCTCATCGGCCCGCTCAGATAGTGCTCCGTGAGCCGGTAATTCGTCGCCACAACGGGAAACTCCCCGTCATTCGGGTTGTATTCGGTCAGTGGCCCTTCGTACTTCTCAATGGTCGGGTTTTCGCGCACCTTCGGATAGAGCAGGTTGGGAACCGGGGACTCCATCGGCTCGTAGTGCGTCGGCAACGGCCCATCCTGCGCGCCCATGGGAGCAAACAGCCACGCCTTGCCGTCGCCCTTCATGATGAACGGCGAGTCGCCCGAGATGGCCGCCATGCCCTTGCTGTCGTGCTCCGGACGATACCCAGGATCCTTGGTCGGCTCAAAGTCCGGAACATCCGGCCCCGCCCACTTCC